>CAZYWK010000079.1:1205-17431 GCA_964651825.1 uncultured Ilumatobacteraceae bacterium | reverse complement strand
CCGCCCTCCTCGACGTTGCGGGCCGCACCGAAGAACTTCTTCGGCGGATACAGCGCGCCGGCGTCGATGCCGCCCGACAGGATGCGGCCGCTCGCCGGGGCGGCGAGGTTGTAGGCGCGGCTGAGGCGCGTGATGCCGTCGAGCATGATGACGACGTCCTTGCCCTCCTCGACGCGGCGCTTGGCCTTGGCGATCGTCATCTCGGCGACATGGGTGTGCTCGTCGCTCGGACGGTCGAACGTGGAGGAGATGACCTCGCCCTTCACCGTGCGGCGCATGTCGGTGACCTCTTCGGGCCGCTCGTCGATGAGCAGCACGATCACCTCGACCTCGGGGTTGTTCTGCTCGATCGACTTGGCGATCGTCTTCATCACCGTGGTCTTGCCGGCCTTCGGCGGCGACACGATGATGCCGCGCTGGCCCTTGCCGATCGGCGACACGAGGTCGATGATGCGCGCCGTCATGTTCGTCGGATCGCTCGGGTCCTCGAGCGTCAGGCGCTGGTCGGGGAACAGCGCCGTGAGGTCTTCGAAGTTCGGGCGGCGCTTGGCGAGCTCCGGATCGCCGCCGTTGACGGTGTACACCTCGAGCAGGCCTGGGTTCTTCTCGTTACGGCCGGCGGGGCGGACCTTGCCGGTGAGGTGGTCGCCCTTGCGCAGGCCGTACTGGCGGGCGAGGCGCAGCGGGATGTAGGCGTCGTCCTTGCTCGGCAGGTAGCCCTTCACCCGCAGGAAGCCGTAGCCCTCGTCGCGGATGTCGAGGTAGCCCTCGACGTCGACCATTTCGAGCGGCTGCGACTGCAGGTCGTTGTTCTCGAGCAGCTCGGCGTCCTCGCCCTGCGGGCCCTCCTGGCCGCCACGGCCCTTGCGACGCCGGCGGCGACGCTTGTTCCCCTCACCCTCGGCGCCCTGTTCGTTGTTGCTGTTCCGGTTCTGGGCCGCCGGGTTGTTGTTGCGGTTCTGGCTGCCCTGGTTCTGGCCGCCGCCCTGGTTCTGATTGGCCTGGTTCTGGCTGCCGCCATCGTCGCGGTTGCGGGCGCCGTTCTGGCCCGAGCCGGCCTGGGCCGCACCGGTCTGATTGTCGCCGCGGTCGTTGCCGCGGTTGCGATCGTTGCCGTTGCGTTGGCCGTTGCGAGCGGTGGACGCCGGCTCGCTCGGCGTGGTGTCGGCCGACGCGACCTGAGCGTCGTCACCCTGGTTGAGCAGTGCGATCTCCCAGTCGGCGAGCGGCTCGCCGTCGGCGCCGAGGACAGGGCCGTCGGTCGCCGGCTTCGGAGCCGCTGGCGAGGCGGTCGCCCCAGTGGTGCTCGGAGCACCGTTCGACTCGGCCGGCGCGGTCGCCGACACATCCGTCGAATCCGGCGAATCCGTCACGGTCGGCTGGTCGCCGGAGCTCTCGACTGCTGCGCCGTTCGACGACGCACGGGTGTCACGAGCGGGAGCGGGAGCGGGAGCGGGGGCGGGGGGAGCCGCATTGGACGGGCCCGAGCCGGTCGTGTCGAGGATCTTGTCGATGATCTCGCCCTTCTTCAGGCGGGCGCTTGCCTTGACACCCAGTGCCTTGGCCATTTCCAAGAGGGTGTCTTTGTCCTTCGATTCGAGAATCGATTGTTCGAGTGCCGCAGCGGCCACGGTGTTCCTCTCTTCTCGCGGTCGTGTGGAGCGAACACGCGAGTGATGGAGTTCCAAGGGAGGGTGGTGGACGTCCGAAACCTTGATCGGCGCGCCCGAAGATCGATCCCCTGAACGGAATTCGCACACGACCGAGAACTCGGGGTGCGGCTCGGATGCAACCGAGCGACCATCACATTACCGACTCGGCACCGTTCGATGCAACGTCAGCGACCGACCAGCTGTTCGATCAACTGTTCCACCGCGTCGAGGTCGTTGGCGACGTGGTGCGTGCGTTCGGGGCGTTCGAGCAGATCGGCGAGGTGCTCGGGCAGCGCCGGGCGGATGCCGGTCGCTGCCTCGACGGCGTCGGGGAACTTCGCCGGGTGGGCGGTGGCGAGCGACACGATCGGCCGACCGCCGAGGAACCTACGAGCCGCAGCGACGCCGGTGGCCGAGTGCGGGTCGAGGAACATCTCGGTCTCGGCCCTGACACGACGGATCTCCGCGGTCGTCGCCGCGTCGTCGAACGCGGCGGCGCGGAAGGTGCCCTCGATGTACCGCTCACGCTGGTCGCCCTCGATGTCGAGGCGTCCGGTGGCCCGGAACCGCCCGAGCTGCTCGGCGGTCATCCCCCCGTCGCGGCCGTTCATCTCGAACAGGAGTCGCTCGAAGTTCGACGACACCTGGATGTCCATCGACGGGCTCAGCGTCGGCACCACGTCACGCGTCGACATGTCGCCGTCGACCACGAACCGGGTGAGGATGTCGTTCGTGTTGGAGGCGATCACGAAGTCGCTGATCGGCGCGCCCATCTGGCGCGCGATCCAGCCGGCGAGCACGTTGCCGAAGTTGCCGGTCGGCACGCTGAACGTGATCGGCCCGTTGGCCGGGGTGGCCAACGTCTCGGCGGCGACGACGTAGTAGACGATCTGGGCCATCACCCGCGCCCAGTTGATCGAGTTCACCGCCGACAGCCGGTTGCGCTCGCGGAACGCGGCGTCGTTGAACATCGCCTTCACGAGGTCCTGGCAGTCGTCGAACGTGCCGTCGACCGCCACGGCGTGGGCGTTCGGCTGGTCGACCGTGGTCATCTGCCGGCGCTGCACGTCGCTCGTGCGGCCGTGCGGGTAAAGGATCACGATGTCGACGTGTGCGCAGCCCGCCACCGCGTCGATCGCCGCCGAGCCGGTGTCGCCACTCGTCGCGCCGACGATCGTGACCCGCTCGCCGCGCTCGCCGAGCACCTTGTCGAACATCACGCCGACGAGCTGGAGGGCGACGTCCTTGAACGCCAGCGTCGGGCCGTGGAACAGCTCCTGCACCCAGAGGTGATGGTCGAGCTGGACGAGCGGCGTGATCGCCGGGTGGCGGAACGTCGAGTAGGCCTGCTCGCACAGCGCCCGCAACGCGTCGGCGTCGAGGTCGGGCTCGACGAAGGGCAGCATCACCTCCACGGCGCGGTCGACGTACGTGCGCGGGCGCCCGTCGAGGTTCACGCCGGGTGGCGCGAGGGCGGGCCACGCCTCCGGCACGTACAGGCCGCCGTCGGTGGCGAGCCCGGCGAGCAGCACGTCGCTGAAGCCGAGCACCGGCGCCGCGCCGCGGGTCGACACGTAGCGCACGGTCAGTCGCCGATCACGCGCAGCAGGCCGCCGATGCTGCGGACCACGTCGAGCTCGCGCAGCTCACGCACGGTCGCCTGCACGTCGGATTCGCGGGCCTCGTGGGTGATGAACACGAGCCGGGCGTCCGGGCCGTTGCCCTCCTGCTCGGCGACGCGGATCGACACGTCGTGGGCGGCGAACACGCCCGTGACGGCGTGCAGCACTCCGGGCCGATCGGCCACGTCGAGGCCGAGCAGGTACTCGGCGCGGGTCTCGTCGATCGGGCGGACCGTGGCCGTCGTGAGCGTGCCGAGCGAGCCGTGCGTGCCGGAGCGCAGGTTGAGGGCGGCGTCGACGACGTCACCGAACACCGCGCTGGCCGTCGGCGCCCCGCCGGCGCCACGGCCGTAGAACATGAGCGAGTCGACGAAGTCGCCCTCGACGAACACGGCGTTGAAGCTGTCGCGCACGGCGGCGAGCGGGTGGTTCCGCGGGACCATCGTGGGGTGGACGCGGACGCTGATGTCGTCGCTGTCGGCCGTGCGCTCGATGATGCCGAGCAGCTTCACGACGTAGCCGAGGCGATGGGCGATGGCGATCTCCGAGGCGGTGATCTTGCTGATCCCCTCGTGGTACACGTCGCCGGCCACGACCTTCGCCCCGAACGCGACGGTGGCGATGATCGCCGCCTTCGCCCCGGCGTCGAAGCCCTCGACGTCGGCCGTCGGGTCACGCTCGGCGTATCCGAGCTGCTGGGCCTCGCTGAGCGCGGTGGAGTAATCGGCCTCGCCGCCGGCGACGACGGCGTCGGTCATCCGGGTGAGGATGAAGTTCGTGGTGCCGTTGATGATGCCGAGCACGCGCCGCACCGGCTCGCCGTGGAGGCTCTCGCGCAGGGCCCGCATGATCGGGATCCCGCCGGCGACCGCGGCCTCGAACAGGAGGTCCTTGCCGGCAGTGTCGGCCGCTGCGTAGAGCTCGGCGCCGACGTTCGCCAGCAGCTCCTTGTTGGCGGTGACGACGGGCTTTCCGGCGGCGAGCGCCTCGAGGATCAGGCTGCGGGCGGGTTCGATGCCGCCGATCGCCTCCACGACGAGATCGACGTCCGGATCGCTGACCACTCCGTGGGCGTCGCGGGTGAGGATCGTCTCGTCGACATCGACGTCGCGCTGGGCCGACAGGTTGCGCACGGCGACCCGGGTGATCTCCAGGCGGAGCCCGGTGCGGCGCTCGACCACCTGCTGCTGCGCCCGCACGAGCTCGACGAACGACCCTCCGACGTTGCCGCAGCCGAGCACCCCGATCCTGATCACGTCGTTCGTCACGGCAGGCAGGCTACGGGACGCCGTGCACCGGTCCCCGTACCAGTTCCGGCGACCCCATTCGTTCTGGCCCCGACCCCAAACGCACACCCCGTGCGTTCTGGCCCCGTCCCCAAACGCACGGGGTTCGACGTGGCGTCGGGCGGTCAGCTGGTGGATGGGCGGCGGAGGGCTTGGCGCCAGGTGAGGCGGCTGCCGCGGTGGAGCAAGGTGCGCGAGTAGACCGAGCCGGCGAGACGGACCATCGCCCACACGGCGAGCACCAGCAGCACTGCGGCCACGACGATCTCGACGACCGAGGCCGCGCCGGTGACCATCCGCAGCGGCATCAGCAGCGGAGCGAACGGCGGCAGGATCGACAGGATGCGCGCTGGCATCCCCTCCGGGTCGGCCCCGAACGTGAACACGAGTACGTAGCCGAGGGTGAACGCCATCGAGATGGGAGCAGCGGCGCTCTGGGCGTCCTCCACCCGCGACACGAACGACCCTGCGAGCGCGTACAGCGTGCTGTAGAGGAGGAACCCGCCGATGAACCAACCGATCGTGGCCGGCAGTCCGACCCAGAGCTCGGACGGCACGTCGACGCCGGAGATCGCGAGCGACACGAGGCCGGCCACGATGGCCGCTGCGAACTGGGTGAGCGCGACGGCCCCGACGCCGAGCACCTTACCGCCGAGGAGTTGGTGGGCGCGGACGTGCGACAGGAGCACCTCGACAACGCCCGTGCT
Organism: uncultured Ilumatobacteraceae bacterium; assembly: GCA_964651825.1. Taxonomy (GTDB): domain Bacteria; phylum Actinomycetota; class Acidimicrobiia; order Acidimicrobiales; family Ilumatobacteraceae; genus Sva-07. Next base: position 12,164 of record CAZYWK010000079.1, on the reverse strand, counting down.
CTTCTCCTCCACCACGCCGGTCAGCACGTAGCTGCCGAACGTCGTGATCGAGATGAACAGCAAGATGGCGCTCACGAACCCCACGAGCGTGCCGATGCCCGGTTCGTCGTCGGGGTCGATCACCTCCGACTCCAGCGACGGTGGGTCGAGGACCGCCGCGACCTGGGCGTCGTCGAGACCGGCAGCCGTCGCAGCCTCGGCCGCCTGGGCGGTGCGCCACGACTGGTCGAGCACCCGCCCGAGCGTGTCGCTCGCGTCGCCCTTCCACGTGACCGATTCGGCGTCGCCATCGACCACGGCGTCGACGTCGCCGGCGGTCAGCGCCTGCTGGGCGGCGGCCGGATCGTCGAACGACACGAGCTTCACCGTGATGTCGGTCTGCTGGGCGGCCACCTTGACCGCGGGCTCGAACAACTCCGGGATCGCGCCCACAGTGCCGACGTCGTAGCTCGGCCGGGAGTCGTCGTTCAGGATCTGGAAGAGGATCCCCGACGCGAGGATCGCCGCGACGAGCAGGCCGGTGAACGCGAAGAACGACGGTCGCCGCATCCGGGTGCGGATCTCGCGCATCGCGGCGAGCATGATCGGCGACGAGCTCACGACGCCTCCTCTGTAGCGTCGACCTCGGTCCGGCCGACGGCACGGAGGAACACCTCCGACAGCTCCGGCGGACCGAAGCTGAGGTCGACCATCGGCCGATCGGTCGGCAGCTGCGCGAGGGCCTCGTCGATCGTGGTCGACGCGGGCACCCGCAGGCGCTCGGGCTCATCGCTCGACTCGTACCGGACGATCACGTCGCGGAACGGCGATTGTCGCCGCAGTTCGTGGACGTCGCCCTCCAGCACGATGCGGCCCCGGTCGACGATCACCACGTCACGGCAGATGTCGCTCACGAGGTCGAGTTGGTGGCTGCTGAACAGCACGGCGACGCCACGAGCGACCTGTTCGAGCAACAGCTCCTTCATCGTCTCGACGGCGATGGGGTCGAGCCCGGAGAACGGTTCGTCGAGAATGAGCAGTTCGGGATCGTGGACGAGAGCGATCGCGAGCTGGACGCGTTGCTGGTTGCCGCTCGACAGCGCCTGCACCTCGTCGCCGGCTCGGTCGGTGAGCCCGAGGCGTTCGAGCCAGCGATCAGCGGCCGCTGACGCGTCCGGTGCGGTCCGTCCGGCGAGGCGGGCGAAGTAGACGAGTTGCTCGTGCACCCGCATCTTCGGGTACATCCCGCGCTCGGCGGGCATGTAGCCGAATCGGTGCCGGACCTCGACGGTGACCGGCTCGCCCCTCCAGCGGACCTCACCGGCATCGACCGAGATCAGGCCCATGATCGAGCGCATCGTGGTGGTCTTCCCCGAGCCGTTCGGCCCGAGGAACCCGACGACCTCGCCCTCCCGCACGGTCAGCGACACCCCGTCGAGCGCAACGGTGCTGCCGAACCGCTTCGAGACGTGCTGCACCTCGAGCATGCGCGGCAACCTACCCCGGTCCCGTCGCGGCGAACCCTCACGCCGGCCCGCGCCCACTCCCCGGCGATGGCGATGTCGCGTCAATAGCGCGCGACAACTACATCGCCTCCGGTGTCCGGGTCAGACCGATGGTGATGTTGGGTCAATAGCGCGCTGGAACTACATCGCCTGGGGCACTTGGACTCGGAGCGACCGGGCGCGACGGCGCGCGTCGATCTCGGCGACGACGTCGGCGGCGGACATCGCACCCGGCACGAGGACGTGGCGCGGGTCGATCGGGGCCGACGCGAGCTCGAGGTGCATCTTGCGCGTGGCCGCCTCGTCGCTGAACGCGTGCCCGACCCGACCGCGGACGTGCTCGACGCACTGTTCGACCGTGGGCATCAAGATGACGTAGTCGACCGTGTGATCGCGCTCGGACGGGTCGAGGCCGAGCATCTGGGTGAACGACGGCAGGAACCACGGCCCCATCACCCCGTCGAACACCGTGAAGTAGCCGCCGTGCACGAATCGCCCGGTTGCGAGGGCCATCGCTTCGGTGACGACGTGGTTCTGATCGTTCGACTCCGGGAGCCAGGGCGGAATCACTCCGCTCGCCAGGAACCCGAAGAACCGGTCACCCTCGACCAGCACGCTCGGCGAGACGGACGCGGCGAGCAGTGAGGCCACCGTCGACTTCCCCGCCCCCGGCGGTCCGGTCACGATCACGAGCTCGCCCACCGGCGCAGTCTTCCAGCACGCCCGCTGGCGGACCCGGTGGATATCGCAGCACGTTGTCCACCGATCGGACGGCTGCGGTGTGTGAACGTGTGATGGTGACGGACGAGCCCCGCACGATGACGTTCGAGGAGTTCTTCCTCGTCGAATACCCGCGCCTCGTCCCGATGCTGTCGGCATGGTGTGGCGACCGTGAGACCGCGCAGGATCTCGCCCAGGAAGCCCTCGTCCAGGCGGAGGCCCGATGGAGCGACGTCGCGGTGCTCGACAGTCCGGGCGCGTGGGTGCGGCGCGTCGCCGAGGGCCAGCCCACCCTCTGCATCTGAGCCAGCAACCATCGTTTGCGTCGGGATCCAGCACCGACAGTCGGGGCCGGATCCCGACGCAAACGTGGAGTGGAGGGGCGCCTGGGCCGGGTCAGCGGCCGCGGAGGTCGTGGTACTTGGCGACGCCAGCGACCACGTCGTCGAAGTGGGCGCGGGGCAGCGCCGACCCCTCGCGGCGGACCGCCTTGGGATCGACGGTCAGGAGCTGGTCGACCTTGGCGAAGCTCGGGCGGCCGCTCTTGTCCCATGCGCCAGTGCCGACGGGGATCTCGTCGTGGCGTCCGTGGTCCTTCGACGTGAGCGGCACGCCGGCGAGCTCGGAACCGGCGCGACCGATGATCACGACCGGTCGGTCCTTGCCCTGCGACGGGTCGTCCTCGTAGGGCACCCACGTCCACACGACCTCGCCGGGATCGGCGTCGCCGTCCATGTCGGGCGAGTACTCGATCGTCACCCGGCCAGGCTCGCGCCGTGCCGTCGGCGCGCCCGCGGGCGCGCCCGATCGAGCGGGCCGCGACCCCTGTGACGTCGACCGCTCCGGGACCGCCTGTTTCGACGGCGGCCGTTCGGCGGGCGACCCTGTCGATGTCGGCACCGAGCCCAGTCCCTTGGACAACGCCTTGCGGAGGGACGCACCGAACCGACCGATCACACTCGACATCGCGTCGAGCCTATGTCTCGTTCCTCACTGCCAATGCGGCGTCAGTCCGCCGACGTGTCGGCGTCCGGCGTCGGATCGAGACCGAGGCCTCCGCACCGACACCTACGCTCGTTGACGATGCTGATCCGCAACGCCGCGCTCGAACGCATCGCCTCCGGCGAGATCGACACGCTCTTTCGCCGGCAGGTCCGGCCCACCGTGCGATCGGGCGGCACGCTGCGCACCGCGATCGGCATGCTCGACATCGTGGAGATCACGCCGATCGCGCTCACCGACATCACTCCCGACGACGCCCACCGCGCCGGCTTCGCAACGGTCGACGACGTGATCGCCATGCTCGAGCAGAAGGCCGACGGCACCGACTACCGGGTTCGCGTCCGCCCTGGCGGGGTCGATCCGCGCGTCGTCCTGCGCGAGGACGACCGCCTCTCGGCCGACGACCTCGCCGACGTCATGGCGCGCCTCGACCGGCTCGACGCCCGCAGCACGCACGGGCCGTGGACCGCCACGACCCTGCGGCTGATCGCCGCGCGTCCGCATGTGCGCGCCCCCGACCTGGCCGCCTCGCTCGGCCGCGAGACCGCCCCGTTCAAGGACGACGTCCGCAAACTCAAGGCTCTCGGCCTGACGATCAGCCACAGCCCCGGCTACGAGCTGTCACCGCGCGGTCACGCCGTCGTCCGCCACCTCGACGTACGCTGCTGAATCCCGCGGCTCGGCTGCCCGCCGTGACGTCTATCTGGTATCGCCTGGGATGTGTCCCGCATGCGGGATCTCGCTGATAGCCGAACCACGATCTGGTAGTCACATTCCTTGCTAATGTAGTCACATGGATGTCGGAGTTCGGGAGCTCAAGGCCCACCTGTCGGAACACCTGGCACGGGTGGCCGACGGCGAGACGGTCGTGGTGACCGACCGGGGTCGACCCGTGGCGCGCATCGTGCCGTTCGATACCGGCGGGGTCGTCGGCCGCGGTATCGCCGAGGGCTGGATCGAAGCGCCGCGTCGGGTCGGGCTGGACGAGGTGAAGCGCCACAAGTCGACGGCGTCGGTGATCGAGGCGCTCGGCGACGATCGCGGCGATCGGTGACGCTGTACGTCGACTCGAGCGCGCTCCTCAAGCGCTACGTCGATGAGCACGACTCGGCGGCGGCGGTCGACCTCATGGCGACCGACCCCGTGCTCGTAACGTCCCGTCTCACCGAGGTCGAGGTTCGCCGCAACCTCGCCCGACTGCTCGACGGCGCGGCGTGGACCGCGGCCCGCACCCAGCTCACCGTCGACCTCGACGCCTTCGCCCTCGTGGCGCTCGACGCCACGACCTGCAACGAAGCCGCCCGAGTGGCTGAGCAGACCGGATGTCGCTCACTCGACGCGATCCATCTCGCCGCCGCCCTCCGCGCCGGCACCGTCACCACGTTGCTCACGTTCGACGTTCGCCAGGCCCAAGCGGCCCGCTCGATCGGCCTCACCGTCGTCGGTGCGTGACGCCGTCACGACCGAAGGTCGAACGCCCACTGGATCGCCGCCGCGAGCACGTCTTCCTGTTCGTCGAGGAGGAAGCCGATGCGGTCGCCCACCGCGGTTCTCGCGATGGTGACGATGTTGTCGCAGCTCACGACGCTGGCCGGATCGAGCCCGTTGGCGGGGCCGACGGCCACTTCGGTACGGAGACCTCGCGCCGTCGTCGTGATCGGCGCGACGGGTGACATGCGTGAGCTGGTCGATCGCGTGTGCTCGGGTCAGCACCAGCACCGGCCGGCGCTTGTCGAGCTGCGCCGTATGGATCGGCCGCATCGGGCGTTCGTCGCGGGTCTGCGTCGTATCAGCCGAGGTCGGTGGCGAGGAGATCGTCGAACGTCTCGCGGCGCACGACCAGGCGAGCCTCGCCGTCGGCGGCGAACACGACCGGGGGGCGGGTGATCTTGTTGTAGTTCGAGCCCATCGAGTGGCCATAGGCGCCGGTCACCGGCATCGCGAGCAGGTCGCCGACAGCGAGGTCGGCGGGCAGGCGGGCCTCGAACGACAGCACGTCGCCCGACTCACAGTGCTTGCCGACCAGCCGCGCCGTCAACGGACGATCGGCGTCGACGGAGCGGGGCAGGAACGACTCGTAGCCCGACCCGTACAGCACCGGCCGCGGGTTGTCGCTCATCCCGCCGTCGACCGCGACATAGGTGCGCACGCCCGGGATCTCCTTGATCGTGCCGACCGTGTACACCGTCATCGCGGCGGCGGCGACGATCGCCCGGCCCGGCTCGACGCTCACGTTCGAGCGCACACCGAGCGCGGCGCACGCGTCGAGCAGCACGTTGCCCCACTGGGTGATCGACGGCGCCTCCTCGCTCTCCACGTAGGCCACGCCGAGCCCGCCGCCGAGCACGAGTTCGGGCAGGTCGAGTGGCACCGCGAAGTCGGCCATCACCTCGGCCGCCTTGGCGAACGACGAGGCTTCGAACACGTTCGAGCCGATGTGGCAGTGCACGCCGACCAGCTCGACCGACGACGACCGCCGCGCCCGGTCGACCGCCCGCAGCGCGTCGCCGTTGCCGAGGTTGAACCCGAACTTCGAGTCGTCCTGCCCGGTGGCGATGAACTCGTGCGTATGGGCGTGCACGCCGGGCGTGATGCGCAACAGGATCTTCTGGGTCGGGCCGACGCCCTCGGTCGCGAGTGCGTCGAGGCGGTCGAGCTCGTCGAAGGAGTCGACGACGATGTGGCGCACACCGACCGCGATCGCCTGGCGGAGCTCGGCCACCGACTTGTTGTTGCCGTGCAGCGTGCACGCCGAGGCCGGCACCCCCGCGGCGAGCGCGACGTGCAGCTCGCCACCGGAGGCGACGTCGAGCAGCAGTCCCTCGTCGTAGGCCAGACGCGCCATCGCCTTGCACAGGAACGCCTTCGTCGCGTACACGACCCGCTGGTGGCCGAACGCTCCGACCGCCTCACGGCACCGGTTGCGCAGGTGGGCCTCGTCGTACACGAACACCGGCGTGCCGAACTCGGCGGCCACCTCGGCGATCGAACATCCGCCGACCGTCAGCGACCCGTCGTCGCCGATCGTGGCGGTATCCGGCAGCAACCGCCGCGGGATCGCGCTCACATCTGATCCGGGGCGTCGATGCCGAGGAGGCCGAGGGCGTGCTGGAGGATGCGGGCGGTCAGGTCGGCGAGGGCAAGGCGGCTCGACCGGGTCGGTTCGTCGGACTTGAGGATCGGGCAGTGCTCGTAGAACGCCGTGAAGTCCGACGCCACGTCGTACACGTAGGTGGCGAGCTTGTGGGGGCTGAACGAGTCGAGCGTCGACTGCAGCGCTGTCGGATACGCGAGCAGCCGGAGAGCGAGCGCCCGCTCCTGGGGCGCGTCGACGAAGAAGGGCAGGCCGCGCACCGAGGCCCGGTCGACCTCGGCCCGGCGGAAGATCGAGCAGATCCGGGCGTGCGCGTATTGGAGGTAGGGCGCGGTGTTGCCGTCGAACGACAACATGCGATCCCAGTCGAACACGTAGTCCTTGATGCGGTCGGTCGACAGGTCGGCGTACTTCACGGCCCCGATGCCGATCGTGCGGGCCAGCTCGGCCCGCTGGTCGCCGTCGAGGTCGGGGTTCTTCTCCGCGATCGCCGCCGCCGCCCGCTCAACCGCCTCGTCGAGCAGGTCGACGAGCTTGACCGAGTCACCCGCTCGGCTGCGCAGCATCTTGCGGTCGTCGCCGAGCACGTTGCCGAACGCCACGTGCACCGCCTCGGTCGGCGGCACGAGCCAGCCGGCCATCCGCGCCACCTCGAACACCATCTGGAAGTGCTGGGCCTGCGGGGCACCCACGACATACACGAGTAGGTCGGCGTACAGCCGCTCGACCCGGTCGAGCACGCAGGCGAGATCGCTCGTGGCGTACATGTAGGCGCCAGCCCGCGAGCGGACGATCAGCGGGAGCGGCTCGTTCTCCCGGTTGGTGAAGCCCGGCGGGAACACGACCATCGCGCCGTCACTCTCCTCGACGAGCCCGGCGCGCTCCAGCCGTTCGTACGCGTCGGGCATCAGCGCCTGGTAGCGACTCTCACCGACGAGATCGTCGTCGGTGAGGAGCACGCCGAGCTTGCGGTACACGACGTTGAAGTAGTCGTTCGACATCGCGACGAGCCGTTCCCAGATGGCGAGCGTGTCGGGATCACGCCCCTGGAGCAGCACGACACGCTCGCGGGCGCGCTCCTGGAACTCTTCGGACTCGGTGAACTTGGCGTTGGCCTGCTTGTAGAAGCCGTCGAGGTCGCCCTGGCGCATCCCCTCGGCGGCCACATCCTCACCGATGTCGAGCAGGTGCTCGATGAGCATGCCGAACGGGCGACCCCAGTCGCCGATGTGGTTCTCGCGGACCACCCGGTGGCCGAGGAAGTCGTGCATCCGCACCAGTGCGTCGCCGATCACCGTCGAGCGGAGGTGGCCGACGTGCATCTCCTTGGCCACGTTCGGCGCCGAGTAGTCGACGACGACCGTCTTCGGCGTCACCGCTGCCGGCACGCCGAGCCGCTCGTCGGCCGCCACGTCGGCGAGTGCGGTGGTGATGAAGTCGCGCGAGAACGTGACGTTGATGAACCCCGGCCCGGCGACCTCGACCTCGGTGGCCGCGGCCGCGAGCGCGCCGGACGCGATCACCCGCTCGGCGATCTCCCGCGGGTTCGACCCGATCGCCTTGGCCAGCGGGAGGGCGCCGTTGATCTGCACGTCGGCACGATCGGACGGGCGCACCGTCGGGTCGGCCGGCGTGCCGCCGTTGATCTCGGCGAATACGGGCTCGAGCAGGAGCGACAGCGAGGTGATGGGATCCGACATGGCGCCGCCATTCTTCCGGGAAATCCTCCCCGAACCGACCGCCGCCGTCCCATCACCCCTGACGGCCCCCCGCCGAGGCCGTCGCGCTGCCGCTCAACCCCAGCGCGGTGACTCGTCGGGGTCGATGCCCAGGCAGAGCTTGCCGATCAGCTCGTGGGCGAGCAGTGTGTTGCCGGGGTGGAAGCGTCCCATGCTCGAATCACGGAACAGCTGCTCGAGCCGATTCCGCTTGAACGATGCCGAGCCGCCCGACACGTCGAGCGCCCACCCGACGATCGCCATCGTCTGATTGATGACGAACTGGCGGGTGGCGACCAGCCGAACGGGCCAGTCCTCGTGCTCCACACCGGTCGCCCAGTCGGTCGCCGTGCGGTCGACCATGGCGTCGATGGAATCGAGCGCGATGCGCATGTCGGCCACCAGGTGCTGCACCTCGGGGTGGTACGCCATCGATCGGGTGAGAGCGATCGAGGACCGTTGCGGAGCCTTCTCGATGGTGATGTCGAACGCACGATGGGCGATGCCCTGATAGACGGCCGCGAAGCCGAGGAGCGCCCAGGCGAAGACGGCGACGTGGAACATGCCCGCGCCGGCGAACCCGGCCGGGCACACCAGCGCCACCTGCGAGTCGGGCACGAAGACGTCGTGGAACACGGTGTCCTGGCTCTGCGTGGCACGCATGCCGAACGTGTCCCACGTGTCGACCACGACGAGGCCGCTCGCGTCGTGGTCGACGAACCCATGGACGATCTGCGGTGCGGCGGGATCGTCGGTGCTCATGGCGTGGAACCCGCCGAGGGTCCACACCGGGCTGAGCGACCCGAAGATCTTGTGGCCGTTGATCTTCCAGCCGCCGTCCACCCGCTCGGCGGTGCTCGTCGACAGCAGCAACGGGAGGTCGTTGCCGGCTTCGCCGTGCAGCGCGGCCAGGACCTCGCCGCGCATCGCCGCGTCGAGCAGGAAGTCGCAGGAGTGGTCGCCCGCACTGCGCAGGTCGGAGGCCACGCCGGTCCAGTACGTGTGCATGTTCACCCCGAGCGCGGTGGGGGCGGCGTAGTAGGCGAGCCGGCTGTGCAGCTTGACGTACTCGTCGAGGCCCAGCCCACCGCCGCCCATGTCGCTGGGCACGGTGGCGAGCAGGTACCCCGAGTTGCGTAGCGCCTCGAAGTCCTCGTCGAAGAACGTGTTGTCTCGGTCGTGGATCGCGGCCCGCTCGTCGAACCCGGCGAGCATCTCGTCGGTGAGCAGGCGCGTGACATCGTGATGGATGGTGGTCATGGTGCGTGACCCCTTTCAGGGTGGTGTGTTCAGGTGTGATTCGACCGGCGGGTCCGGCCGAGTGTCAGACCGGTACCGGGCCGAACTGCTCCACGGCGACGATCTCGTCGGCCGGGATGCCCAGTCGCGCCGCGGCCTCGCGGATGGCCTCGGCGCTGGGTGCTTCGTACAGGCAGAAGGTCTTCTTCTTGTCGGCCGAGAGGAAGGAGTAGAGCCAGCGGATGCCGACGTCGTCGTTGACCGCTCTGATGCCGGCGTGGTCGAGACCGGCCACGTCGAGCACCTCGGCGAAGTGTCGCTCGATGACGAACAGACTCATGGCATCTCCTTGCTGCTCGGAGACTGACCACGGTAAACACCGTCAGCTCGCGTGTCATGACCGGTTCGGGCCATTTTCTTGTTTTCTCCCACGCCTCAGAGGTCCACAATGGGATGGTCCATCCTGACTAGTGGGCCTGGGCCGTTGCTCGCAGGGGGAAATGGGGTCGGCCGTGCCAACAACCACGTCGACGATCCTCTTCACCGATGCGGTGGAGTCGACGTCGCTGCGAACCGAACTGGGTGAAGCGGCTGCCGACGAGTTGTTCCGCGACCTCGAACGGCACCTGCACCAGATCGTCGCCGACCACCGCGGCACCGTCGTGAAGACCGCGGGCGACGGGATCATGGCGGCCTTCGACGCGTCGACCGATGCCGTGCTGGCGGCGATCGCCGTGCAGCAGTCCGTCGCCGGCAGCCTCCCGACGTTGCAGGTCAGGGTCGGGTTGGGCGTCGGCGATGTCAGCTGGGAGGACGGCGACTGCTACGGCTTGCCGGTGGTGGTGGCCGCGCGGCTCCAGTCCGTTGCGGCGCCCGGGCAGATCGTGGCCAGTGGACTCGTCCGTCAGCTCGCGTTCGACCGTTCGGGAGCGCGGTTCCGGGCGCTCGGCCCGCTGCCCCTGAAGGGTCTCGCCGAGCCGATCGAGGCGTTCGAGGTCGAGTGGGGCCCGGTCGAACTGACCGCTCCGGCCGGGCCGTTCGCCGTGGCGCTGCCCTCGGCACTGGCCGTCGAGAGCGGCGCACCGTTCGTCGGTCGCAGCGGCGAGTGGGAGACCTTGCTCGAGGCGTGGTCGGCGGTGGGCGACGGCGCACGCCGAGCGATACTGATCGGTGGGGAGGCGGGTGCGGGAAAGACGCGACTCGCCGTCGAGTTCGCCCGGTGGGCCGGTGACCATGGTGCCGCCGTCGCATACGGCGCGTGCGACGCGGAGTTGGCGGTGCCCTATCAGCCGTTCGTCTCGGCACTCGACCACCTGTTGCGGGCGATGCCCGACGAACTGCTCGAACAACACCGCGAGCAGGTCGCCGAGACGGCGGTCCTCCTCCCCCAGATCGAACGCCGGATCCCGGGACTCGAGCGTGCGCCGAGCGCCGACCCCGACACCGAGCGGTACCGCTTCTTCACCGCAGTGGATGCGATGCTCGCGCTGGCCGCGACGGGACGCCCGGTGGTCGTGCTGATCGACGATCTGCACTGGGCAGGCCAGCAGACGCTGGCGCTCTTCCGGCACCTCGCCCGGTCGAGCACCGAAGGGTTGCTGCTGCTGGTCGCCACCTTCCGCGATACGGCCGCCGAGATGCCCGATTCGCTCGCGGCGCTGCTGGCCGAGCTCCGCCGCACCGATGTCGCGCGACGGATCTC
>CAZYWK010000079.1:0-1105 GCA_964651825.1 uncultured Ilumatobacteraceae bacterium | reverse complement strand
TCGGCGTTGTCCCGCAAGGGCAGCAACCAGCAGGCGATGGAGGTGTTCGAGCGGGCCTTCCGGGCCGCGCGTGAGCGAGGGCTGGTCGAGCAGGCGGTGCAGGCGGCCGTGGGTTTCGACTTCGCCGTGCAGATGCCGGGACTGCCCGGTGACGAGTCGGTGCGGATCATGTCGGAGGCGCTCGAACTGGTCGGCGGGGAGGACAGCCCGCTGCGCGCCCGGGTGCAGGCATCGCTGGCGTTGGCGCTCGCGCTCGCTGGGCGGATGAAGGAGGCCAAGCCCGTGGGCGACGCCAGCATGGTCGCGGCGCGCCGTCACGGTGATCCGACGGTGCTCATGTCGGCCCTGCAGTGCGCGCTGATCTACGAGGAGAACTCCTTCGTCTACACCGAGACTGCCGCCGAGGTGTGCGAGCTGGCGCTGGCGCTCAACGACCTCTGGGCGTACTGCTTCGCCCGCGGCTGCTACGTGCGTGGACTGATGCGACTGGGACGGTTGGCCGACGCCCGGGATGGCTTGCCGGCGCTGCGCGAGGCGGCCGAGCGGGGCCAGTTCGTGATCTACCGCTACCAGTCGCTCGCGTTCGACGTGATGTTCGCCCTGATCGACGGACGCCTCGACGAGGCGGAGGAGCTCGCCGAACGGGCATCGGCGTTGGCGGCATCGGCACGCACCGAGTTCGGCGCCGGCGTGTACGGGGTGCAGATGTACGCCATCCGGCGCGAGCAGGGCCGGTTGGAGGAAGTGGCGCCGGCGATGCGCGTCGCGGCCGCACTCCAGGCCGACCAGGCGGTGTGGCGGCCGGGTCTCACCGCGCTCTTCGCGGACGTCGGCATGCTGGACGAGGCCCGTCGAGAGTTCGACGCGCTCGCGTGCGAGGGCTTCGCGGCGGTGCCGCGTGACGCCACCTGGCCGGGAAGCCTCAGCTACCTCGCCGAGGTGTGCACGGCGCTGGCCGACAGCGAGCAGGCCGAGGTGCTGTATCGCGAGCTCGACGCGTTCGCCCGCCAGACGATGCAGGTGGGGTTCACGGTGAACCTCGGCCCGGCCGACCGGTTGCGCGGCAATCTGGCCGCGCTGCTCGGCCGACGCGCCGATGCCGAGC
>CAZYWK010000078.1:0-18200 GCA_964651825.1 uncultured Ilumatobacteraceae bacterium | reverse complement strand
GGTGTGACAGCCAGTCTCGTGGAGACCGGGTACGAAGACGACCCCGTTCGTTGGGGACGGGGCCAGACGAACGAGGTCGGCCGGCTACGGGTGATGCACGAGCGTGCGCAACTCCACCAACGGGCGGGGACCGACGTGGCTGATCACCTCGGCCGCGGCGATCGAGCCGAGCCGGCCGCAGGTGTACAGATCGCGACCGGTCGTGAGCCCGTGGAGGAAGCCGGCCGCGAACAGGTCGCCAGCGCCCGTGGTGTCGATGACGGCCTCGACCGGCTGCGCGGGGACCTCGATCATCTCGCCGTCGGTCACGACGACGCACCCGTCGGCGCCGACCGTGATCGCCGCGAGGTCGCATTCGGCCCGCACCGCGGCGATCGCCTCGTCGAACGTGGCGGTCTGGTACAGGGCGATGATCTCGTCGTGATTGCCGAACAGGAGGTCGACCTCGTCGCGCACGAGCGCCCGGAAGTCGTCGCGGTGCCGTTCGACGCAGAACGAGTCCGACAGGGTCAGCGAAACCACTCGACCGTGCTCGTGGGCCACTTGCGCGGCGCGCCGGAACGCCTCCTTGGCCGCGGGCCGGTCGTACAGATAGCCCTCCATGTAGAGCACGCTGGCGTCGGCGATCACCGCCTCGTCGAGGTCGTCGGGGCTGAGCAGGCTCGACACGCCGAGACAGGTGTTCATCGTCCGCTCGGCGTCGGGAGTGACGACGATGACGCACCGTCCGGTCGGGGTGCCGTGGTCGACACCGCCGCCCCGGAACGTGACGCCGACGGCGCGCATGTCGTGGCCGAACACCAGCCCGAGATCGTCGGTGGTGACCTTGCCGATGTAGGCCGCCCGGCCACCGAAGCTGGCCAGGCCGCACACCGTGTTGGCCGCCGACCCACCGCTCATCTCCACCGCCGCGCCGAGCGCCTCGTAGAGCTGGGCCGCCCGGTCGATCTCGACGAGCGTCATCGAGCCCTTCACGAGGCCGTGTTCGACGAGGAACTCCTCGGTCGACGGTGCGATCACGTCGACGAGAGCGTTGCCGATGCCGGTGACGTCGAAGCGGGCCGGCGCACGGCCGTTCAGGATGGAAGGCCGCTGTGACATGGGGTCGGACACGAGCCGACACGCTAGCGCCGGTACCATCGCGCCATGCCTGACGCCCCCACCGACGCGACCGCCCTGGACGCGCTCGATCCGTATCGGCTCCCCACGGTCGCGCGGCCGGTCCGCTACGACCTGCGCCTGCGGCCGTCACTCGCCGACGCCAGCTTCACGGGCACCGTCACGATCCAACTCGACGTCGCGCACGACACGTCGTGGCTGGTGCTCAACGCCGCCGAGCTCACCATCGACACGTGCACGGTCGACGGGGTCGACGCGGCCTGGAGCCTCGACGAGGCCAGCGACCGGATGATCGTCACGCCGAACGTGCCGGTCCGCGCCGGCACCTGTGCGCTGACGATCGGCTTCGCCGGGATCCTCAACGACAAGCTGCGCGGGTTCTACCGCAGCACCTACATCGACGACGCCGGCGTCGAGCAGGTCATCGCCACCACCCAGATGCAGGCGACCGACTGCCGGCGGGCGTTCCCGTGCTGGGACGAGCCGGAGTTCAAGGCCGTGTTCGGCGTGACCCTCGACGTCGAAGCCGGCCTCACCGCCATCTCCAACGGTCCCGAGGTCGACCGCACCGAAGTCGACGACGGGGCCGGTGGGCGCACCGTCATCCGCTTCGCCGACACGATGGTGATGAGCTCGTACCTGGTCGCCTTCGTCGTCGGCCGGCTCGAGGCCACCGAGGCGGTCGACGTGAACGGCATCCCGCTGCGGGTCGTCCACGTACCCGGCAAGGGGCACCTCACCGCGTTCGGCCTCGACGTCGGCGCGTTCAGCCTCGGCTGGTTCGAGGAGTACTACGGCATCAAGTACCCGAGCGACAAGGTCGACCTGGTCGCACTCCCCGACTTCGCGGCCGGCGCGATGGAGAACCTCGGCTGCATCACGTTCCGCGAGAGCTTGCTGCTGGTCGATCCGGCCACGAGCACCCAGAGCGAGCGCGAGGTGGTGGCCGACGTCGTGTCGCACGAGCTCGCGCACATGTGGTTCGGCGACCTGGTGACGATGCGTTGGTGGAACGGGATCTGGTTGAACGAGGCCTTCGCCACGTTCATGGAGATCGCGGCCTGCGACGCGTTCCGACCCGAATGGGACCGCTGGACGAGCTTCGGTCTCGAACGCTCGGCTGCCTTCGAGACCGACTCGCTGGTCAGCACGCGGTCGGTGGAGTTCGAGGTCGTCTCGCCCGACGATGCCGACGGCATGTTCGACGTGCTCACCTACCAGAAGGGTGGAGCACTGCTGCGCATGCTCGAGCAGTACCTCGGCGTCGAGCGCTTCCGGGCCGGCGTGAGCCACTACCTGAGCACGCACTCCTACGCGAACACCGAGACGAACGATCTGTGGGATGCGATCGAGGCGACGTCGGGTGACCCCGTCCGGCGGATCATGGACTCGTGGATCTGGCAGCCCGGCTACCCGATCGTGACCGCCACCCTGGTCACCTCCGACGACGGCACCACCGGGCTCGCGCTGACGCAGCAGCGCTTCCGCTTCGGCGATGACGATGACGGCGACGCTACCGACCGGCCGATCTGGGCGATCCCGGTGCACGTCCGCAACGGTGATGTCACCACCACCGTGCTGCTCGACGACGCCGGCCTCTCCACCCCGCTGACGCTCGCGGATCCCGACGGTCCTGTTGTCGTCAACGCCGGTGGCCACGGGTTCTACCGCGTCGACTACGCGGAAGAGCTGCGGACCCGCCTCGATGCCGACGTGCTCGCCACGATGACGACGCTCGAGCGGTACAACCTGGTCGACGACGCCTGGTCGTCGACGCTCGCCGGACGGATGAGCGCGGTCGAACTGCTGGCGTTCCTCGACGCGTTCGGCGACGAGCCCGACTACGCGGTGTGGCAGGCGATCGTCATCGCCCTGCGCGGCCTCGGCCGCATCGTCGACCGCGAGACCACGCCCGCCTACCAGGAGCAGGTGCGGGCGTTGCTCCTCCCTGCGCTCGAGCGCGTGGGCGAGCCCGCAGCAGGCGAGACCGACCTCACGAGCAAGCTACGCGGACTCCTCGTCGGCGCGGCCGGCGTGCTCGGCGACGACGGCGCCACGCAGGCGCGGTGCCGCGAGTGGTACGACGCGGCGAACCGCGACCCGAGCAGCGTCGACCCCGAGCTCGTCGCGGCAGCGACCTCCGTGGTGGCCGCCACCGGTGACGCCGACGTGTACGCCCACATGCTCGACCGGTTCCGCAACGGCGCCACGCCGCAGGAGCAGCTCCGCCACCTGTACGCGCTCACCGAGTTCGACGACGAGGCGCTGCTGCTGCAGACGTGCGAGTTCGCGATGAGCGACGCGGTCAAGACCCAGAACGCCCCGTTCGTCCTCCGCCTCGCCATCGCCAGCCGGCACCACGGCGCGGCCGCATGGGGCTTCGTGCGCGACCACTGGGACGAAGCCAACGATCGCTTCCCGCCCAACACGATCGTGCGCATGGCCGACGGCGTGAAGTTCCTCAACGACGCCGCGTCGGTGACCGACGTACAGGAGTTCTTCTCGGCGAACCCGATCCCTCAGGCGACCAAGACCCTCGAACAGATCCTCGAACGCCAGCGGGTCAACGCGGCCCTGCGCGACCGCGACTCGGCCGCGCTCGCCGCGCACCTCGCCGGCTGAGCGGCGAAAGCGGCCTGGTTCGACGCCCAACGCGACAGACGCTCTTCCGGAGCGAGCGCCGCCCGACAGGTCGGCTCAACGACGCTTGCGGACCCGCCACACCTGCTCGGCGGGGAACTCACGCGCCCAGTCGGCCGTCACGGCGAACTGGGTGCCCGTGGCCGTCGGTGGCGCCTGGATCTCGATGTAGTCGACCACGTCGAAGCCGACGCGGTCGAACAGCCGGATCCACGACGATACGGGCAGGTTGAACTCGATGCCGCCTGGTTCGTCGACCGCCTCGCGCCAGTCGAGCCGGCCGAGCCCGAAGTACGACCGTTCGAGCCGGCGGGTGACGGGGACCGAGCCGTCGATGGGTGCGCAGACCATCGCCAGCGGGTGGTTGCCGAGGAAGGTCAGCTCCCCGCCAGGACGCAGCAGGCGATGGGCCTCGGCGATCCACGACGACGGCTCACACCAGATCGCCGCGCCGTACTCACTGAACGCCAAATCGAAGGAACCGGCGGGTTGATCGACCACTTCGGCGTCGCCGTGTACCCACTCGATGCCGTCGAGCTCGTGGAGCTCGGAGAGCCGCCGGGCCGTCTCGAGCTGGCGTTCGGAGTTGTCGATCGCGTAGACGGTGGCGCCCCGCCGCCGCATCCATGCCGACACGTAGCCGGTCCCACAGCCGAGCTCGATGGCACGGACACCAGTCAGGTCGTCAGCGAGGAGCGCGAGCTCGGCGTTCGGGATCCCCCAGATCCCCCAGCTCGCCTCGCCGGCCCAGGCGCGCTCACCGGCCACGACCCACTCGTCGGCCATCGCATCCCAGTGGCGCCGGTTCTCGCGGACGTGCTCGGGCATCTGGTCGCTCATTGTGCGAGCGTAGGTTCGCCGACGCCGGCCGACCGCCCGAGTTCGCGCAGAGTCGTTCGGCCCTTGTCGATGCTTGCCGGCAGCGCCATCTTGGAGTCGTGTCGCTCGATCACGACGGACCGCAGACCCTCGACGAGGCGGCCTGCCGATCGTTGATCGCATCGGCGCGGGTCGGCCGGATCGCGGTGACCGACCGGGCACTCCCGCTGATCCTGCCGGTGACGTTCGCCTGTCTGGGCGCCGACATCGTCGTGCGGCTGGTGCCGGGAGCGTTGGATCGAGCCGCCGACGTCGGTCAGGTCGTGTGCTTCCAGACGGACTGGACCGACTGGACGGAGCAGCCGGACGACTCAGGCGGGTCGGACGGCACGCAGACGGCGAACTGGAGCGTCGAGGCGATCGGACACCTTCGTCGGGTCGACGACCCCGTAGCGGTCGAGTCGTACCGCCGGCTCCGGTCGTGGGGCCGTTCGGAGGGGCCGTTCGCGGTGCTGACGCCGGAGGTGCTCACCGGCCGGTCGCGCCACCGCTGAGCGCCTACGACGACGATGCCTGCGGCCGTTGCGCGTGGCGTGCGGCGTAGACGGCGGCCTCGGTCCGGCGTTGCATGCCCATCTTGGCGAGCAGGTTGCTCACGTAGTTCTTCACCGTCTTCTCGGCCAGGTACATCTCCGCGGCGATCTGGCGGTTGGTCTTGCCATCGGCGAGCAGATCGAGCACTCGCCGCTCCTGCGCGGTCAGGCCGGCGAGCCGGGGATCCTCCACCGAGCCGGCCCGCAGCCGGTCCATCACTCGCGCGCTGAGCGACGGATCGAGGAGCGAACGGCCTGCTCCCACCTGACGGACCGCGTCGACGATGTCGCTGCCCTTCACCTGCTTGAGCACGTACCCGCTCGCGCCGGCGACGATCGCCTCGAACAGCGCCTCGTCGTCGTCGAACGACGTGAGCATCAGGCAGGCGATCTCCGGATGACTCGATCGCAGCTCACGACACAGCTCCACGCCGTTCCCATCAGGAAGCCTGACGTCGAGGACGGCGACCTGCGGTGTGGTCGCGGCGACTCGACGGAGGGCCTCTTCGACCGAGCCGGCCTCGCCGACGACCTCGATGTCGCCCTCCGCTTCGAGCATGTCGCGAACACCGCGGCGTACCACTTCGTGGTCATCGACGAGGAAGACGCGCAGCGCTGACATCCATCGATGTTCCCACACCACCGGAGGCTCGGCAGGGCCGAAGGGCCCTGGCACCTCGGGCCGGTCGGCCCTGCCCCCGGTACGTCGGTCGCCGTACGTTCGAACCAGAGACATTCACACCGATGGATGTCACCTACGCAGGAGGTCCGAACATGTCCACCACGATGAGCGACCAACCGGTCGCACCGGTCGAACAGGTCGATCCGGCGGTCGACGCCGACGTCGTCGCCGTCCGCCGGCGAACGATCGACAAGATCCTCATCGGCATCGGCGTCGTCGCCACCGGGGCCTTCGTCGTCGCCGGCGGCCTGCTCGCCTGGGGCGCCAACTTCTCGGACGACTACGTCGGTGACGAGCTCTCGTCGCAGAACATCGTCTTCCCGGAGCAGGCAGCCCTCATCGAGGAGGGTCGGGAGGACCTCGTCGGGTTCGCCGGCGAACAGGTCACCACCGGCGAACAGGCCGAGGCGTACGCCAGCTACATCGGCGGGCACCTCGAGGCCACCGCCGGTGGCCAGACCTACGCCGATCTCGGCGCCGTCCAACGGGCCGCCCGGGCTGCAGTCACCGAAGCGGTCGACAGCGGCGAGCCCCAGGCCACGGTCGACGAGCTGCAGGCGACCGCCGACGAGGTCACCGCCCAGCGCGAGACCCTGTTCAAGGGCGAGATGCTGCGAGGGATGCTGCTGTCGGCCTTCGCCTGGTCGACGGTGGGCATGATCGCCGGATACGCAGCGATCGGAGCGTTCCTGGCCGCTGCGGTCATGGCGGTGCTGGTGGTGCTCGGAGTAGTCCACCTGCGGAGGACTCCAGCGACGACCTGACGCGTACGATCACCCGGGTGACCCAGAGCGACGCACGACAACTCGAACGCCTGCTCGACGCGGTGCTCACCATCGGCTCCGACCTCGATCTCCACACGGTGCTGCACACCATCATCCAGACCGCGACCGAGGCGGTCGATGCCACCTACGGGGCGCTCGGCGTGCTCGACGAAGCCGGGAGCCGGTTGGTGGAGTTCGTCACGGTCGGGGTCACCGACGAGGTGCGCGCGTCGATCGGGCCGCTGCCCGAGGGCCACGGCATCCTCGGCCTGCTGATCGTCGAGCCGGAGCCGCTCCGCCTGCCCGACCTGACGCGTCATCCGGCGAGCTACGGCTTCCCACCGAACCATCCGCCGATGACATCGTTCCTCGGGGTGCCCGTCGCCGTACGCGACGAAGTGTTCGGGAACCTGTACCTCTGCGACAAGGCTGGCGGCGGAGTGTTCACCGACGACGACGAGGAGCTCGTCGTGAACCTGGCGTCGGTCGCCAGCCTGGCCATCGAGAACGCCCGGCTCCACGCCCGGGTCGCGGAGTTGGCGACGCTCGAAGACCGCGAGCGGATCGCCCGCGATCTCCACGACACGGTGATCCAACGGCTCTTCGCCGTGGGACTCAGCCTGCAGGCGACACAGCGGTTGGTCGACGACCCGGTCGTGGCCTCGAGGCTCGTTTCGGCGGTCGACGACCTGGACACGACCGTGCGCGACATCCGCGCGGCGATCTTCGAGTTGCAGGTCGCTCATCGCAGCGGCCCGTCCATCCGCCAACAGTTGCTCGACCTGGCGGCCCAGTCCGTCCCGGCGCTCGGCTTCGACCCGGTGCTGAGGTTCGACGGTCCGATCGACGCCGCCGTGGAACCGTCACTCGCGGAAGACCTCCTCGCCGTGCTGCGCGAAGCGCTGACCAACATCGCCCGCCACGCGCAGGCGTCACGGGCCGAGGTCGGTGTCGAGGTACGCGACCGACAGCTGTCGCTGGTGGTGATCGACGACGGCGTCGGCTACTCGCCCGAGCGCGCACACGGACGCGGCATCGGCAACCTTCACGCCAGGGCACAGCGACTGGGCGGTCGGTTCGCGGTCGTGGGGAACGATCCGGGGACCGAGCTGCGCTGGACGGTCCCGATCCGTTACGCCGAACGCTGACCGATCGACCCGTCGACACGTACCCCCTCGGCGAGATGGAAGCGGCGACCCGTGACCTCGCGGGCGTCGATGCGCACGAACACCGGCTTGGCTGTGTCGATCCAGGCGTCGAGTGGTAGGGCCTCGGCGCCGAGGACGTCGTCGAGGCCCTCGATCGTGGCGGCGGTGCCCTTCACGACGACGCTCCAAGCGACCCGTCCGTCCGGTTCGAGGCCGTCGATCTCGAGGGCGACCCACCGCATCAGCACCGCGGCGGCCAGCTTCGTGCCGGCACCGCTGCGAAAGACGATCGAGTCACGGTCGACCACGTAGTTGACCGGGAAGATGTCCGGGCGGCCACCGTCGTCGACGGCGAGGCGCCCGACGGTCGTCGCACGGAGAAGGGTCCAGCAGGCACCCTCGTCGAGGTGCTCGATGGAGTGGTGTGTACTGCTCATGGGACCATCACACACGCCCGACGCACCCCCCCGCCAGGGTCGAACGTCACGACATCGGGTCCGGGCCCGTCCGGCGAGAACGAGCAGGTTCGATCCCACGTCGCCGGGCTCCAGCGACGGGTTGTCACACACTACGCTGGTGTCATTGCCCTGGATCCCCGATTTCAGCGACGGCCTGTCCCTGAACATCCCCTCGTCCCAGACCACCTGACCAACGACCGAGACCGGTTGGGGGAGCACACCCGTCCATGCCCGAGCTGACACCCAACATTCACGCCGTGAAGCGCCGCGATCGCCTGACGCGCATCTATCGAGCGTTCGAGGCACTGATCTATGCCCATGGGTACTCGACCGTGACCCTTGCCGACGTCGCCGAGAAGGCCGGCCTCGCCCGCACGTCGATGTACAAATACTTCACGACCAAAGAGGATTTGCTGCTCAGCTACACCGCCCGCGAGATGGACGACTACCACTCGCTGCTGCGTGTCGACCTCGCCCGCGCCAACGACCCCTTCGATCAACTCGACATCTTCGTGGCGGCTCAAGTCAACTACTTCGCGGTCCACCACATGCCGTCCGGTCCGGCATTGCGGTCGCTGTTGCCGGTCGACGCGTACCAGCGGCTCCGCCAGCACGGTGTCGTGCTCGAAGAGACCCTCCGCGCGATCCTCGACCAAGCCGCCCAGGAGGGCATGATCCCCCAAGCCGTGGCCGACGACCCGAACACGGTGCGCACGATCCAGTCGTGCCTCAGCGTGTCGGCCACCGGCGCCCCGATGACCAAGAAGGCCCTGCGCGAACTCGTGGTGTACGTCCAGCAGTTCGTCCGCCGCGCGGTCGGCGCCAACGTCGCTGCCGCCTGACTCGCGACGCTGCCGCAGGTGCCGGCAGGTGGGCTTACTTCTTGGGACGAGGCGGCGTCATCGCGTTGGCGAGCGCCTCGAACACGTCGGTGTTGAGGCGATAGGTCGTGTTGACCTCGTCGAGCATGGCCGTGCGCTGGTCGTCGTTCCAGTCGAGCGCATCGAGCTGTTCGCGGTAGCGGTCCTTGAACCGCTTGGGGCTGGCGATCTCGGGGAACGAGTAGAACTCGGTGCCGCGATCGTCGCCGAAGCCGTAGGTGCGGCGCAGGATCCGGCCGATCACCTGGCCGCCCGACAGGTCGCCGAGGTAGCGGATGTAGTGGTGGGCGAGCAGGGCGACCGACGAGGTGGTGCAGAAAACGTCGATGCGGTCGACGTACGCCCGCGTCGCGGGCAGCCGGGGGTACTCGCGCGCCCAGTCCTCCCCTGCGAGGTGTTCGAGGTCGCGTTCCAGTGCGGCGAGCCGGTTGAGCGCTGGGTCGAGGAACGGGGCCAGGGCGGCGTCGGTGTTGGCGGCCACCGCTGCCTCCAGGGCGCTGTAGATCGCGTGCTGTTGGGCGACGAGACGGGTGTAACCCTCGACCGGCAGGCGTGCGCCCATCAGCTCTTGGACGAAGGTCGCCTTCTCGGCCTCGCGGTGTGCGTCGAGCGTGTCGACGCGCAACCGGTGCGACAGTTTGTCTCTCTCTGAGAGCTCCATTTGCTGCATCACATGCATGACGTTAATCCTTTCGGCGACAATATGTCGCTACTTTTGAGACAGGGAGTCGGGGGCGCTCGAACGGGCCGGCGGCGGCGGGACAGCGGGCGGAATCTGCGGGGCGGCGGGCTGCTGGCCCATCGTCGCCTGCATGACCTGGGCCATCATCACGGTCTGCTGCATCATCTGCTGCATCGACTGGGCCTGTTGGCGCTCGCGACGCCGGCGGCTCCACCGCGAGTACAGCGGCAGCAGGATCACGACAGCCAGCAGGACGAGCAGCGTCCACGGCACCGCCCACGTCGTCACGGTGGTGCTGACCGCCGGCGTGTCGGCCTCGAACGTGTCGCCGGCGCGCGACGCGGTCGGCGTGAGGGTGACGGTGGCGTCGGCGCGCAGCACCGGCCACACGTCGGGGATCTCGGCGACGTAGGTGAGCGAGTTGCCGGGCAGCAGCTCGGGCAGTGGTTCCAGCGTGGCCTCACGGCCCGGCAGGCCGAACCGGCCGGCGATCGTGACCATCTGGTCGGCAGCCAGGCGCACGTTGCCGGTGTTGGTCACCGTGTAGCGGACCTCGGCGGTGCCGGTGCCGAACGGGTTGGGCGTGCCCTGATAGTCGACCGTCACATCCGACAGGGTGAGCTGCGGGTCGAGTTCGCCCGCCACACGGACCTGCACCCGGTTGGCGAGGCGCCGATCGACGACCACTGTCTGGTTGCCGTTGTCGACCGGTGACACGTACGAGGTGACGATCCCGCCGGAGTGGTCGCCAGGTGTGGCGTTGGCGGGCACGGTCAGGGTGAACGGTACGTCGAGCGTGCTCTGGGCGGGGACCGTGACCGTGCCGGTCTGGTCGAGCGTGATCCACGCTCCGAGATCGCTGGGGGCATCGGACGCCGGAAGCAGGTCCATCGCACCGGTCGAGGTGGTGAGCGCGTCGCTGGCGTAGATCACCAGCGGCAGCGGTTCCGGCCCGTAGTTGCGGATCCGCAGGCTGTCACGCAGCGTCACGCCGGGTTCGAGGTCGAACTGGAAGTTCGGCCGATCCGGTTGGGCGTCGGTCGGCGTCGGCCGCACCGACCAGGTGAGCTCGTCGGCGTTCACCGGCGTGTCGTCGGCCGTGTCGTCAGCTGGGGTGGTCGGCGGCGGCGGGGCCGACGCGCCCGCGGGCGCGCCCGTGATGCCGAGCACCCCGAGCACGGCCCCGAGGATCAAGAACACGAGGCGGTTCCTCCGCCGGCCGGTTCGCTGGTTCATCTCTGTTCTCCTGATTGATGCGGCCGCGCTCTGCGGGCGCGTTGTGGGTGGTTCACCAAGTCGCCGGCAGGCACAGCCGGCGATGAGGTTCTCGATGGGGTTGGCGGCCTGGCCCCCGTGCCTTGGGGGCCAGGCCGCACCGATCACTGCGTCAGGAGAGCGCGGTGATCGTCAGGGTTGCGGTGTAGGTGCCGGCGTCGGTTTCAGCCGGGAGCCGCAGGTCGAGCCCAGCACCCACCTGGGCGGTGCCGATGTCGTGACCGTCATCGGCAGAGGCGAGGCTCGCTCCGCTGGCGAGGCCGTTGCCGGTCGGGTAGCCCGAGGCGACGGCATCGCCGGCGATCGCGCCGGCACCTTCGTTGATGACTTGGGGGGTCCAGCCGAGGTATTCGCCCGGCAGGGCTGCACCGCCGGCGTTGTGCTCGAAGTCGGACACCTGGCCCGACAGCGACCACGCATTGGTGGCGACGCCGACGCGGGTATCGGTGACCGAGATCGGCGTGATGTTGCCGGTGGCCTGGAGGTACGTGCCCTGGTCGGTCGTGGTACCGAGGTCGACCGCGCCGGCCTCGTCGATCGTCCAGAGGAACTCGCCCCCGGGCTCGGTACCGCTCTCCGGCACCTCGACGGTGATGACCTGCGAGCCGTTGTTCGGCTCAGGATCCGTACCCTCGTCGAGCGTGTAGCCGACCGTGAGCGGGCTGGCCGGCTTGGCCGCGTCGCGGGCGCCGCCCGACGAGTACCAGTACGACGACTGGCCGGTCAGGACCTGGAAGTCGACGAAGCTCTGCGGGAACGAACCCCAGCTGGCCCCGGTGGTCTGCGGGGTGCCGGTGCCGGTGTCCAACGTGACGCCGAGGTAGTCCGGCGTCACCGAGAAGCCGTCCTCGTCAACCGTCACACCGGTCAGGTCGGCGAGCACGATCTCCCGCGGAGTGAGCGCCGTCCACGGGAAGTTGCCGTTCTCGTCCGCTTCCATCGAGCTGCCGTAGCCGCGAGCGGTAGCCGTGAGCTGCGCCGAGCCGTCAGCGTTGACGGTGAGCTTCGGGTCCGACCCTGTCCAGAACGTGAAGCCGCCGTAGAACACGACCGAGAAGTCGCCGTCCCACTGGATCGTGGCAGTGTTGGAATCGGGGTCGACCGTGCCCGTGCCACCGGTGATCACGACCTCGTTGCGGGTCACGTTCGTGGCGGTCGGACCGACCACATAGCTGGCAGGTACGGCGGGGTTGGTGCCAGCGGCGACAGTCACGTTGCCGGTCCCGTCCGGCTTCTGGCAGCGCGTTTCCCAACTGGCTTGAACCAGATCCCCGCTCGCGTTCGGCTTGACGACCGTCACGTTGCCGCTCGACGTCGAGTAGCCGAGCTCCAATGCCTGCGCCTCAGTCCAGGCGAACGAGCCGCCGGGGTCGCCGATGACACCGGCCGTCAGGAAGTTGCAGGTTCCGGCGTAGGCGCCTCCGCCGGCTTCGTTGCTGAGGCCCCAGCGGAACACGGCGTCGTCGACCGAATGGTCGGCGGCCTGCACCGGCAGAGATGATGCCAAGCCGGCGCCCGCGGAGGCGGCGAGTGCCACGACGGCGAGCATGGCGCGCCGGCGGCGAGGGGCCCGTGCCGCCACCGGCGGCCGGGTACGGAAGGTGTTCATGGTGTTCGCTCCTTGTTGGGGGTGGTTGGGTTGTTGGGGGTGGTTGGGAGGACAGGACGTGGCATGACGTCGACTGGGAGTGGGGCGGGAGAGGGGTCGAGACGAGCGCTCACGGGTTGTCTCATGACCCCGCGGTGATGGTCACGGCAACCGGGCATTCGCCGGGGGCGGGAGGCCCGCCCGGGTCGAGAGTTCTCAGTAGGTTGTCCCTCGCCTTGTCAGGTTCCGGCGCCCTTCGGGGCGCTGTCTCATTGCTTGATGGGGTTCCGCGGTCTGGCTCCGCTGCAACGGGGCCAGACCGCACTGGTCAGGGTCTGCTGAATGTCACGCCACCGCCGTCAAGGTCAGGAGTGCGGTGTAGGTGCCGACCGCCGTCTCCGGCGGGAGGCGCAGGTCGAGGTCGGCACCGAGCGTGGCCGAGCCGAGCGCATGGCCGGCAGGCGCCGACGCCAGGACGGAGGAGGACCTGAGGCCGTTGCCGGACGTGATCCCGGAGGCGACGGTGGCGCCAGGGACGGCGCCGATACCTGACGAGGGAACCTTCGGGGTCCAACCGAGCAACTTGCCGGGCAGGCCGCCCGTGAAGTCGCCAACCTGGCCCGACACCGACCAGGCGGGGCCGCCGGCGCGCATGTCGGTGACCTGGATCGGCGAGAGCGCTCCGGTCGAGCGGAGGGAGTTGCCCTCGTAGGTGGGGTTGGTCATCGTGACCGCGTTGTTGCCGGGGATGGTGAACACGAACTCCCCCGGCTCGGCCAACTCGGCGACCGTCACGGTGACCGACTGCTGGTTCGCGCCCGGCTGCGGGGCCGGGGAGCTCGGGCCACTCGGTGTGGGTTCGGCCGGTGTGCTGCCGTCGAGGGTGTAGGCGACACTGAGCGGGGTGGTCGGCTTGCGCTGGTCGGCGGTGCCGCCGGAGGACAACCAGTACGAGGTCTGGCCGGTCTCGGTCTGGAAGTCGACGAAGCTCTGCGGGAACGAACCCCAGTACCCCTCGTTGCCGGCGTACTTGGCGACCTGCGGTGAACCCGTGTAGCTCGTCGGCAGGTTGGTGGCCACACCGAGGAACGCCGGGGTGACACTGAACCCGTCGGCGTCCACGTCGACACCGCTCAGGTTGGCGAGCGTGATCTGCCGGGGGGCGAGCGCCGCCCACTCGCTCTGATCCTCCATCGAGGTGCCGTAGCCGCTGGCCGTTGCGGTGACCGTGCCCGTCCCGTC
Source organism: uncultured Ilumatobacteraceae bacterium (assembly GCA_964651825.1). Lineage (GTDB taxonomy): Bacteria > Actinomycetota > Acidimicrobiia > Acidimicrobiales > Ilumatobacteraceae > Sva-07. The sequence continues at coordinate 4,309 of CAZYWK010000078.1, read as the reverse complement.
GGCGTTCACGGTGAGCACCGGGTTCGCCGCCGTCCAGTAGGTCATGCCGCTGTAGAAGGCGATCGTCCAGCTCCCGGTCCACGAGATCGTCGCGGTGCCAGTGGCAGGGTCGACGGTGCCGGCGCCGCCGGTGATGACGACCTCCTCCTCGCTCCACGAGGTCGGGCTGCCCGCGGCGAGGGTGGTGCCGTTGCGGTCCTTGCAGACGTTCGCCCAGGTCGGAGCGACGTACTGACCCGAGGCGTTCGGCCGCACGAGCGACACGTTGCCGTCGGTGGCCTTGTAGAACCCGTCGGCCGCGGTCCACGCTCGCGAGCTCCCGACGTTGCCGACGGTGCCGGCGACGAAGAAGTTGCACGTGCCGGGCGCGAAGCCGCCGGCGTGGGCCTCCTTGTTCATGCTCCACCGGAACACGGCGTTGTCGATCGAGACCGCGGCAGCCTGGGCCGGGACCGACGCCGCCAGCCCGGCACCCGCCGCGACGGCGAGCACCGCGGCCAGCACGACACCGCGCCGCCGGGTGGCGGCGCCGGTCACGGCGGGCCGGACGCTGATCTTCCTCATGATGTTCATTCCTGTGTGCGGTGCGGGGATGGGGGACGGGGTCAGCCGGGCAGGGGGAGGCCGGGGCTCGTAGGGCGGTTGCGGCGCGACACGATCACCCATGCGGCGATCAGCCCCCCGGCGACGAGGACCCCGATCACCAATGGGGCGATGCTCGAGTCGACGTCGGTGACCTCGACCACGGTGGCCTGGATCGCCCCGTCGGCGTCGGGGGGCCGCGTGGTGACGGCGGTGGCGACGTCGGCCTCGGTGGCGGTCGTGGGCGAGGGCGTGGCCACGGTCGTGGCCGGCAGCGTGGTGGGGGCGGCCGTGTCCACGGCAGTCGCCGGGGCAGGAGCGGGCGGGACGGCCTGCTGCTGGTCGGGGCCGGGCGCGGCTGGAGCGGGGCCGGTGAAGGTGACGGGGAAGAACCGTTCGTTGGTGGCGTTCGGGACGCCGTGGGCACCGATCGAGAAGAAGCCGCACTGGCCCGACGCGAGCGCCGTGCAGTCGTAGGTCAGGGTCTGGCTGGTGACCGGGTCGAACATGGCGAACGTGGCGCCCGGCACGGTCATCTCGGTGATCCAGCTGCCGCCGTGGCAGGTCATGTGGAACGGGGTCGCCTCGCCGGACACACCACCGCCGCTGAACGACACGAGCCGGATCGTCCCGGTGCCGTCGTCGCGGGTCTCGGCGCCGCCGGACTCGCCGGGATGGGCGTAGCTGACGCCGGGGAGGCCCTGGCCGTTGCCCTGCGCGCGCGTGCTCGGCCCGAACGACGCGGGGTCGCCGACCCAGCCGAAGAACACGTAGACACCGCCGAACACGTCGTTGCCCTCGATGTGCGGCGGCACGAGATAGCCGTTGCCCGACACGGTGACCACCGTGGGCTGGTCGGCCGGGAACGTGCTCTGCGAGGCAGCGAGTTGCGCGTTGGCGTCGGTGTTTCCGCACTGCACCGGCGCGCCAGCCGCGGCCGGCAGGGAGGTGCCCGTCACCGCAGCGATGGCAGCGGTCGTGAGCGCCGCGGCGAGCGCGACACGTCGGAGACACGGATTCGAGAGACAGGGGTTCATCGGTGGTCCTCCCAGGCATGGGTGTCGTTGCGTTCGGGGAGCACGAGGAGATGGCCGGTTCGGGGGTGGCGCATGATCTCGATCGGGTGCTCGTACACGTCGCTGAGCAGCTCGGACGTCATCACGTCGGCGGGGGCACCATGGGCGACGACGCGTCCGCGGGCGAGTACGACCACCTCATCGGCGTAGGCCGCGGCGAGGCCCAGGTCGTGGAGCACGACCGCCACGGCGTCGCCGCGGGCGGCGCGGCCACGGACGAGGGCCAGCATCAGCTCCTGGTGGCGGATGTCGAGCGACGCGGTCGGCTCGTCGAGCAACAACGCGGTCGGCTCCTGCGCGAGCACCCGCGCCGCCGCGGCGCGTGACCGTTCTCCGCCGGACAGCGAGGTGTAGACGCGCTCGGAGAACCGGGCGGTGTCGGTCTCCACCAGGGTGTCGGCGATGACGATGTCGTCCCAGTCCTCGGCGCTCGTACCGGCCCACGGGGCACGACCCATCCGCACGATCTGGGTGACGGTGAAGGGGAACGCCACGTCGACCTGCTGGAGCAGCACGCCGCGGCGGATCGCCAACTCGTTCGATGACCACGCGTTCAGCGGAGCTCCGTCGATCTCGACGTGGCCTGCGCTCGGGGTGACATCGCCCGACAGCACGCCGAGCAGGGTCGACTTGCCCGCCCCGTTCGGGCCCACCAGCGCCACCACGCGGCCGGCGCGCACGTCGAGGTCGACGTCGCGCAACACGACCGATGGCCCATATGCGACGGACACGCCGTGCGCGGCGAGCACCACCTGCCCGGGCGGGGGCAGGTCGGGGATCCGCGGCTCGCGGTGCCGGAACCCGTCGAGCAGGCTCATGCCCAACCTCCCGCCCGGCTGCGGGTACGCATCAACATCCAGAAGAAGAACGGACCGCCGACGATCGCGGTCAGCATGCCGATCGGCAGGTCGGCGTAGTCGACCGCGGTGCGGGCGACGAGGTCGGCGACAGTGAGCACGAGCGCCCCTCCGAGCGCACTGGCCGGGATCAGGGTGCGGTGGGAGGGGCCGATCACCATGCGGATCAGGTGCGGCACGACCAGACCGACGAAGGCGATGATCCCGGCGAACGCGACACCGGACGCGATGAGCAGGGTGACGACCACGATCGCGGTGAGCCGCAGGCGTTCCACGTTGAGGCCGAGGTGGCGGGCGGCTCGCTCGCCCAGGGCGAGCAGGTCGAGCTTGCTGGCCAGGGCGACCGCTCCGGCCAGGCCGAGCGCCACGAGGGGGGCGACGATGCGCACCGCCGCCCAGCGGCTGCCGTTGAGGCTGCCGAGCTGCCAGAACACGATCTGCTCGCGAGCCTGCGTGTCGCCGAGGAACACGAGATAGGCGATGATCCCGCCAGCCACGGCGTTCACGGCGATGCCCATCAACACGAGCGTGACCACCTCGGTGCGGCCGTTCTTGCGGGCCAGCCCGTAGACGAGGAAGGTGGTGACGAGGGCGGTGAGGAACGCCATCGCGGCGATCGTCATCGACCCGAGGAACGCCCAACCGAACACGATCACCGCACAGGCCCCGACGCCCGCGCCCGCGGACACGCCGATCACCGCCGGCTCGGCCAACGGGTTGCCGAAGATGCCCTGCATCAGCGCACCGGCGCAGCCCAGTGCGGCACCGACCAGCATCCCCATCGCGAGGCGTGGGAAGCGGATGTTCCACAACGCCGCGTCGCCGTTCGGGTGCGAGGGCATCGGGCCCCAATTCACGCCGATCTTGTGGAACACCGAACCGAGCACCTCGTCCGCGGCGATGTGGAGTTGCCCCGACCCCGCCGACACCAGGCCAGCCACCACCACGGCCACGACCAGGCCGGCCATCACCGCCACCGCCCGCGCGGTGCGGACCGGCGTCAGCGAAACCTCGGGCACGGCACCGATCTCGAGGGTGCCGGCAGGCCAGTTCAGCGAGCGCAGCGCGCGGGCAGGCACCGGGCGGTCGGGAGCGAGCATCATGGCGCGGCCACCGTGTACACCGCTTCGGCGAGGGCGTCGAGGGTGGTGGGGAACTGCGGGCCGAACGACAGGACCTGGGAGTCGCTCATGTCGACCACGCAGCCGAGCTGCCCGGCCGTCGTGTCGGCCACGCCAGGCACCTCCAGCAGACCGGGTACGCCGCCCACCGACTCCAGGCCGAGCGTCATCATCAGGTACATGTCCGGCCCGGCGCGCACCAGACCTTCGGCAGTGAGCGGACGCATCCCGTCGAGGCCGACCTCACTCGCCACGTCGACGCCACCCAGGCTCTCGATCAGATCGTCCGCGCCCGAGCCCTTGCCGAACCAGTAGTACACGCCGGCGGTCCCCCGCATGTAGAGGAAGACCATTCGCAGCCGATCGGCCGGGTCGGCCGGAGCCCGTTCGGCCACCCGGGCCTCGGCCGCACGAACCTCGGCCTCGGTCCGCTCAGCGAGCAGGCGGCCCTGTTCGGGCACGCCGAGCACCTCGGCCACCGCTTCGATCTGTGGGCCGATCAGGTCGCGCCCACGCTGGTCGCTCATGATCGCTACGGGGATGCCCGAGTCGATCAACTGCAACTGCACCTCGAGCGGCCCGATCGAGTAGTCGGTGAGCACCACCGTCGGCGCCAGGTCGAGGATCGCCTCGCCGTTGAGTTCGTGGCCGTTGTGGGTCACCAGCGGCAGGT
>CAZYWK010000077.1:0-18367 GCA_964651825.1 uncultured Ilumatobacteraceae bacterium | reverse complement strand
GGTCGGCCGAGCGGTAGCTTCGTCGCTGGCGCTTCCCTCAGCTACCCTGACGTTGTGGTTGGAGCCGTGCTCATCGTCCTTGCTCTGCTGCTGTTCCCGGTGGTTGTCATCATGAGCGGCGCGGTGGCCTCGGGGCTGATCGGGCAGTTGCTCTACCGCGACGGCGTGGCGCGCAACGAGGGCAGCGAGCTGCTCGAACTCGACGACTGACCGACGCTCGGCGATGCACCGTCAGGACGCCTCCATCGAGGTGCTGACCCAGGCGATCGTCCGCTACTCGATCGACCGGCTCCGCCTCGACCCGCCACCACTCGACGAACCTCGATCGCCCGCCGAACTGCGCGCGATGGCCGGTGCCACGGTCACCGCCGGTGGCATCGGCGGGCTCGAAGCGCTGCGCGTGTTCGCCGACGTGCTGGCGCCCGCCTGCATCTCGGTCGACCATCCACGGTTCTTGTCGTTCGTGCCGGCGGCCCCGACCGAGGCGTCGATCCTGTTCGATCTCGTCGTCGGCGCGTCGAGCATCTACGCCGGGTCGTGGCTCGAGGGAGCGGGTGCGATCTTCGCCGAGAACGAAGCGTTGCGCTGGATCGCCGACCTCGCCGGTCTGCCGCCTGCCGCCGGCGGCGTGTTCGTGAGCGGAGGCACCGCCGGCAACCTGAGTGCGCTGATCGCCGCGCGATGGCAGTGGCGCCACCGCAGCGACGGCGCCCACGACCGCACGAGAGGGTTGATGATCGCCTCGTCCGGGGCCCACTCCTCGGTCGTCCAGGCCGGGCGGGCGATGGACGCCGACGTCGTCACCGTGCCGGCCGACGACCGCGGACGTCTCACGCTCGACGCGCTGCGCCGGACGATCGACGGGCTCGACGCCGGCGACCGGGCCCGGCTGTTCGCCGTGGTGGCGACGGCCGGCACCACGAACGTCGGGGTCGTCGACGACCTGGCCGGGGTGGCAACCGTGACGGCGGAACTCGACACGTGGATGCACGTCGATGGCGCCTACGGCGGCGCGGCGCTCGCGGCGCCGTCGGCACGTCAACTGTTCGAGGGCATCGAGCACGCCGACAGCTTCATCGTCGACCCGCACAAGTGGCTGTTCGCGCCGTTCGACTCGTGCGCGCTGGTCTACCGCGATCCGCAGATCGGCCGCGCCGCACACACGCAGCACGCTGCGTACCTCGACGTCCTGCACGCCGAGGATCCGGCCGACGAGCCGTGGAACGCGGCCGACTACGCGCACCACCTGTCACGGCGGGCGCGCGGCCTTCCGCTGTGGTTCAGCCTTGCCACGCACGGAACCGACGCCTACCGGACGGCGGTCGAAACCACCTTGCAGGTCGCTCGCGACACCGCTCGCCTCGTCGACGAGGCGCCGCACACCGAGCTCGTGCTCGAGCCCGAGTTGTCGATCGTGTTGTTCCGCCGCGTCGGCTGGTCGGCGAGCGACTATCAGGCCTGGAGCGACGCCGAGCTGGCCGCCGGCCGTGCCTTCGTCGTACCGACCACGTGGAACGGCGAGGTCATGTTGCGGCTGTGCATCGTCAACCCGCTGACCGGGCTCGACGACATCGGATCGATCATCGACTCGTTGGCGCACGAAGGGACCACACCGTGACCGACAGGCATCCGCCCGAGACCTCGATCTTGCACGACCTCGTGATCAGCGGCGCCCGGTGCGTGGCGACGATGGACGACGAACGCCGCGAGCTCGATGGTGGGTGGGTGGCGATCACCGATGGGCTCGTCAGTGCGGTCGGCACCGGTGCACCTCCTACCGGTCGGGCGACACTCGACGCCACCGACTGCCTGGTGACGCCCGGGTTGATCAACTCGCACCACCACCTGTTCCAGAACCTGACGCGGGCGTATGCGCCGATGACCGACAAGCCGTTGTTCGGGTGGCTGCAGTCGCTGTATCCGCTGTGGCGGAGCATCGACACCGAGGCGGTGTACGTGTCGGCATGGGTCGGGCTCGCCGAACTGGCGCTCGCCGGCTGCACCACGTCGACCGATCATCTGTATCTGCACCCGCGGGGCGCGGGTGACCTGCTCACGGCCGAGATCGACGCCGCCGGTGATCTCGGAATGCGCTTCCATCCCACCCGTGGATCGATGTCGCTGTCGGTCAAGGACGGCGGCCTGCCGCCGGACGATGTCGTGGCCGACGACGACGAGATCCTCGCCGCGTGCGCCGAGGCCGTCGCCCGCCACCATGATCGGTCCTTCGGCGCCATGACCCGCGTCGCCCTGGCGCCGTGCTCACCGTTCTCGGTCACCGAGGAGCTGATGGTGCGTACCGCCGAGCTCGCCGAGCAGCTCGACGTCCGGCTCCACACCCACTTCGCCGAGAACGCCGAGGACGACGAGTTCAGCCTGGCCACGTTCGGTTGCCGGCCGATGGAGTACCTCGAACGGACCGGTTGGTGCACCGACCGCACCTGGGTCGCACACTGCGTGATGCCGAACGCGGACGAGGTCGTGCGGCTCGGCGCCGCCGGTGTCGGCGCCGCCCACTGCCCGTCGAGCAACCTGATCCTGTCCTCCGGCATCTCGCCCGTCGTCGATCTCCGGGCGGCCGGAGTGAAGGTCGGCCTCGGCGTCGACGGTTCGTCGTCGGCCGACTCGGCGTCGCTGTGGTTGGAAGCCCGCCAGGCGATGCTGCTCGCCAAGCTCCGCAACGGCGCGTCCGCCGGCACGGCCCGGATGGCGCTCGAGATCGCGACGCTCGGCGGCGCCGGCTGCCTCGGCCGTGAAGGCGAGCTCGGCGTCATCACACCGGGCGCTGTCGGTGACGTGGCGGTGTGGCCGCTCGTCGGCCCGGCATTCGCCGGAGCCTTGGCCGACCCGGTCGAGGCGTGGCTGCGCTGCGGGCCGGTCAGCGCCCGGCACACGGTGGTGGCCGGCCGTCCACTGGTCCGCGACGGCGCACTCGTCAGCGATCGGTTGGAGGAGTTGCTCGGCGCCCATACCCGGCTGGCGACGCGAATCCAGCAGTTGTGACTCCTGCTCGACCGCGCGGGCATGACGCCATCCGGCGCGATGACCTCGCCAGAATGGTCCGGTGACCGGACTCCGCACCACCCTGGCCTCGACCGCGCTCGCGCTCGGCCTCGTCGTGGTCGGCGCGACCGGGTGTACCGAGTCGGGCACCGCTGCCTCCGACGGCGTCGCGCCGCTGCCGACGATCGGGCTGGGTTCCGATCTCTCCGGCGCCGAAACGATCCCCGGTGGGCTGCGGGCAGAGGATCCCGACGATGTCCGCTCGATCGTGATGATCGGCGATTCGATCACCGTCGCCTCCCAGCAGGCACTGGAGGAGCGATTCGCCGGAGCCGGCTACGAATCGGCCTCGGTGCAGGCGCAGAGCGGGAAACGCACGGCGATGTCGACGAGCGACAACCCGAGTGGCGTGAAGGTCGCCGAGTTCATCATGGGAGCCGACGATGATCACGACGACGAGCTGTGGGTCGTGGCGCTCGGCACGAACGACATCCTGCAGTACGCCAGCCCCGACCAGCTGGCCGCGGCGATCAACGAGATGCTGAACGCTGTGCCCGATGACGTGCCGCTCGTGTGGGTCGACACCTACTGGCGGGACCAACCCGATGGCGCCGCGGTGGTGAACACGGTCGTCGCTGATCGCCTCGCCCGGCGCGGGAACTCGGTGCTGGCCCGCTGGAGCGATGTGGCCGGCGGCGACGGGGTGCTCCGCAGCGACGGCGTGCATCCGACGCCCGACGGCACGCTGGTGTTCGCCGACACCGTCGTCGCCAAGGTCGACGAGTTCCTCGGCCGCTAACTGTCCCAGCGGGACTGGCCGAAGCGGTAGCCGACGGAGCGGACCGTCTGGATCAGGTTGGCGTGCTCCTCGCCGAGCTTGGCGCGCAGGCGGCGGATGTGCACGTCGACCGTACGGGCGCCGCCGTAGTACTCGTAGCCCCACACCCGGCTGAGCAGGATCTCGCGGGTGAAGACCTTGCCCGGGTTCTGGGCGAGGAACTTGAGCAGCTCGTACTCCATGTAGGTCATGTCGAGCGGTCGTCCGGCGATCGAAGCCTGGTACGTCTCGAGGTTGAGCGACAGCTCGGCGTACTCGACGAGATCGGCGCGCTGGACGTCGACGTCGGCTGCCAGGAGATGGCGCAGCCGGGCCTCGAGCTCGGCGGGATGGAACGGCGTGAGACAGAAGTCGTCGAACAGGTCGTCGCGGTGTTCGAGCTCGCCGAGTTGGGCTCCGCCGACGAGCAGCATCACCGGCGTGAACGCGTCGGAATGCTTGCGCATCGCCCGCAGGAACGACCAGGCACCTTCCGGATCGGTGGTGGCGTCGACGATCGCGCCGGCCCATCCACCGCGCGGCTCGCTCTCGGCCACCGCGGCGCCAGCTGCGATCGCCTTCCAGCTGTAGCCGGCCAGGTCGAGTGTGCGGGCCAGATCGGGCGACGCCGGATCCGGCACGACGACCAGCATCTGTGCGACTCCGACCGCCATCAGAGTGCCGTCAAGTACCGATCGCGCTCGAACGCACTCACGTGGGTCTTGTAGCCGCGCCACTCGCTGCGCTTGTTGCGCAGGAACCATTCGAAGATGTGCTCGCCGAGCGCCTCCTGCACGAGTGTCGAGCGCTCCATGACGGTCAGCGCCTCGGCGAGCGACTGCGGCACTTGCTTGACGCCGAGCTTCTCGAGCACCTCGTCGCCGATCTCGAAGAGGTTGGCGTCGGCCTCGTCGGGCAGTTCGTACCCCTCTTCGATACCGCGCATCCCGGCGGCCAACATCAGGCTGAAGGCGAGGTACGGGTTGCAGGCCGGGTCGGCCGAGCGGTACTCGATGCGGGTGGCGAGCGGGTTGCCTCGTTTGGGGATCGGCACCCGGATCAGCCCCGAGCGGTTGTTGCGGGCCCAGCTGACATGCACGGGTGCCTCGAAGCCCGGGACCAGCCGCTTGTAGCTGTTGACGGTCTGGTTGGTGACCGCGGTGATCTCGGACGCGTGGCGGAGCAGGCCGGCCATGAACGACTTGGCCTCGCCGGAGAGCCCGTACGGGTCGCCACCGTCGTGGAACGCGTTGGTGTCGCCACGGAACAGCGACAGGTGGACGTGCATGCCTGAACCCTGCACGCCTTCGAGCGGTTTGGGCATGAACGTGGCGTGGACGTTCTCACGGGCGGCGACTTCGCGCACGACGAGACGGAACGTCATCATGCTGTCGGCCATGGTGAGCGCGTCGGTGTGGCGCAGGTCGATCTCCTGCTGGCCGGGGGCATCCTCGTGGAAGCTGTATTCGACCGGGATCCCCATCGCCTCGAGCGTGCGGATCGTGCGCTTGCGGAGCTCGCCCGTGACGTCGTTGGTGGTGAGGTCGAAGTAGCCGCCTTCGTCGATCGGCTCGGGCAGCGCGCCGGCGACGAGTGGCTTGAAGTAGAAGAACTCGACGTCGGGGGCGATGTAGAACGTCAGCCCCTTGTCGTGCGCGGCCTGCACGTGACGGCGCAGCACCTGGCGTGGGTCGCCCTCGAACGGCGTGCCATCGAGGTGGTGGATGTCGCAGAAGATGCGCGCCTCGGGCACCTTCGGATCGCCCCACGGCAGCAGTTCGAACGTGTCGGGATCGGGCATCGCGAGCACATCGGATTCCTGGACCCGCGAGAAGCCGTCGATCGAGGAACCGTCGAACGACATGCCGTCACTGAGGGCGTTCTCGAGTTCGGCCGGCGAGATGGCGAGGCTCTTCAAGGTGCCGAGCACGTCGGTGAACCAGAGCCGGACGAGACGTACGCCGCGCTCTTCCACGCTGCGCAGTACGTAGTCCCGCTGTAGGTCGAGCATGTCGTCCATGGTCCTCATTGTGTCGCGATGGTCGGGGAAAGCGACAGGGCGGGAGCCGAAGCCCCCGCCCTGTCGGCGAAGCGTCAGTTGCCGACGGTCACTTCATCGCGCCGCAGACGGTCTCCACCATCAGCCGGGCGACCACGTAGGGATCGATGTTGGCGTTGGGGCGCCGGTCCTCGAGGTAACCCTTCTTGTCGACGGCGACCTGCCACGGAATGCGGATCGACGCGCCGCGGTCGGACACGCCGTAGCTGAACTGGTCGTACTTCTGCGTCTCGTGAGCGCCGGTGAGACGCTCCTCGATGCCCATGCCGTAGTTGGCGATGTGCAGTTCGGTCTTCTCGCCGAGCGCCTTGCACGCCGCTTCGATGTACTTGTAGCCACCCTCTTCGCGCATCTCGATGGTCGAGAAGTTGGTGTGCGCACCGGCGCCGTTCCAGTCGCCCTTGGCCGGCTTGGCGTCGAGTGTGGCGTTGATGCCGTAGTCCTCGCCGATCCGGTAGAGCAGCCAGCGGGCGAGCCACAGCTGGTCGGCCACGTCGACCAGGCCGAGGGGGCCGACCTGGAACTCCCACTGTCCTGGCATGACCTCGGCGTTGATGCCGGAGATCGACAGGCCCGCTTCGAGACAGGCGTCGAGGTGATCCTCGACGAGGTCGCGGCCGTGGATCTCGTCCTCGCCCACGCCGCAGTAGTAGCCGCCCTGCGGCTCGGGATAGCCGGCCGGTGGGAAGCCGTACGGCCGCCCGTTCTTCATCAGGGTGAACTCCTGCTCGATGCCGAACATCGGCTCGTGCTTCTTGTACTTCTTCTCCGTCTTCACGGCAGCGGCGCGAGTGTTGGTCGGGTGCGGCTTGCCGTCGACCAGGTACACCTCACACATGACGAGCTTGTTGTCGCCGCCGCGGATGGGGTCGGCATAGCTGGCCACCGGCTTCAACACGCAGTCGCTCTTGTCGCCCGTCGCCTGCTGGGTGCTCGAGCCGTCGAAGCCCCAGATCGGCAGCTCGGCGCCGTCGTCCAAGATCTTCGTCTTCGAACGGAGCTTGGACGTCGGCTGCGTGCCGTCGATCCAGATGTATTCAGCCTTGTAGACCACTGTTGTCCTCAATCCTTCAGGGTTCGTTGGGGCCGGACGGCAACGAATGGTGGTCGCCCGATTGCGTGGCAGATGCTCGCAGCGAGCCGTTGCCGAGCGGTTGCTCCGTTGTGAACGGCGCGTTAAATCCGTCAACGGACTGTTTCGAGCAGCTCACAGGCAGGGGTGCCACCATCAGTCGCCGCTCACGAGTTGTTCGCTCAGCGCGGGATCGGCCGCGATCTGCTCGTCGGTGAACAGCACCGTCCGCCAGTTCTTCTCGGAGAAGCGGACGGTCTGAGACGAGAACAACGGCGAGGTGCGGTCGCCGGTCTCGCCGTAGGTGAGCAGCGCCCAGGCCTGCACCTGATCGCCGGAGTAGTCGACGGTCATCACGAAGCTGGTACCGAAGTTGACGGCATAGCCGTCGGCGCGCAGCGCACTCCCCGCGACGGCGGGCTCGCCGCGCGCCGGGCTCGGTTCGGTCGACGACGACAGGCCCGACCACGCCACGACGTTGGTCGTCCCGTCGACGCTGTCGCCGCCGTGCAACGGGATCCGCTCGCCCGAACGCTCCGTGAACTGGGCCGAGCCGAGCGTCGAGTCGACGGAGAAGCCGGCGGTCGCGATCGTGTCGACGGCGGTGGCGAGCGCGTCGAGCAGCGCCGTCTGGTCCGGGTTCGGTGTTGCCGGCGAGCGTGTCGGGGTCGCCGGGTCGAACTCGTCGACGAACAGCGGGCCGGTCGAGGTGAGCTCGGCCCAACTGAACTGCGACATCGTCTCGCGCCACAACATCGGCCCGGCACGGTCGAGGTCGTACCGGCCGTCCCAGTTCTCCAGCACGCCGCAGGCCGCCGTCAGGTCGACGTCGTGGCTCGGCACTGCAACCGTGACATCGTCGTCGGCGAGCACGTCGGGTCGCGTGACGATCGGTGTGATCCGACACGCGGCGACGAGGGAATCGCGCAGCAGGAGGACCGGCTGCGACGTGTTGTCGAACGCCGCGTCGCGCACCTCGGTGCCGCTGAAGAGCCCGTCGTCGCCGGCGAGACCGAGTGCGTCGCCGTCGGCGAGTACCGCCGCGTTCTGCCGGCTGCGCATGCTGAGCGGTGCGTTCGTCGTTCCGTGGAGGATTGAATAGTCGCCGGTCAGTTCGAACTCGGCGCTCGGTACCCAGTAGCTGTCGTTGGCGTTGAACACGTAGTCGGTGCGCTCGACCATCGGCATCGCATCGAACGGTACGAGGCCGGGATCGCGGGCGCCCGCGGCGTCCTGCCAGTCGTTCGTGCTCGTCGAACCGTCGAGCAGCACGAGGCCACTCTCGTACGCGATCTGGACGACCGGATCGCTGAACCGCCGCACGAGATAGGCCTGCTGCGCGTCGGTGCTCAAGTTCGGGGTGGCCGAGGTGTCGGCGTACCAGACCCGGCCGTCGGCGCCGGTCGCGACGGTGTTGAAGAGCGGGACCCCCTGGTAGGTGCGGGTGACCTCGATCAGCTCGTCGAGGCTCTCCACCTTCGGGAGCTGCGCGTACTGCTCGATGAACTCGTCGTTGTCGATGTTCGCGTCGCGGTAGGTGACCGCGTCGGTGGTGGTCCAGTCGAGGCCCGGGATGGCCAGCATCGGCCCGTACTGGCTGCGCCAGAGCGTCCTGGTCTCGGTGTCGACGGTGCCGTCGGCCCGCAGGATGTCGACCGAGGTGTCGGTGCTGGTCATCGGGACCGACACACCGTCGAGGAGGTAGGACGTGGGCGAGGCCGGGTCGAGGGTGAGCTGGTATCCGGTGAACCGGGTGCCGGCCGACACCGTGTGGGTCCAGGCGACACCTTCGGTGAAGCCGATGCCGATGCCGGGGATGCCGAGCAGTTGCGCGCCGTACACGTCGACCTGGCCGGGCACCGTCAACTGCACCTCTGCGAATCGCAGTTCTCCTTCCCACGGGAAGTGCGGATTGGCCAGCAGGATTCCACCGGTGCCGGTCTCGGTGCGATCGGATCCGATCGCCCAGCCGTTGCTGCCGACGTCGAGCGGCGCGAGTGCGGACAGATCGGGCTCGACCGGCGCCGGCGCCGGCGCCCGCATCGGGACGTCGGTCGTCGCCGGCGTGGCGAACCCGCTCGGCGCGCCCGGAGGTTGAGCGGCGGGGTCGACGGGCGGCGGCTGGGCGTTCGAGAGGTACGCGGTCAGTTGGGCGCTGCTCGCCAGCAAGGCGATCGAGCGGGCATAGATGTAGGCCTCGACCGGCTCGACCGGGCGCACCCAGGCGGCGCCCGCGCACCATCCGGTCAGGCCCTCGGCGCCCACGTCGGCGAGGTACGCGTTCCACCCGTCGGTGAAGGCCGTGAACTCCTCGACCACGTCGGCGGACGCCGCGGCGAAGTCCGCGGTCGCCACCGTGACCAGGTCGATCGCCCGCCAGGCGAAGTCACTCTCGATGTTCGCGCCGTCCGTGCCGGGGCCGAGCGCCGCGGAACGCGTGCCGTACACCTTGAGGACCTGATCGATCAGCGTGCACCCGTGGTCCTCGGCGCTCACCCATCCCTGCGCATAGGTGGCGCTCGGCAGGTCGTCGGCGAGGATGTGCGGCACGCCATCGGTCGTGCGGCGGATCGTCGCTTCGTACTTGGGCGCCGTCACGGTCGTGGTGGGCGCGACGGTGGTGGTCGTCGTCGACGTGGTTGTCGTATCGGCCGAGGTCGGCAACGGGATCGATTCGGGGCCTTCGCCCGGAGTGCACCCCGCGGCGACGACCAAGCTCGCGATGACGACCACCCGCTTCCACTGCACCGCTGCCATCGTGCCAGATCGCCTCAGCGCACACCCCGTTCATCTGGCCCCGTCCCCGATGCACGGGGTCGGTCGCCAAAGGGGGCCAACTCTGGTCGCGAGTAGCCTCGGGGTCGTGACGTTGCTGCGGGTCGCGATCGCCCAGATGAACCCGACCGTGGGCGATCTCGCCGGAAACCTGGCGCTGATGACCGACGCCTACGAGCGTGCCGACGCCGCGGGGTGCGACATCGTCGCCTTCCCCGAGCTGTCGACGACCGGGTATCCGCCCGAGGATCTCGTGCTCAAGCCCGGCTTCGTCGCCGACAACCTCGAGATGCTGGCCAAGCTCGCGGCAAGGACACGCCGCTGCGCGGCGGTCGTCGGCTTCGTCGATCAGGACCGCGACCTCTACAACGCGGCGGCGGTCTGCGCGAACGGTGGGGTCGTCGGCACGTACCGCAAACGGCTGCTGCCGAACAACACGGTGTTCGACGAAGCCCGCTACTTCACGCCCGGTCACGACTCGGACCCGCTCGAGCTGTACGTCATCGGTGGCGTCAAGGTCGGGATCTCGATCTGCGAGGACATCTGGAGTCCGTTCGGCGCCCTCTCCGTGCAAGCCGCCGCCGGCGCCGAGCTCAACATCAACATCAACGGTTCGCCATACTCCGCCGGCAAGGGTGTGCGCCGCGAGCGGATGCTGGCCACCAGGGCTGCGGACTCGCACTGCGCCGTCGTGTACGTGAACCAGGTCGGTGGGCAGGACGAGCTCGTCTTCGACGGTGCGTCGCTGGCGTTCGACCACGAGGGCAACCTGTTGGGGCGCGGCGACCAGTTCGTCGAGCAACTGCTCGTCGTCGACGTGCCGGTGCCACCGGTGTACCGCAAGCGCCTGCTCGACCCGCGCGGCCGCGAGACCCGCGCGCTGCTCCCGACGGTGCACGTGTCCGATGCGCCGGTCGTGCAGGCGGGCTCGGCCACGCCAGTCGTCGCCGAGCCGTCGCACGCCGACCGCGAGCTGTACGACGCGCTCGTGTTGGGAACCCGTGACTATCTGCGCAAGAACGGCTTCTCCGACGTCGTGATCGGGCTGTCGGGAGGAATCGACTCGACGATCGTCGCGTGCATCGCCGCCGACGCGATCGGTGTGGAGCACGTGCATGGGGTGTCGATGCCGTCGCGCTATTCGAGCGACCACTCGAAGTCCGACGCGGCACTGCTCGCCGAGCGACTCGGGATCGACTACCGCACGATCTCGATCGAGCCGTCGTTCCAGGCGTACCTCGACATGCTGGCGCCCTCGTTCGAGGGCCGCGAGCCCGGTCTCACCTACGAGAACATCCAGAGCCGCTGCCGCGGCCAGACGTTGATGGCGTTGTCGAACGAGTTCGGTTGGATGGTGCTGACCACCGGGAACAAGAGCGAGATGGCGGTCGGGTACTTCACGATCTACGGCGACTCGGTCGGCGGGTATGCGGTGATCAAGGATGTGCTCAAGACGCGGGTCTACGACTTGTGCCGGTACGTCAACCGGACGGCGGGCCGCGAGATCGTGCCGGAGAGCGTGATCACCAAACCGCCGTCGGCGGAGCTACGGCCGGACCAGCGTGACGACCAGAGCCTGCCGCCGTACGAGGTGCTCGATCCGATCCTCGAGCTGTACGTCGAGGACGACCGCACCGCCGGCGAGATCGTCGAGCTGGGTTTCGACGAGGAGGTCGTGCGCCGGATCACGCGGCTCGTCGACCTCGCTGAGTACAAGCGCCGCCAATGCCCGCCCGGGGTACGCGTCAGCACGAAGGCGTTCGGCAAGGACCGCCGGCTCCCGATCACCAACGGCTACCGCGGCTGAACACCCCCCGCCGAACCGTCGACCTCGTTCGTCGGGGACGGGGCCGGACGAACGGGGTGTGCGTTTGGGGACGGGGCCAGAACGAACGGGGTCGGCGGTGCGCGTGTGGGGTATCGCGGCGTACCGTGGCCGGCGTGTCCGAGAGAACGCCACTGCTGTACGACGACGACCTGCGGGAAACGATCACCCGCAACCTCGCCGTCCACGACCGGCGGGAGATCGACCTCGACGGGCGGCGCCACGCGGCGGTCGCGGTCCTGCTCGTCGATTCCGAGGTCGGTGCCGACGCCGCCGATCCGGTGGACGTGCCGCTCGACGCGCTGTCGGTGATCCCGTCGGATGTGACCGGGCTCGACGGACGGATGGCCGGGGTGGCGGGCGGGGCATCGTTCGTGCTGTGTCGCCGCAGCGCCGGGTTGAACTCGCACGCATCGCAGTGGGCGTTGCCGGGCGGACGGATCGATTCCGGCGAATCCGCGATCGAGGCGGCGCTGCGGGAGACCGACGAGGAGGTCGGTGTGACGCTCGACGAGTCGCACGTGCTCGGGGTGCTCGACGACTACGCCACGCGATCGGGCTACGTGATGACGCCGGTGGTGGTCTGGGGCGGAGACGTGGAACTGCGCCCGAGCCCGAGCGAGGTGCTCGCGGCCTACCGGATCGGCCTCCACGAGCTCACGCGGAACGACTCGCCACGCTTCATCTCCATCCCTGAGAGCGATCGACCCGTCGTGCAGGTGCCACTCGGCGGCGACCTGATCCATGCGCCCACCGGCGCGGTCCTCGTCCAGTTCCGCTGGGTCGGTCTCGACGGCCGCACCGACGCCCGCGTCGCCGACTTCGAACAACCCGTCTTCGCCTGGGGCTGACCGCCAACGTCAGCGCCCCCTGATCCTCGTTTGCGTCGGGATCTGGGAACACCCGTCGGTGCAGAATCCCGACGCAAACGACGGTCGGCGCGGTCAGCGGCCGGAGTGGCCGAAGCCGCCGCCGCGGTCGATGCCGTCGAGCGACTCCGCGACGATCCAGCTGACGGCCTCCACCCGCTGGATCACCAGCTGGGCGATGCGGTCGCCGCGGCTCACCTCGTAGTCGTGCGTGGGGTCGGTGTTGAGGAGCACGACCTTGATCTCACCGCGGTAGGCGGCGTCGATCAGCCCGGGGGAGTTGACGACGCTCAGGCCGTGCTTCACGGCCAGCCCGCTGCGGGGCAGGACGAATCCGGCGAAGCCCATCGGGATCGCGATCGAGATGCCAGTGGGCACGAGCGTCCTGCCACCACCCGCCGTGACGGCGGCCGATTCGCGAGCGTAGAGGTCGAGCCCGGCGTCACCGTCGTGGGCGTAGGCCGGGAGCGGGAGGTCGGGGTCGAGGCGGACGATCGGGATCTCGAGGGTCACGGGCTCGCAGGCTAGGACGTTCGACCTCGCCCCCGCTGTTCTGGTAGGCCAAGGACATGAGATCGATCGGACTGTCAGACGAACTGAGCGCGTATGTCGATGCCCACAGCAACCCGGTCGGTGACGCGGTCGCCGAGGCATTGGCCGCGCGCACGGTCGAACGGTTCGGCGGTCAGGCGGGGATGAACATCGGCCAGGACCAGGGGCGCTTCATGTCGATGCTCGTGTCGATGCTCGACGCCCGATTGGTGGTCGAGGTCGGCACGTTCACCGGCATGTCGGCCCTGTGGCTCGCACGCGGCCTCGGCGCCGGCGGCCGGCTCCACTGCTTCGACATCACCGACCGGTACCTCGCCACGGCGCGCGAGGCGTGGACAGCGGCTGGTGTCGACGATCGCATCGAGGTCACCGTCGGCCCGGCTGCCGAACGGCTGGCCGAGTTGCCGGAAGAACCCCTCATCGACCTTGCCTTCATCGACGCCGACAAGGTCGGCTACCGGCGGTACCTCGACCTGCTGCTGCCGCGGCTGACGGCACGTGGCGTCATCCTCGTCGACAACGTGCTGTGGAGCGGGCGGATCCTCGACCCGGCGGTCGACGACGAATCGACCGTCGCGTTGCGCGACTTCAACGATCACGTCGCGGCTCGCGACGACGTCGACGCCGTGATCCTCGGGATCGGTGACGGTGTCACGCTCATCCGCCACCGCCCGGTCCAGCGCTGATTCCCGCGGCACTAAGGTGTCGCGCACGCGGGTCGACTGCGCTCGATGACAAGGAGGCTCAAATGGGGATCATGGATTCCATCAAGGGATTGTTCGGTGGCGGGAACAAGCAGAAGGCCAAAGGTGGCGTCGACAAGGCCGCCGACGTGGTCTCGGACAAGGCGCCCGGTCACGCGGACAAGATCGACAAGGGTGCCGATCTCGCGAAGGATGCCATCGACAAGCTCCCCGAGTGAACCGCTGCAGCCAGTCGTTTACAGCCGGCGGCGTTCGACATCGGTCATGCCGCCCCAGACCCCGTAACGCTCACCGTTGCGCAGCGCCTGGTCGAGACATTCCACCCGTACCTCACACTCGGCACACACCTGCTTGGCGCGCTGCTCGCGCGCCGTGCGGGCGGACTTCTTCTCGGGTCGCATCGGCGGGTAGAACAACGCCCCGCGCTCGCCTTGGCAGGCGGCCCGGAACCGCCAGTGCTCCTCGTCGATACGTTCCAAGCTGCTCATCAGGACCTCCGCCGGCCAAGGTAAGCGGCAACCGGAAACAGAGCAAGACCGTTTCTGTGAACGCTGTTTGAACGAATCTCGGGCCGCGCTGTGCGGCCGAGCCGATCGTCACGCCTCGGTCGGCTCCGGCTTGCTGCGTCGCTCCCGGTAGTCGCGCGCCGCTCCTTCGAGGGGTTCGATCTCGAGGGTGATCCCGTCGATCGCCGCGACCCGGATGGGCTGTCCCTGCGTCACAGGGGTCGCGCGGTTCGTGCGTGCCCGCCAGCGGGCGGAGCCGACCTCGACCAGGCCTTCGGGGTCGATGTCGTCGACCGCGGTGCCGAGTTGTCCGATCATCCACTCGCGCCCGATCGTCGGGGTGGCGAACCTCGTGCGGACCATCGACGGCATGCCCACGATGAACGTGAGCACGATCCCGCCGATCCCGGTGAGCAACGCGATCCACGACGGTCGAAGTGACGTTCCGGGCAGGGATTCGAACAGGAACAGGCTGCCGATCGCGGTGAGCCCGATGCCGACCCCGGTCCAAAAGCGTGGGATGCCGACCTGGACGTCGATCGCGAAGGCGAGCATCGCCACCACGATGCAGGCGAAGGCCCAAGGTCGAGTCGGCAGTACGGCTGTCCCCGTGCACGCCAGGACGAGACACACCGCACCGACCGCACCGGCGATTCCCACGCCGGCGGTGAAGAACTCGAACACGAGCAGGGCAAGTCCGGTGAGCAGCAGCAGGTAGGCGACGGGTGGGCTGGCGACGGTGTGGAAGAGCTGATCGACGAGCGACAGCTTCGAGAAGCGGACGGTGGCGATCGTGTCGAAGCGCGTCGATCCGTCGTCGAGCACCACGAGGTCGGTCGTCGACAGGGTGACGCCGTTCTCGGTGAAGCCGTCGAGCGCCTGCACCATGTTCGTCACGGTCGGGATGCCCTCGTCGTCGATGCGCTGCTTGAAGATGTCGAGTGTGCGCGCCTCCGACAGCCCGACGGATCCGTTGCGGAGATGCTCCTCGGCGATGCCGAAGTCGATCTCGACGCCGGACGGCGACAGCGGGACACCGAGGTAGCCGATCCGGGCGCCGGGGGCCATTCCGGTCACGTCGGCGACGGCGAGGATCTGCGCCGCCGAGCCGTAGAAGCGGGCGCCGGTCGGACCGACCCAGACCCCGATCGGGACCGGAGCATCGGCGATCAGCTCGAGCAGGCCCTCGACCTCGTCGTCGGAGATGACCGTGCCGCGGCTGTTGACCTGGAGGATCAGCGCCTGTGAGCCGGTCTCGTGGGCGTTGGCGATCGCGTTCTCCACCGAGTCGAGCTGGATGGGGTCGAACAGGCCGCTCACCTGCAGCACGTCGACACGAGCCACCTCGATCGCGGTTGGGTCGATCGCGGTCGGGTCGGGTTCGGAGTCCTGCGCGGACGCGGCGGAACCGATCAACGTGATGCCGGCCAGTGTGGCCAGCAGTCCGATCGCTAGTCTGCGCAAAGGTGCCTCCGGAGAGCGAGAACTCGCTGCAATCGTTGACCGCCGCACGCGTCGTCGTGGTGGCGGGCAAGGGGGGTGTGGGGAAGACAACGGTAACGGCAGTCATCGCCCGCGCGGCAGCCCTCTCGGGTCGGCGGGTCCTCGTGGTCGAGCTCGACGGGAAGCCGACGCTCGCGCAGCTCGTCCCCGGCCTCGAGGTGCTCGCCATCGCCGCGCCCGAGGCGCTCGACGAGTACCTGCGTGAACACGGTTTCGGGCGTGTCGCGACCCGGCTGAGCAAGACCGGCGTCATCGACGTGGTGGGGACAGCGGCCCCCGGCATCGACGACATCGTGGTGCTCGGGAAGATCAAACAGCTCGAACGCTCCGGCGACTACGACCTGATCGTGGTCGATGGCCCGGCCGCCGGCCACGCGATCACGTTCCTCACTGCGGCCGCCGGGTTGGCCGATTCGGTGGCCAGCGGGCCCGTGCGCAGCCAGGCCGACGCCGTGCTGGAGATGCTGCACGACCCGACCCGGTGCCAGGTGGTGCTGGTGACCTTGCCCGAAGCGACGCCTGTCAACGAGGTCATCGAGACCGCCTACGCGCTCGAGGACGAGGTCGGCGTGCAGCTCGGTCCGATCGTGATCAACGCGGTCGACGAGCTCGACGCACTGCCGTCGACCGACGACATCGTCGAGGCGCTCGACCACCTCGACGTCGACACCGCTGGTGTCCTCCGGCAGGCGGCCGAGTTCCGCCGCGGCCGGCTCAGGATGCAAACCGACGAACGCGACCGGCTCGCCGGGGCCGTGCCGCTGCCGATCGTCCTGTTCCCCGATCGGCACTGCGCCGGCCTGGACCACGACGACATCGACGCGCTCGCCGGCGAACTGACCGGGGCGGCGAGCGACGATGCCCACGACGCCAGTCGCAGCGCTCCGGCCGCGGTCTCCACGGACGGACTCGTCGTTTCCCCGTCGACCCCGCTCGTCTCGGTGATCGACGGCGCCACCGTGATCGTGTGCTGTGGATCGGGCGGAGTCGGCAAGACGACCACCGCTGCTGCGCTCGGCCTGCAGGCGGCCTCCATGGGCCGGCGGGTCGTCGTGGTCACGATCGATCCGGCGCGCCGGCTGGCCGACGCGCTCGGTCTCGCCGACGGCCTGGCCGCCGCACCCCAGCGCATCGAACTGTCCGAGATCACGGAATCGACGTCGCAGCCGGGCGAGTTGTGGGCGATGATGCTCGATGCCGAGGCGACCTTCGACGAGCTCGTCCGACGCGAGGCCGGCGAGCCCGAGCAGGCCGAACAGATCCTGTCGAACCGCTTCTACCGGAACATCGCCGGCTCGCTCAGCGGCACGCAGGAGTACATGGCCTCCGAGGTCCTGCATCAGCTCCACGCCGACGAGCGGTTCGACCTGGTCGTCGTCGACACGCCGCCGAGCCGCAACGCTCTCGATTTCATCGAGGCACCGGGTGTGCTGGTGCGTTTTCTCAACCACAAGGTGTTCAAGTTGATGATGCTGCCCACCAAGGGCGGCTTCCGCGTGATCAGCGCGGCGACACAACCGTTGCTGCGGGCGATCGGCAAGGTCGTCGGATCGGAGGTGCTCGCCGACTCGGTGAGTTTCTTCCAGGCGTTCTCCGGGATGGAGTACGGCTTCCGCGATCGGGCGGCAGAGGTGATGGCGCTGATCCGGGCCCCGGAGACCGCGTTCGTGATCGTGACCGCCGCGCATCACGACAGCGTCGACGAGGCGGTGTGGTTCGCCGGGCAGCTCGTCGAACAGGGTGTCGGCGGCGGCAGGGCGGGGGCCGATGCCGTGATCGTCAACCGGATGCATCCGGCCTTCGGTGACGCCAGCTCCGCGGACGCCCGTGACGCCGCGACGAAGGCCGACGACCCGGTGGTCGCCGCACTCTGGTCGAACGTGGCGCACCTCCGAGCGGCGCGCGAGCGGGAGATCGACGTGGTGGCACCTTTGAGTGCGGTGGTTCCGCCCGACCGGATCGGGTTCCTCCCGCTCCTCGACCATGACGTCCACGACCTCGCCGGGCTGGTCACCATCGCCGGGCATCTGGGTGCCCGCCATGGTCGGCGCTAATCTCGGTGGTCGTGCACCTCCTCATCGCCACCGACGCGGATTGGATCGTCGACGAGATCACCGCCGCGCTGGGCAGCGACGACACCTCGTTCACCGTGTGTCGTGAGGGCCGGGTCGTCGCCGACGAGGTCGAGGCGAAGACGCCCGACCTGGCGATCTTCGACCTGCAGATCGGCTCGATGGGCGGCATGGCGGTCACGATGTCGCTCCGGCTCGACGAGTCCGCCGGCCGGCTGCCGCAGGTGCCAGTACTGATGCTGCTCGACCGCCGCGCCGACATCCACCTCGCCCGCCGCTGCTCGGCCGACGGCTGGCTGATCAAGCCACTCGACCCGTTGCGGTTGCGCCGCGCGGCCGACGCACTCCTCGCCGGCCTCCGCTACACCGAGGGCATCGAGTCCGACGATGGCGTGCCCCTCGACCCGATGATCAACATCGGCGCCCGCAACCAGCCCGCAGTCGACGCTGAGGTCGAGATCGACGCGGAAGCAGCAACATCCGAGGGAGATCCGGTCAACGCCGGATAGCATCAGACGCCGCTACGGGGTGTAGCGCAGTTTGGCTAGCGCGCCACGTTCGGGACGTGGAGGCCGGGAGTTCAAATCTCCCCACCCCGACCACGGGCCGT
>CAZYWK010000076.1:1386-19089 GCA_964651825.1 uncultured Ilumatobacteraceae bacterium | reverse complement strand
TCCCTTTCGGCGTCGCGGAGGACGGGGGCCATCGAGGCCGAGTCGTCGGTCTCCCAGGTGTGGCCGCTGATGATCGCAACGGGAACGCGGCTCGTGTTGCCCTTGACGAGCTCTGCCGCGGCGGCGAGCTCGTCGACGACGCAGATCTCCTGCACGCGGAACTCGTGGCCGTGCGGATCGACCTGGCCGATGTAGCTGTAGAGCGGCGCGATCCCCGCCACACCGATCGCGACATCGGTCTGGCCCTCCCGCCACGGCCGGCCGAACGTGTCGCTGACGACGACCGCCACGTCGACGCCGAGCTCACCGAAGCGGGCCCGCAGCCGGCGCGCCGAGGCGTCGGGATCGCGGGGCAGGACGAGCACGCGGTCGTGGGCACCGCTCGAGGACTGATCGACACCGGAGTTGGCGCAGATGAAACCGTGGTGTGTCTCGGTGATCAGCACCGGGCCGATCTGACGCACGATGCGCCGTGACTCGCGCAGCACGACCTCCACCACTCGCGGGTCCTTGTCCCACGTCGCCGCCCACGTGGCAGCGAATGCCGACGGCGCCACATCGTCCAGCTCGACAGCGCATCCTTCCGCCTTCGAGACGATCTTGGAAGTGACGACGACGACGTCGCGGTCGCGGACCGGGCTGCCACCGGCGGTTGCCGCCGCGGTGATCGAGGCGGCGAGATCGGTGCCCGCCTCGATCTCGGGGAGGCCGGCGACGCCGTGGATCTCCAGTGACGCCACGTCAGGCCGGGAGGGAACCGAGAAACTCGACGATGGCCGCGTTCACCGGCTCGGGGTTGGTGAGGTTCGCCGCATGCGCGCCGCCGACCTTCACGACCGGGCCGGATCCGGCCAGCCCAGCAGCCAGGGCCTCGGCGCGGTCCATCGAGATCGCCGTGTCCTCGGTGCCGTGGACCACGAGCGCTGGGCACGTGATCTCGCCGAGGCGGTCGGTCACGTCGTCGCGCGTCATCAGCGTGTTGTACGGCTGCTCGAAGATCTCCTTCGGGCGGGCCTGCCACTTCGCCACCCAGACCGGGTTGAACGCGGGGTCGGCGATGATGATGTCGGCCACCACGTTGGCGAGTTCGTCGACCGGGCCGACGGAGAGCCACGTGTCGCGCATCTGGTCGTACCCGGCCGCGGTGTTCGGATCTTCGGTGCCGGCCTGGGTGTCGAGCAGGATGAGGGCCCGCACACGTTCCGGCGCGCGGAGCGCGGCACGCAGCGAGATGAACCCGCCCTGGCTCATCCCACCGACGACGGCGCGGTCGATGCCGAGGTGGTCGAGCAGCGCGAGGCAGTCGTCGGCGGAGTCCCAGTACGTGAACGGTTGGCCGTCGAAGTCGGTGCGGCCGAAGCCGCGCTCGTCCCACGTGATCACGCGGTAGTCGGGCGCGAGCGCGGCCACCTGCGGGGCGAACATGTCGGCATCCATCAAGAAGCCGTGGGCGAGGATCACGACGGGACCGTCGCCTCCGGTGTCCTCGAACCAGATGCGTTGACCGTTGACGTCGGCGTGGGGCATGGGCGAACGGTATCCCACGCGCCAACATGGGCGGATGCCGAACGAAAACGAGCGCGACGACACGAGCAACACGACGGTGTCGGAGATCTTCGATCCGTCCGCCTGGAACGTCGTCGACGGCTTCGACTTCACCGACATCACCTACCACCGGGCCGTCGACGCCGGAGTCGTGCGGATCGCCTTCGACCGGCCGGAGATCCGCAACGCGTTCCGCCCGCACACCGTCGACGAGCTGTACACGGCGCTCGACCACGCCCGCATGTCGACCGACGTCGGCTGCGTCCTGCTCACCGGGAACGGCCCCTCACCGAAGGACGGCGGCTGGGCGTTCTGCTCCGGCGGCGACCAGCGGATCCGCGGCAAGGACGGCTACAAGTACGCCGAGGGCACCGACGCCGCTTCGATCGAACCGGGCCGGGCCGGCCGGCTGCACATCCTGGAGGTGCAGCGGCTCATCCGCTTCATGCCCAAGGTCGTCATCTGCGTGGTACCCGGCTGGGCGGCCGGCGGCGGCCACTCGCTCCACGTCGTCAGCGATCTCACGCTCGCCAGCACGGAGCACGCCCGGTTCAAGCAGACCGACGCCGACGTGGCGAGCTTCGACGGCGGCTACGGATCGGCCTACCTCGCCCGCCAGGTCGGCCAGAAGTTCGCCCGGGAGATCTTCTTCCTCGGCCGTGAGTACACCGCCGACGATGCGTTCCGCATGGGAATGGTCAACGCGTCGGTCCCGCATGCGGAGCTGGAGGCGACGGCCCTCCAATGGGGCCGCGAGATCTGCGCCAAGAGCCCGACCGCGCAGCGCATGCTGAAGTTCTCGTTCAACCTGATCGACGACGGCCTCGTCGGCCAGCAGGTGTTCGCCGGCGAGGCCACCCGCCTCGCGTACGGCACCGACGAAGCCCAGGAGGGCCGCGACAGCTTCCTCGAGAAGCGCGACCCCGACTGGTCGCCCTACCCGTATCACTACTGAGTGGCGCTGCCCGCTCGCACCGACATGGCCGACCTCGCCCATCTCGTCCACATCGACGACCCCGACGACCCGCGCTTTCGCCAGTTCCGGCTGAACGAGCGCGGGTTGGCGAGCCGGCCACAGAAGCGCGACGACGCCGGCGCGGGCTTGTTCTTCGCCGAGGGCGATCTCGTGATCGAGCGGGCGTTCGCGGCTGGATGCGTGCCGGTGGCCGCTCTCGTCGACGTCGACGACGTTCCTGCGCTGGCCGGCGAGCTCGGCTGCACGGTGTACGCCGGTGGGGTCGAACTCCGCCGGGTGGTGACCGGGCTCGGCTACCCACACCGCATCGTGGCGTTGTTCGAACGGCCGGCGCGCCCCAGCGTCGCCGCACTGGCGGCTCCGGCACAGCGGCTGGTCGTCCTCGAGGCCGTCGACAACCCGGCCAACGTCGGCTCGATCATCCGCAACGCCGCTGCCTTCGGCTGGGACGGCTTGATCCTCGATCACACGAGTGCCGACCCGCTCGCCCGGCGGTCGCTGCGCGTCGCGATGGGCACGGCCTTCGCGCTCCCCCACGCCCGCACCCGCCGGCTGACCGACGAGCTCGGCCGGCTCGCCGACCACTTCGCGCTCTACGCGATGACCCCCGCACCAGAAGCGATACCCATCGATGAGATCGTGCCGCCTCCGCGCGCTGCGGTGCTCATCGGCTCCGAGCGCGCCGGGCTGAGCGACGAACTGCTGTCGATCGCCACACCCGTGCGCATCCCGATGGCCGACGGCGTCGATTCGCTGAATGCTGCCGCCGCCACCGCTGTCGCCTGTTTCGCCCTCCGACGCAGGTAGAACGGACTGCTGTGCCTCACGTCCTGTTGCTGTCGTGCCCCGATCGATCCGGCATCGTCGCCGCGACTGCGGGCTTCATCGCCCGCCACGAGGGCAACATCATCCACGCCGAACAGCACGTCGACGATGCCTCGGGATCGGGGCCGATGTTCTTCCAGCGCATCGAGTTCGACCTGCCGCCCGGGTCGCTGGCGGCCAACGACTTCGTGAGCGCGTTCGCCGAGGTCGCCTCACCGTTCGCGATGGACGTGACCCTGCGCTCCACGGACGCATCGGTGCCGACCGCGGTGCTGGCGTCGAAGCAACCGCACTGTCTGTACGACCTGCTCACCCGCTGGCGCAGCGGCGAGCTGAACATCGACCTGCGCGTGGTGATCTCCAACCACGACGACCATCGCGACATCTGCGAGCACCTGGGCGTGGCGTACGTCCATCTTCCCGTCGAAGCCGGCGCCCGAGCAGAACAGGAACGGGACGTCGTCGATGCCCTCGACGCCGCCGGAGTCGACCTCGTCGTGCTGGCGCGGTACATGCAGATCCTCGGCCCGGCCGTGATCGAACGGTTCCCGAACCGCATCATCAACATTCACCACTCGTTCCTGCCGGCGTTCGTCGGAGCCAACCCGTACCGTCAGGCCCACGACCGCGGCGTGAAGCTGATCGGCGCCACCGCCCACTACGCGACCGACGAGCTCGACGAGGGCCCGATCATCGAACAGGACACGGTCCACGTCACCCATCGCGACGACGTCGGCCGACTCACCGCCAGGGGCCGCGACCTCGAGACGATCGTGCTCGCCCGGGCGGTCAGGGCTCACGTGGAACACCGCGTGCTCGTCCACGGCCGCAAGACCGTCGTGTTCTCCTGACCCCGTTCGTCCGGCCCCGTCCCCGACGAACGGGGTCAGGCGGTGGCGGCGCGGGCTGACCGGCGGCGGCGGGGTGCGGTGCCGCTCGGCTCCCAACGGAAGCACTTCAGCGCCACGACGAGGCCGGCCACGCCCCAGGCCGCCACGAACGCCAGCGCCGGCCAGTCGAACGCCGGAGCGGCGACCGTCGGGTTGAAGCACGCCTGGAACGACTGCACGAACGGCTTCAGCGGGAAGATGCTGCCGAGGATCTCGAGCCAGCGCGGCGGGTCGTCGACCTGGATGAACACGTCGGACACGAAGGCCAGCGGCAGGATGATCGCGTTCGCCGCGGCCGACGCCGAGCTGGCCGTCTTCACCAGTGCGGCGAGCGCCATGCCGAGCGCCGCGAACGAGGAGACGCCCACGAGGAACGTCACGACGGCTGCCGGCAGCTTGGCCGGATCGATGTCGAGGTCGTACGCGACGACGCCGAGCCCGAGCATGACGACCACGCCGACGACCGCGATCGTCACGGCCGACCCGATGAAGCCCCCGAGGTAGGTCCACGTCGGCAGCGGCGTACCGCGCCAACGTTTGAGCACCCCTTCGTCGCGTCGCAGCGGGACCATGTTGGCCAGGTTCGTGAACGTCGCCGAGACCGCAGTGAACGCGGCGAGCCCACCGGTGTAGAACTGAGCGACGGTCCACGACCCGTCGGCCACCTCGATGTGCTCGGACCCGAACAGCGCGTTGAACAACACGAGCATGATCAACGGCAGCCCGAGCGTGAAGAACATCGCGATCGGGATGCGCCAGAACGAGCGCAGCTGGTACGCGATCTGGGTGACGAGCAGGCGCCCGGTCGGCGGGAAGCCGCTCATGCCTGATCGCCGTTCTGGCGGGTTGGGCTCGTGAGGGACAGGTAGACGTCTTCGAGCGTGGCGCGGTGGACGCTGAGCGATTCGAGCTCGACGCCCGCATCCATCGCCCAGCCGGTGAGCCGGTGGACCGCGGCGGTCGGCTGGTCGATCGTGGCCTCCACCTGGCGCCCGGCCAGCCGCACCTCGACGCCGAACAGCGGTCCGAACACCGACGCCGCATCAGCGATCGCCACCGAGTCGGGCAGCACGAAGCTCACCACGGTTCCGCTCGTGCGGTCGATCAGGTCGCCGGGAGCACCCTCGGCGATCAGGTGCCCCCGAGAGAGCACCCCGACACGGTCGGCGAGATGCTCGGCTTCGTCGAGGTAGTGCGTGGTCAGCAGCACCGTGGTGCCGTCGAGCCCCAACGCCTCGACGAGGTCCCAGGCCCGACGGCGCGCCGCCGGGTCGAACCCGGTGGTCGGCTCGTCGAGGAACAGGACCTCGGGTCGCCCGACGATGCCGAGCGCGAGATCAACTCGGCGCCGCTGACCACCGGACAACGATCCGATCCGCGCATCGACCTTCTCCTCCAGTCCGGCCAGCCCGACGACCTCGTCGAGCGGTCGCGGCCGGCGGTAACAGCTGCCGTACAGCTCGATCACCTCCCGGACGGTGAACTCGCTCTCGACGCCGGAGGACTGGAGCACGATCCCGATCCGGTCGCGAAAGTCGCGCCCGGCGTTCCACGGGTCGCGGCCCAGCACCTCGACCGTGCCGCTGGTGGCGCGACGGTGCCCCTCCAGGATCTCGACGGTGCTCGACTTGCCGGCACCGTTCTCGCCGAGCAGGGCGTACACCTCGCCCGACGCCACCGACATCGACAGGTCGTCGACGGCCACGCTGTCGCCGTACTCCTTGCGGAGGTGCTCCACACGGACGGGAGTCATGTCGGCCCCCTCATCGCCCGGCGCCGTAGCCGGCCGAGGTGATCGGCAGGCCGGTGTCGTTTCGCAGGTGCTCGGCGGCGGTCACGAAGTATCGCATCAGTTCGTCGGCGATCTCGGCGTCGGGACTCACCGCTTGGACGGCCGCCCCCATGTGCACCAGCCAGCGGTCACGCTGCAGCGGGCCGACGTGATACGGGAAGTGCCGCATCCGTAGCCGAGGATGGCCGCGTTCGTCGGAGTAGGTCGTCGGTCCGCCCCAGTACTGGGCGAGAAAGAGCGTCAGCCGGTGCCGGGCGCCGGTCAGATCCGGCTGCTCGGGATAGAGCGGGAGGAGCACCTCGTCGTCGGCCACACCGGCGTAGAACTCGTCGACGAGGCGTTCGAAGAACGGCATGCCGCCGACCCGGAAAAACAGCGTGGGCGCCGTGTCAGACACGGCGCCCACGCTAGGGGGAGTTCTCCGGAACGGCAGGGGGAGGGGGCCTGTTCCTGGAGATCTCGGCGGGCTGGGAGGGTGCCCGCTGACCTTGTGGCTCAGGCCTCGGCGAACATCTCCGTGGCATCGAACTTGCGGTACTCGATCAGCTCGTCGACGCGGAGCACGAACGGGGTGTCGTCGTTGCAGGGGTCGAGCACCAGTGCGTCGTCGGTGGCGAGCAGGACGAGCACGGTGATCACGTCGTTGTCGGCCGTCTTCAACTCGATGACGTCGCCGGTGTTCAGTTGGTCCATCAGGATCGTGGTCATGGTGTTCGCTCCGCTTCGATTCGCTGCGACGACCGGTTGTCGTCCTCGGGCGTTTGGATCGTGCCCGTGTTGTTTCAAGACATCGGTAAGAACATCCTGATACTTGAGGAATTCCCGTCGCGCAGGTGTCGTCGGGCACACGATGGTGCCGCGCCGCGCCGGAGGGCCGACGCCCTGTGCGCCGGCCCTCCTGTCACACGATCTCGCCCGTCGTGCAATCCTCAGTTGGACTCGTGGACGCGGTCGAGGCCGTAGTAGCGACGGAGCTCGGATTCGGTCGCCCGGTCGAGCAGGTGGGAGCGGTCGGCCTTGGGCGCCGAGGTGACCGTGTGCTTGTCGAACGGCACGACGAAGGCGCCGTCGGCGGCGGTGTATCCGGCATCGATCGGGACGTAGTGCGACGCCCGGAGCAATCCGACGTCGACGATGGCCCACGTCGGCGTGCCTTCGGCGTCGTAGATCACGTCGTCGATCTTGCCGATCGATCGCTGCTCCTGATCGATGACCGGGTGGCCTCGGTACTGGATGGACATGTCTGGCTCGTTTCTCCGCCCGCTGGCTGTGGATGCCGATGTAGTTGCGGTGACTGGCGAGTACCCGTCCGTCACCGAATTGTAACATTGATCGCGGGGTCGTCAACCGCGGGCGGCTGACGCTCAGCCGGTGAGCAGGACGCGCTCGGCGTGGCGGGGGACGACTGCGGTGACGTCGAAGCGATGACGGATACCGGTCGCCAACGCCTTGGCCGCGTCGGGTTCGCCATGGACGACGTAGACCGACCGCGGCACAGACCCCGACGAGCCGACCCAGCGGAGCAGTTCGTCGGCGTCGGCGTGCACCGAGAAGTGCGGCAGGTTCACGACCTGTGCCCGCACCGGCACGTACCGTCCGAGCATCTTCAGCTCGGTTGCGCCGTCGACGAGCCGGCGGCCGCGCGTTCCGGCGGCCTGGTATCCGACGAGCACCACCGTGTTGCGAGGATCCGGCAAGCCGTGGGCGAGGTGATGCACGACGCGGCCCCCGCTGGCCATCCCGGCAGCCGAGATCACCACGCTCGGCCGCGCCGGACGGTTCAACGCCTTGGAGCCCTCGACGTCGTGGACCTCGATGAGGTTCGGGACCGCGAACGGGTCGCCGCCGCGCCATTCCGGCCGGATGTCGGGATCTCCGTCGGTGAGCGCCCGGCGATACACGCGCAGTGCCGCGAGCGCCATCGGGCTGTCGACGAAGACCGGCAGATCCGATGGGATCCGGCCCGCGGCGGACAGGTCGGCGAGGTGGTGGAGCAGCACCTCGGTTCGGTCGACGGCGAACGCGGGAATGATGACACTGCCGCCGCGCTCGATCGTGTGGACGACGGTGGCAGCCAGTTGCTCGATCCCGTCGTCGGTGGCGTGGCGGCGATTGCCGTAGGTCGACTCGACGAGCACGTTCGCGGCCCGCGGCGCCGGGTCGGGGCCGACGAGGAACGGATGGTTGTCCCGACCCAGATCGCCGCTCGCCAGCAGTGCCGCCTCGTCGGCGCCGTCGAGGTGCAGCGCGACGCTCGCCGCGCCCAGGATGTGGCCGGCGCGTTGCAGCCGGACGGTCATCCCCGGAGCGATCTCACGGAATGCCTCGAAGTCGAGGTCGACGAGCTGACCGAGGGAGCGCCGGGCGTCGTCCTCGGTGAACAGCGCGAGCGCCGGCGAATGCCGCGAGTAGCCCTTGCGGTTGGCGTACTCGGCCTCCTCCTCAGCCAGATGTCCCGCGTCGGGCAGCACGATCCGCGCGAGCTCACAGGTCCGGGGCGTCGCGTACACCGGTCCTGAGAACCCCTCGGCGACAAGACGAGGCAGGTAGCCGCAATGGTCGATGTGGGCGTGGGTGAGCACGACGGCATCGATCGCCTCGGCCGAGAACGGCAACGGCGACCAGTTACGTTCCCGCAACTCCCGCAAGCCTTGGTACAGACCACAGTCGACGAGGACCCGGGTCGACCCGTGGGCAACGAGGAACTTCGAGCCGGTCACGGTGCCGGCCGCGCCGAGGAACTGGAGCGACGCCGTCGGGGGCCTCACGTCAGCTCAGGTCTCGTGGACGAGATCGGGCGGCCGGAACAGCACGACCGGGCACGGCGCGTTACGCACCACGTCCGCGGCGACCGAACCCGTGCGGAGGCGGGCAAAGCCCGTCCGGCCGTGGGTCGCCATGAACACCAGCGACGCGTCGGCGCTGTCGAGGTGCTCCACGATCGTGCGGCCCGGCGGATCACCCCGCAACACCTCGAACTCCACGGGTCGATCGATCTGCTCGTGGAGCTTCTGCGCCCGGCGGGACACGAATGCCGACGCGCTGACGTCCGTCGAGCTCTCCACCGACGGATCGAGCACCTCCACGAGCCATGGTGTGCCGCCGAACTCGACCGTCCATGCGCCGACGATCGGCAACACGCCGTCGGCGCGTTCGGAACCGTCGATCGGCACGACGTAGGCCCCGCCGGTCCGTCCGCCCCGACCGGTGTACTGCGGACCGACGACGATCACGGGGCCGAACGTCAAGCGCAGCACCTCGTCGGTGGTGCTGCCGAACACGGCCGCCGACCGGCCCCGACCGTGCGAGCCGATCACGATCATGCCGCCCGGGCGCTCGTCGAGCCGCGCGGCGAGGACCGCGGCGACGGACGCATCGACCACGACGCTCATCGTGGGCACGACGGCCAGCTCGCCGAGGTCTTCGACGGTGCGCTGAAGGGCCTCTTCGGCCTCGGCGACGTCGTCCAGACGTTCGACGACGGTGATCACCTCACAGGATCCGCCGACCTCGGCCGCGAGGTCGGCGGCAACGTTCACGTGGCTGGTCGCGGCCGACCAGGGATCGACGGGGACGATCAGATGGCTGAACATCGACGGCTCCTTTCGCCGGGTTGCACCATGATCGTGCCAGGGTCGGCTCGTCGTCCCAAGGGGCAAAGGACCCTTCCAAGCGACGCCTGTTTCCTGAGCAACGCAGACATCTCCCTCCGGTGCCCGAGCGGCGGCTGCGCCCGGCGTCCGGCGGAATAGCGCAACGGCGGTCGCGGTTGGGGCCCGTCGATGACCACCACCTTGCCAGCCAGCCACCTCGACCTGCTCCGCCAGCCGCTCACCGGCACACTCTCCACGATCTCCCCTGACGGCAAACCCCAGGTCACCGCGCTGTGGTACCTACTCGACGACGACGTGCTGCGGATCTCGGTCAACTCGTCGCGTCACAAGTTGAAAAACGTGCGAGCGCGACCCGTCGGCACGTTCTTCCTCATCGATCCGGCCGATCCCATGCGCACGATCGAGGTGCGCGCCGACATCGAGCTGTCCGACGATCCTGACTACCAGTTCGCCGACCGCGTCGTCGCGCACTACGAGGCACCGTTCTCCCTGCGCGACATCGACCAGCCCGGCGACACCCGGCTGGTGATGACGCTCCACCCGACGCGGGTGAACGCCACCGGCTGACTCGATGACGATCGGCTCGGCTGCAACGACCGGCTGGGCCGCGCGTCGAACTTGGTCGCGGTGTTCACATCGGCTTGGTCAGTGGAAGGTGGGCTCGGTGTGATCGGGGAAGATGTCGGGGAGGCCGGCGCTGACGCGGTCGGGGTACACGGCAGGACGCTTCTCGAGGAAGCTCTCGACGCCCTCGCGGGAGTCTGCGCTCGCGCCCCGGACCTGGATGCCTCGCGAATCGACCCGGTGCGCCTCCATCGGATGCGACGCCCCGAGCATGCGCCACAACATCTGGCGGGTGAGCGCCACCGAAACCGGCGCCGTGTTCTCCGCGATGTCAGCCGCGATCGCCCGCGCGGTCGGCAGCAGGTCATCCGGTGTGTGGACGCTGCGGACGAGGCCGCCGGCGAGCCCTTCGTCGGCGGGGAACACCCGGCCGCTGTAGCACCATTCGGCGGCCTGGCTGATGCCGACGAGCCGGGGCAGGAACCACGACGAGCACGCCTCAGGGACGATCCCGCGCCGGGCGAACACGAACCCGAACTTGGCCGCATCGCTCGCGATGCGGATGTCCATCGGCAGGGTCATCGTCACTCCGACGCCGACGGCCGCGCCGTTGATGGCGCCGATCACCGGCTTGGTGCACTCGAAGATGCGAAGCGACACCATCCCTCCCCCGTCGCGTGGAACACCGACGTCGGTCTGGATGTCGCTGCCGCCGCGGGAGAACGTCGCTCCGCCGCCGCCGAGGTCGGCCCCGGCGCAGAATGCCCGACCGGCACCGGTGACGATCACGGCCCGGACGTCGTCGTCGGCATCGACCTGGTCGAACGCATCGATCAGCTCGTACATCATCGTGCCGGTGAACGCGTTCATCCGGTCCGGCCGGTTCAGCGTGATCGTCGCCACCCGATCGGCGACGTCGTACAAGATCTGCGTGTACTCCATGACGAGGGACCGTAACGACCGAACCCGTCAGACCGAGAACTGACCGAACCCCCGTGCGACGGCCCACCTCGCACCAACCCCAATTCTCCGAGTCAGCCCGGATCAGATCGTTCGCTCGCAAGGCGCGGAGGACGGAGTTGCCTTTCGGCAACGACCGACGACCGCAACGCCGCGAGCGGGCGATCTGGCCGGGCTACACATCAAGGAAGCGGGAGGCCGCGATCCCGGATCCGATGGCGCCGGCGACGGCGCCGATGGCGATCATGATCAGCATCACCGTCTGGTCGTAGCCGTCGACCACGACGAGGGCGGCGAACCCGCTGTTGGCGGGGAAGTCCTTGACGCCGCTGGTCCACTGCGAGTTCCACGCCCACAGGCCGATGCTCGCCAGCGCGCCACCGATGATGCCGTGCAACAGACCCTCGAGCATGAACGGGATGCGGATGAACCAGTCGGTCGCGCCGACGAGCTTCATCACCTCGATCTCCCGGCGACGGGCGAAGATCGCCGTGCGGATCGTGTTCCAGATCAGCAGCACGGCGGCGAAGAGCAGGAAGCCCGACAGCAGGAGCAGGCGGAAGCCGAAGAAGCTCTGGAGCTGGGAGATCAGGCTGATCTGGTCCTCCGCGAACTTGACCTCGTAGACGCTCGGCAGCTCCTCGAACGCGGACGAGAGCTGGCGGAGGAGCGCGACGTCGGTGCCTTCGGTGGGCACGGCCTTGAACTGCGTGGTGATGTTGCCCTCGTCGAGCAGGTCACGCACGCCCGGCTCACCGGCCAGCACGCGGTCGGCCTCCTCGAGGGAGCACGTGGCGTCGCAGTACGTCCAGCTCTCGATGAACTCGGTCTGACTGTCGAGCGCCGTCTGCACGAGGGCGAGCTGGTCGGGCGTAGCGGTCGGCCGCATGAACACGATCATCTCGACGCCGCCCTCCCACCGGGAGAGCAGGTTGTCGAAGGCGTGCTGGCTCAGCAGGGTGAGGCCGACGCCGAGCAGCGAAATCGCCGCGGTGATGATGGCGGCGACGGTGAGGGTGGCGTTGCGGCGGAAGCTGTCGAAGGTTTCACGCAGCGTGTATCGGAGACGGGACCACATGTCGTTCGCTCAGCTCACTCGTAGACGCCGCGCGCCTGGTCACGCACGATCACGCCGCGATCGAGCTGGATCACCCGCTTGCGCATCGTGTTGACGATGCGCTGGTCGTGGGTGGCCATCACCACGGTGGTGCCGGTCTTGTTGATGCGATCGAGCAGGCGCATGATGCCCTCGCCGGTGCCGGGGTCGAGGTTGCCGGTCGGCTCGTCGGCCAGCAGGATCAGCGGCCGGTTGACGAACGCCCGGGCGACCGACACACGCTGCTGCTCGCCGCCGGAGAGCTGATGGGGTAGGCGGTCTTCCTTGCCCGCCAAGCCCACCAGGTCGAGCACGGCCGGCACCTGCTGGTTGATCACGTGGGCCGGGCGGCCGATCACCTCGAGGGCAAAGGCGACGTTCTCGAACACGTTCTTCTCGAGGAGCAGCTTGTAGTCCTGGAAGATGTTGCCGATGTTGCGCCGCAGGTGCGGCACCCGCCCTGGCGGCATGTCGACGATGTTGCGCCCGGCGACCCACACCGCTCCCCGCTCGGGACGGTCCTGACGGTTGAGCATGCGCAGCAACGTGCTCTTGCCGGACCCGGACGGGCCGACGAGGAACACGAACTCGCCCTTGGCGATGTCGAAGCTGGCGTCGCGGACCGCGACGACCTCGGTCGAATAGCTCTTGGTGACGTTCTCGAGTCGGATCATGGTGCACCGCCGAATGGCTCACGAAGGGTACCGCTGGAAGGGTCGAGGCCCGCGTCACCCCGCAGTGACCGATGACCCGTTACTCCGCGGTCTCTCGCTTCCAGCGCAGAAAGCCCTCCATGAACTGGTCGAGATCGCCGTCGAGGACACCTTGGACGTTGCTGGTCTCGATCTCGGTGCGCAGGTCCTTGACCATCTGGTACGGCTGCAGCACGTAGCTGCGGATCTGGCTGCCCCAGCCGACCTGGGCCTGGCGGCCGGCGATGGCGTCGAGCTCGGCGGCGCGGTCTTCCTCGGCCTTGGCGGCGATCATCGCGGTGAGGCGGCCCATCGCCCGCTCACGGTTCTGCAGCTGGCTGCGCTCCTCCTGCGAGCTCGCCACCAGCCCGGTCGGCTCGTGGATGAGACGCACCGCGGACGACGTCTTGTTGATGTGCTGGCCGCCCGCGCCGGACGCCCGGAACACCTCCATGCGGATGTCGGAGTCGTCGATCTCGACGTCGACGTCGTCGAGCAGCGGCCACACCTGCACACCGGCGAACGACGTCTGGCGCCGCCCCTGGTTGTCGAACGGGCTGATCCGCACCAGGCGGTGCGTGCCACGTTCGGCGGTCATCAAGCCGTAGGCATAGCGGCCGGTGATCGTGACCTCGGCCGACATGATCCCGGCCTCGGCCCCTTCCGACACGTAGTTCAGGCTGATCGTGAAGCCGCGCCGCTCGCACCAACGCTCGTACATCCGCAGCAGCATCTCGGAGAAGTCCTGGGCGTCGACGCCACCATCCTTGGCGTTGATCTGCACGATGCAGTCGCTGTTGTCGTGTTCGCCGGTGAACAGGCTGCGCAGTTCGAGCTGGTCGAGCGTCGCGCGAATGCTGTCGAGCGCCTCGGTGATGTCGGGCTCCTGGCTTTCGTCGTCCTCCTCGCGGGCGAGCTCGTGGAGCACCTCGACATCCGCGACGCGCTCGGTGAGCCCGTCGAACGTCGTCAGGTCGTCGCGGATGTTGGCGTACTCGGCGTTGAGCTTCTTGGCCCGCTCCTGGTCGTCCCACAGGCCCGGCTCGGCGACCTCGGCCTCGAGGATCGCGAACCGTTCGCGGTTCTCGGCGACCGCGAGGTAGCCCGCCGCCTCGTCGAGGCGGCGTTGCACGTCGCGGATGTCCGAGGTGAAGTCACGCATGGTCGACCTCGATCGTCGTGGAGGTGTGAACCCGTTCGATGCTCAGGCGGCGCCGTGGCACTGCTTGAACTTCTTGCCCGAGCCGCACGGGCACGGAGCGTTGCGGGGCGTCTTGGAGAAGTCGTCCTTGACCACCGTCTGCTGCTTGGCAGTCGACGCGGGCGCCACGGCGTCGGGCGGCAGCTCACCTTCGGCCACCGCGGCGCGGGCTGCCCGGTCGAAGCCGCCGATCTCCTCGTCGGCGGACGAGCTCGTCTGCAGGTTCTGCACGGCGGGCGCCGGGGCCGGAGCCTGCTCCTGGTTGTTCTGGACGACCTGCACGTGCATCACGTACTTCACGAAGTCCTGGGCGATGCCGGTCATCATCGACCCGAACATCTCGAAGCCCTCACGCTGCCACTCGACGAGCGGGTCCTTCTGCCCCATCGCCCGCAGGTTGATGCCACCTTGGAGGTAGTCCATCTCCTCGAGGTGCTCACGCCAGCGCTGATCGATGATGCGCAGCATCACCTGACGCTCGACCTGACGCAACACGTCCGAGCCGAGCTCCTGCTCGCGGCGTTCGTAGTGGGCCGTGGCGTCGGCCATGACCAAGTCGTAAATCTCGTCGGTCGATCCGCAGTCGGAGAACTGCTCGGCGGTGATCGAGTTCGGCCAGTACAGCGTGAGCTCGGTGGCCAGACCGTCGAGATCCCACTCGTCGGTCGCGGCCGACGCACAGTGCGTCTCGATGAGCGAATCGACGGCCTCGGCGAGGTACTCCATCGCGGCCGACCGCAGGTCCTCGCCGTCGAGGATCTGATCGCGGCGCTTGTAGATGACCTTGCGCTGCTCGTTCATCACCTCGTCGTACTTGAGGACGTTCTTGCGGATCTCCGCGTTCTTCGTCTCGACGGTGGTCTGTGCCCGCTCGATCGCCTTGGTGACCATGCGGGCCTCGATCGCCTCGTCGTCGGGCAGGGCGCGGCCCATGACGTAGCTCAGGGCCCCGGTGGCGAACAGGCGCATCAACTCGTCGTCGAGACTGAGGAAGAAGCGGCTCTCGCCGGGATCGCCCTGGCGCCCGGAGCGGCCACGGAGCTGGTTGTCGATCCGGCGACTGTCGTGACGCTCTGACCCGATGACGTACAGCCCGCCGAGCGCACGCACCTCGTCGCCCTCGGCCTTGCACTGGGCCTCGTACTCGTCGAGCAGCTCGGCGTACCGGGCCAGCGCCTTCTTGCGGCTCTCCTGGAAGTCCTCCGGCATCTGGTCGACCGGCACCGGGAGCTCGTAATCGTCGACGAGCAAGCCGGCGTCGTAACCCTCCTTGAGGACATCGGCGCGGGCGAGGCCTTCGGCGTTGCCGCCGAGCTTGATGTCGACGCCGCGTCCCGCCATGTTCGTGGCGACGGTGACCGCGCCGAGGCGCCCGGCCTGGGTGACGATCTCGGCCTCACGCGTGTGCTGCTTGGCGTTCAGCACCTCGTGGCGGATGCCGCGTTGAGCGAGCAGGCGGCCCAGGTGCTCGCTGCGGCCGACGCTGGCGGTGCCGACGAGGATCGGCTGGCCCTTGGCGTGGCGCGGCTCGATGTCGTCGATGATGGCGTTGAACTTGGCTTCCTCGGTCTTGTAGATGAGGTCGGCCTGGTCGAGCCGCTGGACCACCCGGTTCGTCGGGATCGGCACGACCCCGAGACCGTAGGTGTTCATCAGCTCGGCGGCCTCGGTCTGGGCCGTCCCGGTCATGCCGGCGAGCTTGTCGTACATGCGGAAGTAGTTCTGGAGCGTGATCGTGGCGAGGGTCTGGTTCTCCTCTTTGATCTTCACGCCCTCCTTGGCCTCGACGGCCTGGTGGATGCCCTCGGACCAACGGCGGCCTTCGAGGATGCGGCCGGTGAACTCGTCGACGATCTTCACCTCGCCGCCCTGGACGATGTAGTCCTTGTCGCGCTGGTACAGCTCCTTGGCCTTGAGCGCCACGGTGAACTGGTGGACCAGGTTCGCCTGGACACCGTCGTAGAGGCTCTCGACGTCGAGCGCGGACTCGACCTTCTCGATGCCCTCCTCGAGCGGGATCACGACGCGCTTGTCTTCTTCGACCTCGTAGTCGACGTCGCGCTTGAGGCCACGCACGATCGAGGCGAACCGGTAATAGAGCTTGGCGGCGTCGGCGACGCGACCGGAGATGATCAGCGGGGTGCGCGCCTCGTCGATGAGGATCGAGTCGACCTCGTCGACGATGCAGTAGTTGTGGCCCCGCTGCTGCACCTTGTCGGCCTTGGTCTGGGCCATGTTGTCGCGCAGGTAGTCGAAGCCCATCTCGTTGTTGGTGCCGTACGTGATGGCGCACTCGTAGGCGTGGCGCTTCTCGGCCGGCGAGTGCTTGTAGCCGGGGATGATCAGGCCGACGTCGAGGCCGAGCCAGCGGTGGATCTCGCCCATCCACTCGGCGTCGCGTCGTGCCAGGTAGTCGTTGACCGTGACGAGGTGGACCCCTTTGCCGGTGAGGCCATTCAGGTACGCCGGCAGGGTCGACACGAGCGTCTTGCCCTCACCCGTCTTGGCCTCGGCCACCCACCCGAAGTGCAGCGCCGCGCCGCCGACGAGCTGGACGTCGTAGTGCCGCTGGCCGATGACCCGCGTGGCGGCCTCGCGCATGACGGCGAACGCCTCGATGAGCACGTCGTCGACGTCTTCGCCGTTGTCGAGCCGTTGGCGGAACTCGCCGGTCTTGGCCTTCAAGGCGTCGTCGCTGAGAGCCCCGATCTCGGGCGCCAACGCGTTCACGTCGGGCACGATGCCTTCGAGAGCCTTGACCTTCTTACCTTCTCCGGCGCGGAGGATGCGATCGAGGATGCCCATGCAGCGTTCGAGCCTATCGGCCGGCCGTTCGCGGTGGCGGTCGTGTGGCCATGGGTCGCTATGCCACCGCGGCGAGGCGGGGGCGGCCGACAGCGGCCGGGGTGGAGGCGACGGCGTAGAGCAGCACCTCGGCCGCCCCGGCGTCGCGCAGGGCCTCGGCGGCGTGCCGCATCGTCGCGCCGGTGGTGACGACATCGTCGACGACGAGCACGTGCCGGTTGCGCACGTCGGGGCGCGCCCGGAAGAGCGAGCCGGCGAGCCGTTCCCGACGGGAGCGGCCGGTCTGCGGGCCGGTCGACGCCTCGCGTTCGAGCAGGCGTTTGGCGGGCAGGCCGAGCTGGGCGGCGATGTGGCGGGCCAGCAGCTCACCCTGGTCGAAGCCGCGCTCACGCCGCCGAGCCGTACTGGTGGGCGCCCACGTGACCACGTCGATGCGGGTGTGATCGCCGTGTTCGACGATGCGGTTGACGACCAGGCCGGCGAGGTGCCGACCGACCTGGCGGCGGTTGCGGTACTTCAGCCCGAGCACCACATCGCGGGCGCGCCCGGTGAAGGGGACCGCAGCGTGCACGCCGTGGCTCTGCGGGCGCGGCGGGCGGCCGACGAGCGCGAACCGACAGGTGGTGCACACCGGTGCCCCGGGGGCGTCACATCCAGCACAACGAGTCATGAGCAGCATGTGACTCATCATGACGAGGGGGTGATACACCCGATCCACCAGCACCAGCACCAGCACCAGCACC
>CAZYWK010000076.1:0-1286 GCA_964651825.1 uncultured Ilumatobacteraceae bacterium | reverse complement strand
CACCAGCACCAGCACCAGCACCAGCACCGCCCCGCCCCGCGTCGCCCCTCCCCTTTCCTCCCCGCAGATCCATCTCACGAGGCCGCTCTCACCGTTTGTGGCAGCCGATCGGCCGACCCGCGATCACATCGGCTGCCACAAATCTCGCAAGGCGGATCGAGGGCGGGGTCGGTACCGTGCCGGGGTGCACCGGTTCATCCCTCGCGACCGAGCGTTCGAACGGATCGCTCGGTGCATGGCCGGGCTGGCGCTGTTCGGCCTCGGGATCGCCCTCCTGCTCGATGCCGACCTCGGTGCCGCACCGTGGGATGTCTTCCACACGGGCGTCAGCGAGCTCACCGGCTGGCCGGTCGGCACGGTCATCTCGGTCACCGGCATCGCCTTGCTGCTCCTGTGGATCCCGCTGAAGGAGTCACCCGGGCTCGGCACGATCCTCAACGCGTTCGCCATCGGGATCTTCGTCGACGTCTTCTTGCCGATCCTGCCGAACCCCGAGCTGCTGGCACCTCGCGTGGCGATGATGATCGGTGGCGTCGTCGTGATCGGCGCGGGTTCGGGCCTGTACATCGGCGCCGGCCTCGGGCCGGGCCCGCGCGACGGCCTCATGACGGGTCTCGCCCGCCGCGGGATCTCGATCCGGATCGCCCGCACGGGCATCGAACTGCTCGTGATGCTCGCCGGAATCGCGCTCGGCGGGTCGATCGGCATCGGCACCGCTGTGTTCGCCCTCGGTATCGGCCCGATGGTGCAGATCTTCATGCCCCGCCTCAGCATGCACGAAGCGCCGCTCGCGACCGGTGTGGACGTCCCGGCGCCGCGGGGCTGAGCCCGCGGGCGGGACTGAGCGACTCGTTGCGCTGTTCAGTAGCGGTAGTGGTCGGGCTTGAAGGGGCCGCTGGGGTCGAGGTCGAGGTAGGCGGCCTGCTCGTCGGTCAGCTTGGTGAGCTTCACGCCGAGGGCCTCGAGGTGCAGGCTGGCGACCTTCTCGTCGAGATGCTTGGGCAGCACGTACACGCCGAGCGGGTACTTGTCGGTGCTGTTGTAGAGCTCGATCTGGGCGATCACCTGGTTGGTGAACGAGCACGACATCACGAAGC
The DNA here is from genome assembly GCA_964651825.1 of uncultured Ilumatobacteraceae bacterium. Taxonomy (GTDB): domain Bacteria; phylum Actinomycetota; class Acidimicrobiia; order Acidimicrobiales; family Ilumatobacteraceae; genus Sva-07. Next base: position 189 of record CAZYWK010000076.1, on the reverse strand, counting down.
TGGGATGGCCGGTGGCACAACCCAGGTTCACGAGGCGACCCTCGGCGAGGATGATGATCTGGCTGCCGTCGTCGAAGCGCCACACGTCGGTGCCCGGCTTCAGCTCGTCACGCACCGCGCCCGAACGGGCGAGGCCGGCCATGTCGATCTCGTTGTCGAAGTGGCCGATGTTGCACACGATCGCGTTGT
>CAZYWK010000075.1:0-19819 GCA_964651825.1 uncultured Ilumatobacteraceae bacterium | reverse complement strand
TCCCCGCCCTGATCAAGATGATGGTCACCCACGACCTCCAACTCGAAGCCACCAAAGCCGGCCTCCCCCTCCCCACCTGAACCCGTTCGTTCTGGCCCCGTCCCCAAACGAACGCTCCGTTCGTTCTGGCCCCGTCCCCAAACGAACGAGGTCAGGTCCGGGTCAGGTCTCGAAGGGCATGTCGGTGATCGCTTCCATGATCGACGACTGATCGGGCACGGCGCCGGAACGGAGCCGGGCCCGCAGGGCGATCGCGAACGTGATCACCGCGGCCAGCGACGAGGCCATGAGACCGATCTCGATCCGCCGGAACACCTCGTCGCCGCCGAGCCACACCGCGAGCAGGAACGTGACGACGCCGACGAACCACCCGACTGCCACGAGCGCGTGACCCTTGAGGGCGATCACGGCCTGCGCGATCGCCAACGCCATCATGTACGTCGCGCTGCTGAACGCCAGCAGCGCCAGCGTGCGTCCGCTCAGGTCGGCGTCGAACACGATCTCGAGCACCCATGGGCCGAGCAGGAAAGCCCCGAGCGAACCGACGACGCCGATGGCGACGACGATCAACAGGAGCCGCTTGAGGCCGGCCCGGAAGTCGACGAGCTCACCGCGGGCCGCCAGTCGGCTGAGCCGGGGGAGCAGCGCGGCTTGCACCGCTTGGAACATGAACAAGGGGATGCGGGCCAGGAGTACGCCGTAGGAGAAGTCGGAGACCTGCGCGTCCTGGCTCTCGTCAGCGAGCAAGCTGGCTGCGATCGGGCCGGCGTTGAGCAACGTCGCGGCGAACACCGATCCGAGCAGCAGCCAGCCGAGGTTCGGGGTGATCTCCGCCCAGTCGGCCGGGGGGCCCGGCTCGGTCTTCAACCCGCCGCGCTGGAACACGTACGCCACCGCGAACAGCGGCGACACGGCGATCACCATGCCGTAGGCGCCGACCGCGGAGATGCCGATGACGTACAACACGATGCACAGCGCGATCCGCACGACACCGTCGGAGCCCATGATGAGCGCGTACTCCGAGAACCGGCCCGATCCGGAGCACACGCCACGTGCGAGGTGGGCCGGCGCGTACCCGATGAACGCCATCGCGAGGGCGGCGACCATGAACCAGTTGCCGTCGAAGTACGCGCTGGCGAGGAACGGGCTGGCGATGGCGATGCCGAGCAAGGCGACGCCGAGCATCACCGAACCGAGGAAGACCACCTTGCGCACGACCGGGTTGGCGCCCTGTTGGAGGGCCCGGCGGTGCGAGATCGCGCGGCCGAGCTCCTGCTCGAGCGGCAAGAAGAGCCCTGGCGCCAGCGCGAACGTGGCGAACCACAGCGCCGACAGCGGCGCGAACTGCTCGCTGCCACCGACGGCAACGGTACCCACCTTGAAGAACGCGTACGTCGCGATGCCGGCGACCAGCAACGAGATGCCGACCGGGATGGTCCCCTCCGGCAACGGCGTGCGGGTGGACTCGGCAGAGGGGACGGACGACACGACTGAGCGAGCCTAGCGAGGAGCGCGACGATCTAGTGGCGCAGGCTTCGCTCCAGTTCACGGCGGCGCACCTGCAGTCGCTGAACGCCGAGCAGGGTCAGGCCGACGGTGACATACGTCGCTTCACGCACACCGGTGGCGGCCACTTCGGCTGCGTTGCGGGCCATGCGGCCGACGTCGGAATCGAGCATGGCTGCCAGGTCGAAGTCGGTCAGATCGACGTTGGTCGGGTCGAATCTGGGCCGGGCCACCATGCCCGCAGCGTAGCGAACGCGATCGGGCTGACGGAGAGGCGCAACGCCTCGCCGGTAGCCTCGATCAATCGTGGAACCGGGAACCCTGCACGAAGGTGCGGCTGAGCAAGCACCGTCGCAGGCGCCGCCCGTGGTCGCCGTCGTGGTCGTGCACGATCCGGGCCCCTGGTTCGAGGACACGCTCGAGTCGTTCGCTCGACAGGACTATCCGAACCTGCGGTTCCTGTTCCTCGTCGCGGTCGACGACCCGGGGCACTCCACTCGATCGTCAGACGCTGCCCTCGACGGTGTGGAGGAGGGCTTCGACCACGATCTGCCGGCCATCGAGGCCCGTATCACCGCTCGGCTCCCGGGGGCGTTCGTCCGCTCGGCGGGGGCCAATCCGGGGTTCGGTTCGGTGGCCAACGAGGTGCTCCGCCTCGTCGAGGGCGATCACGGGCTGTTCCTCGTGTGCCACGACGACGTGGCCATGGACTCCGACGCGGTGCGCCTGATGGTGGAAGAGCTGTACCGCTCGAACGCCGGCGTCGTCGGGCCCAAGATCGTGATGTGGGACGATCCGCGCGAGCTGCTGACGGTGGGGCTCGGCGTCGACCGCTTCGGTGAGGTCGAGCGGGCGATCGAGGTCGGCGAGCTCGATCAGGAACAACACGACGGCGTCCGCGACGTGTTCGCGGTTCCGAGCGCATGCATGCTGATCCGCGCCGACCTGTTCCGCGAGCTCGGTGGGTTCGACGAGGCGATGTCGTTCCACGGGGAGGACGTCGAGCTGTGCTGGCGCGTGCACCACAGCGGCGCCCGGGTCGTGGTCGCCCCGTCGGCCCGTGTACGACATCGCGCCGACCTCGTCACGCGGCGCCCCGATCTCCCCCACGAACGCCTCGCCGCGCAGCACCGCATGCGCACCGTGGCGACCCTCACCGGAGGCTCGCGGCTTCCGGGGCGATCGCTCGAGATGGTGCTGCTCACGCTCAGTGAACTCGTCGTCGGTCTGTTCACCGCCACGTTCGGCCAGGCGTGGGCGTCGCTGCGCGCGTTGGTCGGGCTGATCCCGAGGACCCCCGCCCTGCTCGCCCGGCGACGCGCGGTGAAGCCACTCCGGCGCGTCCCCGAACGCGAGGTTGCAGGGCTACAGACCCGAGGCAGCGCCCGCCTGTCGTCGTTCCTACGCAGCCGCGACGTCGCCACCTACGTGTCGGAGGATTCCACCGTGCGACGGTGGCGCGACGGCACGACGGCGCCGGTCATTGCCTGGTTGTGCGTGCTGATCGGCATCGTGGTCGGCAGCCGGGCGTTCTTCACGAACGGCGTCCCGTCGGTCGGTGAGTTCCTGCCGTTCCCGCAGAGCCCCCGCCTCCTGCTCGATTCGTACGCCTCGGGTTGGAACAACGCCGGCGCCGGTGCGACCTCGGCCACTCCGACCGGCTGGGCGACGCTGGCCGGCTTGTCGGGCGTCACGTTGTTCCGCATGGGTCTGCTGCAGACCCTGGTCACCGTGGGGCTCCTCGTCGTCGGGGTCGGGGGGATGTGGAAGTTCGCCACCGTCTTCCCGTCGACACGATCGCGCGTCGGGGCGTTCGGGGTGTTCGCCGCGTCGCCACTCGTCGGCGGCGCCATGGCGGGCGGTCGTTTCACGGTGCTCGTCGTGTTCGCGGCGACGCCGTGGATCATCCACCTGCTCCGCAGGGCGGCCGGCCTCGAGACCGCCGACCCGGCGACGGCCGCGTTCGACCTCCCCGATGGCGTCATCGAACTGACCAGCGCCGAGCGCGGTCGCCGGATCGTGGTGGCCGGGCTGGCCGTCGCCCTCGCTGCTGCGTTCGCACCGGTGATCGTGGTGATCACCGCGCTGGTCGCGGTCTGCTTGGCGATCGGGACGTTGTTGGCGCTCGCCCCGTGGCGCGTCGCGGTGTGGTTCGCGGTCGCCGGGGCCGGAGCAACGGTGGTCGGGCTCCTGCTCAACCTGCCGTGGATCGCCACTTGGACGTGGGCCGATCTGGCCGGCGCCCCACCGATCGGCGACCCCCATCGCGGCATGCTGGCGCTGGCCTCCTTCGAGATCGGCCCGACCGACTTCGCCGTCCTGGCTGTTGCGTCGTTCGTGCCGGTGCTGGTGGCGATCGTATTGACCAGGGCGTGGCGGTTGACCTGGGCCGTGCGCGCAGCCGTGCTCGTGCTCGTGTTCGGCGCCCTCGCCGTGGCGGGTGACCGTGGTGGCCTGCCGTTCGACGCCCCGGAGGCCGGCGTGCTGCTGGTGCCGGTGGCGTTCGGTGTCGCGGTGTCGTCCGGTGCACTCCTCGCCGGGTTCGATCGTGATGTCCGTGACGCGGGATTCGGCTGGCGCCAGCCGGTCGGGATCGTCGCGATGCTGGCGATCCTGGTCGGCATCGTGCCGGGTGTGCTCGCCGTGGGCGACGGCGCGTGGAAGACGCCGGATACGACGCTCGGCCGGCTGATGAACGCGTGGCTCGGCGACACGCCGACCGACGGCGACTATCGGGTGCTCCTGCTGGGTGACTCGCGGATCGTGCCGGTGCCCTCGACCGAATACCGCGACGGTGTGTCGTGGGCGCTGATCGACGATGGCGACCTCGACGTCCGCGACCGTTGGGCGCCGCCCTCCACGGCAGCAACCGATGCGATCAATTCGGCACTCGACCAGATCGCTGCATCCTCGACGCTCCGGGCGGGCCGCCTGCTCGCCCCACTCGGCATCCGCTACATCGTGATCCCGGAGTTCGACGGCGTGAACTCGACGACCGACACACCGATCGCGACCGCCGAAGGCCTGGTCGGAGCGCTCGACGACCAACTCGACCTCGCATCGGTCACCGGTGGGTTCCCCACGCTGGAGATCTACGACAACGGCGCCTGGCTCCCGACGGTCAGCCTGCTCGCCGGCGCAGCCGCCGATGCCAGCCGGACGGCGGGCACCGAAGCGCTGTTGCGGGCCGACCTCTCCGAGACGACGCCGATCATGCCCGGCGCCGACCAGTTCGATGTGTCGTCCGCCGAGGTCACTCCCGGTGTGGTGCAGTTCGGTGTGCCGTTCGACGAGCACTGGAAGCTGACCCTCGACGGCGTCGACGTGCCGGCGCGCCGGTCGTTCGGGATCAGCACCGCCTTCGACATCGACCGCGCCGGCGTCGCCGAGCTCCGGTACGACACGGCAGCCAGCCGGTCGTTGCTGGTCGGCCTGCAGGTCGCGCTGTGGGCACTGGCGATCTTCGTGGCGCTGAAGATTCGGGTCCCTCGCGGCCGGCGGCCCCGCCCGTACGCGGTCGACGAGACCCTGATCGTGCTGCCCCCGGTCGTACCGCCCCCCGATCCGATGCTCGCCGCGACGATCTCGGTGCCGACCCTCGATCCACCGGAAGTGGGCGACACGCCCGGCGCCGCCGGCGAGAACGGCCCGACCCGATGAACCGCCGTGCCATCCCCGGCCTCGTCGTGGCGTTCCTCGGATTCGTCGCGCTGTTCGTACTCGGCCGCGACACCCCGCCGGCGACTCCGGCGACGTTCGCCGTCCGGGCCGAAAGCTGGATGCCGCACGTCAACGACGCCGACCTGTTGACCGGCAGCTGGTTCTGTCCTGGTGTGCCGGCGAGCGGCGAAAGCGGCGTCGGCGGCGAGGTCGTCGTCTCCAATCGTGCCGCCGAGCAGCTCGTCGGCCGCTTCAGCGTGCTGACCCCCGACGGCGCCGTGGGCACCGAGAGCTTCACGGTCGAGCCGTGGTCGCGGCACGCGATCGAGGTGACGCCGAGCACGCCGACCCCGTTCGTCGGCGTCGTGGTCGAGCTCGACGGTGGCGGCGGCCTCGTCGAACAGCGGGCCATCCATCCCGCAGGAGATTCGGTCGCGCCGTGCTCGAACGACACGTCCGACACCTGGTACCTCGCCGACGGCTTCACCGTCGACGGCAGCGTCGAGTCGCTCATCCTGTCGAATCCGTACGACGATGTGGCGATCGCCCAGTTGAGCTTCGCCACCGAGTCGGCCGAGTCGTCGCCGTCGGCCTTCCGGGGGTTTCCGATAGCGCCACGTTCGGTGAAGGTGATCCCGATCGCCGAACTCGGCAACCGCGATGAACCTGTGCTGGCGGTCGAGGTCACCACGACGAGTGGTCGGATCGTGCTCGGTCGGGCCCAGCACTACCTCGGTGGCGGCCGGCTCGGCTTCGAGGTCACGCTCGGCGCTCCGGCGCTGCGCGACCAGTTCTGGTTCGCCGACGGTGAACGTGGGGCCGGCATCACCGAGACGTTTTCGATCTACAACCCGACCGACGCCAGTGTCGACGTCGACGCCGTGTTCCTCGGCCTGCCGGTGGAAGCCAACTTCGGCGGTGTGCCGACCATCACGGTGCCGTCGCGGCGGGTCGTGGTGTTCGATCCGACCGACGACGCCTACGCGGCCACCGTCCCCGACGGACGGCACGCGGTCGTCTTCTCCACGCTGTCCGAGCCGGCGATCGTGGTCGAACGCGTGTTGACCCGCCCGGCGGGTGACCTGGTGTCGACGTCGGTGGTGCTGGGCGCTCCGCCTCGCGATGACGGTTTCGTCGCCACCCAGTGGCACGTCGGCATCGGCCCGTCGGTCCCCACCCCGGCGGCGCTCGTCGTCTACAACGTCGACAACGTCGACGGCACGATCACCGTGGAGGCCGTCGGTCCAGGAGGTCCGACGCTCGTCGACGGTCTCGGCGAGATCCCGATCGGCCCCGGCGCCGTGATCACGATCGATCTCGAGGCGGCCGACGCGCTGAACCGGGAACTGATCATCACCTCGACCAATCGGGTGTTCGTCGAACGCTCCCTCGCGCGCGGTGACGACCTCGACGGCCGCAGCGGCTCTTGGGCCTTGCCCTCCACCGCGACGCCATGATTGCGAGGCCTCACCGAGCACCGGTGCGCGTCGCGTCGTTAGCCTGACGGGGATGGAGCGGGTCGTCATCGCAGCGGTGATCGTCGTGATCGTGGCGATCGTGGCGGTCGTGGTGCGGCGTCGCCGTGTGCCCGACGCGCCCACGCAGCGCAACTGGGCGTTCCCGGACCAGATCGACCGCTCCGACTTTTCGCGGCCCGAGGCCCCGTGGCTCGTCGCGGTGTTCACCTCGGCGACCTGCGACGTGTGCCACAGCGTGTTCGACAAGGCCGTCGTGCTGGAGTCGAGCGACGTCGCCGTCGTCAACGTCGAATACGGGGCGTCGCGGGCACTCCACGAGCGCTACCGCATCGACGCCGTGCCGACCGTCGTCGTCGTCGACGCCCAGGGAGTGAGCCGGGCCGGTTTCATCGGGCCGATGTCGGCGACCGACCTGTGGGCCGCCGTCGCCGAGGCCCGCGAGCCCGGCGCGTCCCCCGAACCCGACCTCGGCCGCCGCTGACCCCGTTCATCCGGCCCCGTCCCCGACGAACGGGGTCAGTGGGCGATGATGTCGTCGGCGGGCTGACCGGACTCGGTCATGCCGAGGTGGATCAGCCGGGCGACCTCGGGGCCGTCGATCGTCTCGCGGTCGAGCAGCGCGTCGGCGATCAGCTCGAGGCCGCGGCGGTGCCGGGTGATGATGTCGGTCGCCCTGCGCTCCTGATCGGTCAGGATGCGGGCGATCTCCTCGTCGAGCAACTTGGCCGTGTCGTCGGAGTACTCGCGGCCCGACGACATGAGATCCTCGCCGAGGAACACCTGCTGTTGGCTGCTCCACGCCATCGGCCCGACCCGATCGGACATGCCCCACTCGCGGACCATCCGGCGGGCGATCCCGGTGGCCTGCTCGAGGTCGTTGGCGGCACCCGAGTTGAGGTGGCCGAACACGATCATCTCGGCGACGCGGCCGCCCATCGCCTTGCAGATCGTGTCCTCGAAGTACTCCTTGGAGTACGTGTGACGCTCCTGCGGCAGCGACCACGTGACGCCGAGCGCCATGCCGCGCGGGAGGATCGTCACCTTGTGCAGCGGGTCGCCGTGGGGGAGCACGGTGGCGAGCAGCGCGTGCCCGCCCTCGTGATAGGCGGTGGCCCGCTTCTCCTCGGCCGACATGATCAGCGACTCGCGCTGTGCGCCGAGCACGACACGGTCACGGGCGTTCTCGAAGTCGATCCGCTCGATCTGCTTCGAACCCCGTCGCACGGCCACGAGGGCCGCCTCGTTGACGAGGTTGGCCAGGTCGGCGCCGGACATGCCGGGCGTGGCCTGCGCCATGGTCTCCATGTCGACGTCGGGGCCCATCCGCTTGTCGCGGCTGTGCACCTCGAGGATCGCCTTGCGCTCGCTGGCCTCGGGGAACGGCACGACGATCTGGCGGTCGAAGCGTCCCGGGCGCAGCAGGGCGGGGTCGAGGATGTCGGGGCGGTTGGTGGCCGCCATGATGACGATGCCCTCGGAGGTCTCGAAGCCGTCCATCTCGGCGAGCATCTGGTTGAGCGTCTGCTCGCGCTCGTCGTGGCCGCCACCGAGGCCGGCGCCGCGCTTGCGCCCGATCGAGTCGATCTCGTCGATGAAGATGATCGCTCGGCCCATGCGGCGGGCCTGCTGGAACAGGTCGCGCACTCGGCTGGCGCCGACACCGACGAACATCTCCATGAAGTCCGAACCGGTGACCGACAGGAAGCCCACGCCGGCCTCACCGGCGACGGCACGAGCGAACAGGGTCTTGCCGGTGCCGGGAGGGCCGACGAGCAAGATGCCCTTCGGCACCCGCGCCCCGATCTCGCGGAACCGCTCGGGCATCCGCAGGAAGTCGACCACCTCGGTGATCTCCTGCTTGACGCCCGCGTAGCCGGCGATGTCGTCGAACGTGGTCGACGGTTTGTCGGCGTCGTAGGCCTTGGCCTTGCTCCGTCCGATCGACATCACGTTGCCCATCTGGCCCTGGGCGCGGCGCTGCATCCAGATGAAGAACCCGATGATCAGCATCACCGGCAGGAAGATCGACAAGATGCCGAGCAGCCAGTTGTTGCTCGGTGCCTCGAACTCGAACTGCACGTTGTTCTCGACGAGCAGTTCCCGATCGGCGTCGGACACGCCCGTGTCACCGTCGCCGGTGGTGGAGTACTTGTCGCCGTTGGTGAACTCGCCGGTGATCTTGCCGGAGCCGTTGTTGATCACGGCCGTTTCGATGTTTCCCTCGATGACCTGTTCACGCCACTCGGAGTACTCGAGCGTCTCGCCATCGTTGCTGGGCCACAGGCTCGGCACGAGGAAGGCGGCAGCGACGATGCCCACGAGCAGCCAGATCGTCCACTTCGGCCAGCTCCCTGGACCCTTGCCGGTACCCGACGAGGGCGGGTCGGAGTGGCTGCGCTCCGGGCGCCGGTCGGGCTCGCCGCGCCGCTGCTGGCCGTTCTGCTGATCCCGCCCGCGCCCCGGTGGGGGCGGAGGAGGCGGCGGAGGCAGATTGCTCATGAATCCATGCTACGGGCCCGTCAAGTGGTTGACAGGCCAACCGGCCGTGACGCTCATCCCATCGCCCATCCCCTCACTGTCGGATCCCTGCCCGAGCATCCACCGTTGCACCCCTGGTCGGACCGTACATTCGGCGACATGATCGTTGGGATCTCGTCAGCCGGAAGTCGTCGCCTCTGTTCGCGCCCCGGATGCTCCGAGCGGGCTGCGGTCACGCTCACCTACGACTACCAGCACTCGCACGTCTGGCTCGACGAGCTGAGCTCCGAGCGCGACCCGCACGCGTACGACATGTGTGTGCGCCACGCGGCGCGCTTGTCGGTGCCCCACGGCTGGATGCTCGACGACCGCCGACGCGTCGAACACCACATCCTCGTCGCCGTGTAGGCCGGGCCGAGTTTCGGCCTCGTCACTGGCGCCTCGCCAATGGGGGTGGGCCGCTCGGGTTGCCCGCGACGGTGACGCCGGATCGCGCGCCGGTAGTGTCACGAGCCGTGCCCGACCCCTCCTTCCGTGGCGGCTTCCATCCGTCCGGGAGCCCGATCCGGTCGGCCGCGTCGGGTCCGATCGACGTCACGACGGCCCTGATCGCGTTCGTCGGCTCGTGGGTGGTGGCCCAACTGGTGGCGGCCGTGACCCTTGCCGCGCTCGCCGGGGGCGACGACGTCGAGACCGTGGCGATCAGCGTGCTCGGCGCCTCGCTCGCCGCGGCGTGGGTCTGTTACCTCGTCGGGATGTGGATCGCCTCGGACCGGGGCGGCACGGGAAACTTCGCCGACGACTACGGCCTGTCGTTCCGTCCGATCGACCTGGCCGGGCTGGGCATCGGCGTGCTGTCACAGCTCGTCGTGGTCAACCTGATCTATCTGCCGCTGCAAGCGCTCTGGCCGAACGTGTTCACCGACGATCGGTTGCAGGAGAACGCCAAGGACCTCATCGATCGTGCTGGTGGCGGCTCGGCGGTCCTGCTCGTGCTCCTCGTCGGCTTCGGCGCTCCGGTCATCGAGGAGCTGTTCTATCGAGGCCTGCTGCAACGGCCGTTGCTCGCCCGCTACAACGAGGGCGTGGTCGTGGTCGGGGTGGCGCTGACCTTCGCGTTCGTGCACTTCCGGGTCATCGAGTATCCGGGCCTGTTCGTGTTCGGCCTCATCCTCGGGTTCTGCGCCATGCGCACCGGCCGGCTGGGGATGTCGATCGCGGCGCACGTCGGGTTCAACCTCACCGGGCTGATCCTGGCCTGGTGACGTTCGATCCGGCCGTCGAACCGCCATGATGGTGCCCACCTTCGAGCGTGGATGAACGGATGAGTGACGACCTGAGAGAGCCGGCGAACCCGGCGGGCAGCGACGACCCGATCGACGACCCGATCGATTGGTTCGACCGCGAGCACGGCGCCGACACCGCCGAGGCAGATCTGCTCGAGGCCGAGTCGCCCGACCGAGCGTCCCACGAGACGGTTGCTCCGGCCGAACCCGACGCCACGGCCGGCCCGATCGAGGCGCCGTGGTACCGGCGAGCGGGTCGGCGGATCGTGCGTCGCCCGGTCGCCTGGTGGCGCCGCCCGTGGACCAACGAGCGCGTGGTGCAGGTGCTCGTCACCTCGACGATCCTCGTGATCTCGACGGTCATCATGATGATGATCGTCCACCTCAACCCGTTCTCGCCCAGCCGCGACCTCGTGTTCGATCAGACCACACCGACGGGTGGCGACATGGGTGCCCACGTATGGGCCCCGGCCTACCTGCGCGACCACCTCTTGCCGAACTTCCAACTGTCCGGGTGGAGCATGGACTGGTACGGCGGCCTGCCGATCTACCGGTTCTACATGGTGATCCCGGCGTTGATGATCGTCGCGCTCGACGTGATCCTGCCGTACGGCGTGGCGTTCAAGCTCGTCGCCGTGTCGGGGCTCGTGCTGTTCCCGATCGCCTGCTGGACCTTCGGCCGCCTCGCCCGGTTCCGCCACCCGATCCCCGAGCTGTTCGCCATCGCCGGGCTGTGCTTCCTGCTCGACGAGAGCTACCAGATCTACGGCGGCAACGTGAAGTCGACCATGGCGGGGGAGTACTCCTTCTCCATCGCTCTGACGCTGGCGATGTTCGGCCTCGGCCTGCTCGCCGCCGGCCTGCGGACGGGCAAGTACCGGGTCTCGGCGGCGATCGTGCTGTCGCTCGCCGCGGTGTCGCACGGCATCGTGCTGATCTTCGTGGCGGTCAGCGCGATCATCCTCTGCCTCGTCTGGATCGACCGCCCGCGGTTCGTCTACGCGATCACCACCGGCGCCACCACGCTGCTGCTGTCGGCCTGGTGGGTCGGCCCCTTCCTGTTCGGCCACGAGTACATGACCGACATGAAGTACGGGTTCCGGCCGGAAGGCGCGAGCGACTCGTTCTACGACATGTTCTTCCCACTCACCGCGCCGCTCGACTTCGTGATCACCACGCTCGCCATCGTCGGCTTCGTGGCGATGATCATGCGCCGCAACCTCACCGGCACGGCGCTGGGGCTGATCACGCTCGCCTTCGTCGGCCTCGTGTACCTCACCCGCGACAGCCTTCCGCTGATCGGCCTGCTGTGGAACCCCCGCCTGCTGCCGTTCATCTACCTGATGCGGTACCTGCTGATGATGATCGGTGCGGTCGAGGTGATCGGCTGGGTCGTCAACGCCGCCCGCGGACGCGTCGCGTCCGCGGAGATGAGCGTGTACGAGGGCGCCGTCGCCGCGGCGATCATCACGACGTCGTGCCTCGTCGTGTTCGGCTGGATGTACGAGACGCTGCCGTTCGACGGCCGGGTGAAGTCGGGCGACACGACCGTCTACGCGTGGGGCCCGTTCCACAAGGGGCCGGATTCCGGCCGGGCCGTCGGCGACGGGTGGACCCGCTACAACATGGTCGGCTACGAGGGACGCACCGCCTATCCCGAATACCACGACGTCGTCCAGACGATGGACGAGATCGGCCAGACGAACGGTTGTGGCCGGGCGCTGTGGGAGAACAACGAGGACAACGGCCAGTACGGCACGACGATGGCGCTGATGCTGCTGCCGCACTGGACCGACGGGTGCATCGCGTCGTCCGAGGGCCTGTTCTTCGAGGCGTCCGGCACCACGCCGTACCACTTCCTGACCACTGCGGCGATGTCGAAGAGCTCGTCGAACCCGGTCCGCCAGCTGCGCTACGTGAACACCGACGCCACCGTCGGCGTGCAGCACATGGCCGACCTGGGCATCCGCTACCTCATGGTCCGCACGGACGAGGCCAAGGCGGAGGCGGCCACGAACGACCGGCTGACGTTCCTCACGACGTCGGGGCCGTGGGACATCTACGAGCTGACGGAGGCCTCGATCGTCGAGCCGCTGACGGTGCAGCCGGTGGTCGTCAACGAGCGCGGGGGCGACCAGCGGGAACGGAACCTGGAGCTGGGCACCAGCTGGTTCCAGCGGCGCGAGGACTGGCCGGCGCTGCCGGCGAACGACGGCCCGGACGACTGGCAGCGCATCGACGTCGAGGTGGATATGGACGCCCGCGTCGGCGAGCCGGGCGACCGCAGCCGCAACGTCGACTACGTGGTGCCCGTCGAGCCGATCGAGACGGTCGACCTGCCCGCGGTCGAGGTCACCGACGTCGACCTCCAGGAGGAGTCGGTCAGCTTCCACGTCGACCAGATCGGCGTGCCCGTGCTCGTGCGGGTGAGCTACTTCCCCAACTGGCAGGTCGAGGGTGCCGAAGGCCCGTACCGCGTCGCGCCGAACTTCATGGTCGTGGTGCCGACGTCGAACGACGTGACGCTCACCTACGAGCGCTCGACCCTCGACTGGTTCTTCTACGCCCTGACGCTCGGCGGCATCGCGCTGTGCTTCTACTGGCGCCGCCGCGGCGACGTGGTCTACCCCGACGCCGGCCCCGGCCAGAGCGACTGGCCGATCGACGACCATCGTGTCGACGATCGCGTCGTGTTCGTGGATGCCGACCCGACGCCGACCGAACATGCACCGGCGTTCGACGACGACACGGGCGAACTCGTGACGGCACCGACCGACTGGTCGCGCCCGGCGTCCGAGCCGTCCGTCTGACCTCAACCGCCGAGGTTCATGATTCCCGAGTGGCCCGCCCGTCTCGGAACACGTTCTCCGAGCAGACATCGCACCGACGCCACGAGACCTCACCGTCAGGTTTGTGTATCTGATTCATCCCCAGGCCCTCCTGAGTAGCGGCGCGGCAGATCGTCGTGTCGACGAACCAGGAGGCAACAGTCATGTCAGATCTCAATCCACAGCCCCTTCCGCCCCGTGAGGTGCAAGTCACCGTGCACGTGCCAACCGCGATCCTCGCCGACATCGGTGCGTTCCAGAAGGTGCAGGCGAGCATCTTCGACCGCTTCGGATGCGGCGGATGCAACTCGGGCGTGGTCATCGATTTCAAGCACCTCAAGGAGTTCTACGTGACGCCAGAGCTCGAAGTTCAGCCGGTGTTCCCCACCGGACGATTCGGCATCGGCTGAGGTCGACGGACGTGGACTGGGAGCGGCTCGACCTCGGCGTCGGCATCATTGCCCTCGGTTCGCTCGATCAGGTGTGGTCGGGCATCGAGGACCTTGTCGACGTCGTCGAGGTCGAGCCGCAAACCTTGTGGCCGAGCCGGGTACGTGGCGGCCAACACCTCTCGCCCGAGCCGCTGGCCTGGCTGCGGTCCTGTGGACGGCCTCTCATCTCCCACGGAGTTGGCTTTCCCGTCGGCGGCACCACCGCGCCCGACCCAGACGGTGTGGCCCTCTCGGCGGCGTCGATGAAGGCGCTCGGCGCGGTCCACTGGAGCGAGCATCTGGCCTTCAACCTGGCCGGCGACGCATACGCCGGCTTCCTACTGCCGCCGGTTCAGACACCCACGGGAGTGAAGGCCGCGATCAGGCACATCATCGACTACCGACGGATCGACGACCGGCCGTTCCTGGTCGAGACGCCGACGAACTACCTGCGGCCAGTCGATGGTGATCTCGGCGATGGGGAGTATGTCGCAGCCATCGCCGAAGGCGCCGACTGCGGCATCCTGCTCGACCTCCACAACGTGTGGACCAACGAACGCAACGGGCGACAGTCCGTGGAGGACTTCATCGCCGCGCTGCCGCTGGAGCGGGTCTGGGAGATGCACCTTGCCGGCGGGTTCGAGACCAACGGCTACTACCTCGATGCCCACGTCGGCCCGATCGACCCCGAGTTGCTCGCGTTGGCCGCCCGCATCGTGCCGCGTCTCCCGCGGCTGCGTGCTCTCGTCTACGAGGCCATCCCCATCTCATTGGCGGCCCAGGGGAGCCCGGGACTGCGCGACGTCTTGGTGTCGATGCACCAGATCGCTGACCTTCCGCCACAACCCGCGAGAGTGGCCTCGGTGACGAATGCGCCGCTCGCTCCCGCGCCGCTCCTTGCCGAGACGCCGGCGGTGGCCGGCCGAGTAGCGACGGTGGAAACCATGTCGACCGCGGCACGAGAAGCCGAGTTGCTGGCGTTCACCACCCGGAAGTCCCCCACGATGGCGGCCGATGATCCGGGCGCGCGGCTCATCCGCAGCCTGACCGACCAGGCCAGACTCTCGCTACTCGTGCGAGATCACGAGGCGAACCTCCGCGCCCTTGTCGCCGCGCTCGGTCCCGACGCAGCCGAAGACGTACTCACCGAGTTCCTCGTCGCAAGCCGCGCGAGCATTTGGCGAGACGAGCAGAGTCGCGCATTCAACGAGTGGTTGGCTGACCGGCCGGACTTGTGCGAACTCACTTCCTGAGCGCTCCCGGGAGGACGGGGTGGGCGCTGATCCACAGCATGATCGTCGAGCTGGGGGCCCTTGCGACGATGCGGACGCCCTCGACCGGTTCGCCGAACGAGCCGGGCGCAGGACGCCGGCGCGCCCGTAGGGCGTCTCGAACGGCTACGAAGCGCGCGATCGACAACACAAGATCGGGCGGGTTACCAGGGCGGACTCGTCCGGACGGGTGAATGTCCGAGGGCGGTCCTGGCGGGACCGATAGCCTCTCGGCCGTCATGTCGCAGCTTTCCAACATCGTCAAGGCCTACGACATCCGGGGCACGGTGCCCGACGAGCTCAACGCCGAGATCGCCAAGGCGCTCGGCATCGGCTTCGCCCTCTTCGTCAAGGCCCAGGGAGCGACCCGCGTGGTGGTCGCCCGCGACATGCGCCCCTCGGGGGTCAAGCTGGTCGCCGCGTTCTCCGACAGCCTGCTCGAACACGGTCTCGACGTGATCGACCTCGGTCTGGCGTCCACCGACCTGATGTACTTCGGCGCCGGCACGCTCGACGCCCCGGGTGCGATGTTCACCGCGTCGCACAACCCGGCCGGGTACAACGGCATCAAGCTCTGCCTCTCGGGAGCTCGCCCGGTCGGTATCGACACCGGCCTCGCCGAGGTGCAACGGGTCGCCGAGGAGGTGCTCGACGGCCGGGTCCCGCCTCCGGCGGCCTCGTGCGGGCGGCGCTCGGAGCAGGATCTGCTCAGCAAGTTCGCCGACCACGTGCTGAGCTTCATCGACCCGGCCGACATCGGGGAGATGAAGGTGGTCGCCGACACGGCCAACGGCATGGGCGGCCTCGTCGTGCCGGCTGTGATGGAGCGCCTTGCCGGTGTGGAGCTCGAGCTCATGTACCCCGAGCTCGACGGCTCGTTCCCCAACCATCCTGCCGATCCACTGCAGCCCGCCAACCAGCGCGATCTGCGGGCCCGCGTGGTGTCCGGTGGCTTCGATCTCGGTCTGGCGTTCGACGGCGATGCCGACCGGGTGTTCGTCGTCGATGAGCTGGGCCATGGCCTGAGCGGCTCGACGACGACCGCACTGCTCGCCGCCGCGGTGCTCCGTTCGAATCCCGGCGCCACCGTGCTCCACAACCTGATCTGCTCCAAGGTCGTCCCCGACGTGGTCCGCGAGCGCGGCGGCGTGCCGGTGCGCACCAAGGTCGGGCACTCGTTCATCAAGCAGGTGATGGCCGACACGGGCGCGGTCTTCGGCGGCGAGCACTCGGCGCACTACTACTTCGCCCGCAACTTCAACGCCGACAGCGGGCTGATCGCGTCGCTGATGGTGATGGCCGAAGTCGGTCGATCCGCGCAGCCGCTGTCGATCGTGCGCAAGCCGTTCGAGCGCTACTCCGCGAGCGGCGAGATCAACACCCAGGTCGACGACGCAGCCAGCGTGATCGAACGGATCAGCGCCAAATATGCCGGCCGCGACCAGGATCGGCTCGATGGCCTCACCGTCGACTGCGGCGACTGGTGGTTCAACCTGCGGCCGTCCAACACCGAGCCGCTGTTGCGACTCAACCTCGAAGCGGCCGACCGTGCGACCTGCGACGACCGGGTCGCGGAACTACTCTCGACCATCACCGAGTGACCCACTCGCGCCGTCGCCTCGCCCCATTGGAATCCCTACGGAACGGACCCACCCATGACGCTCGCTGCCGAACTCCTCGAGATCCTCGCCTGCCCCGACGACAAGGGTCCGCTGTACTACCTCGAGAGCGAGTCGGTGCTCTACAACCCGCGCCAGCAGCGCCGGTACGAGGTGCGCGACGACATCCCGGTGATGCTGATCGAGGAGTCGACGATCGTCGACGACGACGAGCACGCCCGCTTGATGGCCATCGTCGAGCGCGACTCGGTGGCGCCCACCTTCTCCGTCGACTGATGCCGGTGGTCGACTTCGTGCAGGTGACCGGATCGTTCATGACGATTGGATTACGGTTCGCGTGATGCGATCGAATCGTGCTCCTCGCGCACGCCGGCCGGCCCGACATTCGGTGCGCGGCGTGCTCGCACTGGCCGCCCTCTGTTCCGGAGCGCTCGTCGGCATCGGAGCCGGTCCGTCCGCGCCGATCGTCAATGCCCAAGCCACGTCGCTGGCCTCGGGTGGCGAGTACCACCCGGTGACACCGACCCGCATCTTCGACACCCGCGGCGGCGGGATCAACGACACCGCTCCACGTGGCGCCAAGCCCGGGAACCCGACCGGCCAGACCTTCAGCTTCGACGCACTCGGCCAGGGAGGCATCCCCGCCGATGACGGTGGCACCAACCGCGACGTGCTCGCGGTCGTGCTCAACGTCACCGTCGCCAATCCGACCCGCGCCGGTTACCTGTCGATCGCGCCCGCTGGCGCGGCCGCGGGTACGTCGTCGCTCGTCAACTTCGGCGCCGGCGAGAACGTCCCCAACCTCGCCGTCGTGGGTGCGGGCACGAACGGCGCCGTCTCGGCGACCCTGGTCTTTCCCGAAGGCGCCGGTTCCGCGGATGTCATCATCGACGTGTTCGGCTGGATCGCCAAGAGCGGCTATCCCGACGCCGACGACAACGGCGCCCGCTTCCAGCCGGTCGGTCCGGGCCGCATCCTCGACACCCGGTCGTCCCCGGTACCCGCCGATTGGTCCGGTGGCACACCGCTCGGCACCGACGGCCGCCTGACGCTGCCGATCCGCGGCGCCGATGCAGTACTTCCCTCCGTGACCGACATCGTGCCGAACGACCCCAACGTCACCGGCGTGATGGTCAACATCACCGCGGTTGCCCAGACCGAGCCGACCTTCGTCTCCGCCACGCCCGGCGACGTCCCGGCCGGCACGCTGCCGACCACGTCGAACACCAACCTGCGCAACGGTCAGGTCAAAGCGAACATGGCCATCGTGCCGGTCGGTGCCGACGGCGCCATCCGGCTCTACAACGCGTACGGCAGCACCCACCTGATCGTCGACGTGCTCGGCTACCTCTACAAGGGCGCCGACGCGGCCACCACCACCGGCCGGGTCGTGCCGCTCGACGCACCGTTCCGGGTGTTCGACACCCGCCAGCCCGAGTTCAACAGCGCCCCGCTCGGCTTCGCCACGAGCGAGGCCTGGAGCTTCGCGGACTTCACCGATTCGGTGAAGCTCGGCGGGGCACCGTTGGGAGCCCAGTCAGCGTTGCTCGGCAACCTCACGGGCACCGGGCTCGCCCGGCTCTATCCGAGCGTCGCCGTCACCACCTACATGACGATGTATCCAGGTGGGGTCGCGGCACCGCCCGAGAGCTCGAACATCAACCTCGTCGAAGGCCAGACGGTGCCGAACATGTCACTGCTGCGCTATGGCACCGCGGGCACCGACGACAACGTCATCCAGGCGTACAACTTCAACGGGTCGGTCCACTACCTGCTCGACGTGTACGCAGTCATCCTTGCTTGATTGGCTCGGCCTCACCGCAGGTCTCGTCGTAGCGATCGAGGTCGGCCTCGCGTCCGGCTCGTCGCTGGCGCTTCCCTGACGATTGCTCGGCCTCACCGCAGGTCTCGTCGTAGCGATCGAGGTCGGCCTCGCGTCCGGCTCGTCGCTGGCGCTTCCCTCGCCGGTCGTGACAAGTCCTCGTCGTAGCCCTTGAACCGGGGGTAGGATCTGCGCACCGAATCGCCGGGCTGATTCGACCGGTGCCTGAAGGCCCCTGCCCGGTTCGTCCAAACGAACCTGCTGCGCATCCACGCGCCTTCCCGGAAGGGGAACCATGACCGAAACCGCCACTCCCAACACGCGCCCCGCGAGCACGCTCGCGGCACGACGCGACTACCGCGTCGCCGACTTGTCGCTCGCTCCGTTCGGCCGCAAGGAGATGATCCTGGCCGAGCACGAGATGCCCGGTCTGATGGCGCTGCGCAAGGAGTACGGCGAGTCCAAGCCGCTCGCCGGCGCCCGCATCTCCGGATCGCTGCACATGACGATCCAGACCGCGGTGCTCATCGAGACGCTCACGACGCTCGGCGCCGAGGTCCGCTGGGCGAGCTGCAACATCTTCTCCACCCAGGACCACGCCGCGGCCGCCGTGGTCGTCGGGCCTGACGGCACCGCGGACGACCCCCAGGGCGTCCCGGTGTTCGCCTGGAAGGGCGAGACGCTGGAGGAGTACTGGTGGTGCACCGACCAGATGATGACGTGGCCCGCGGTTCCCGGTGCGACGGCGGCCGACGGCACCGTCTACGACGGCCCGAACATGATCCTCGACGACGGCGGCGACGCCACGATGCTGCTGCACAAGGGCGTCGAGTACGAAAAGACCGGTGTCGTGCCGGATCCGACCGAGGCATCGAACCCCGAGCTGGCGATCGTGCTCGGCCTCCTGCAGCGGACCCTCAACACCGATCCGTCGAAGTGGACCCGGATGGCGGCTCACATCAAGGGTGTGACGGAAGAGACGACCACCGGTGTGAAGCGCCTCTACAAGATGATGGAGCAGGGCGAGCTGATCTTCCCGGCGATCAACGTCAACGACTCGGTCACCAAGTCGAAGTTCGACAACCTGTACGGCTGCCGGCATTCGCTCGTCGATTCGATCTCACGGGCCACCGACGTGATGATCGGCGGCAAGACCGCCGTCGTGTGCGGCTACGGCGACGTCGGCAAGGGCTGCGTGCAGTCGCTGCGCGGCCAGGGCGCCCGCGTCATCGTCACCGAGATCGACCCGATCAACGCCCTGCAGGCGGCGATGGAGGGTCTCCAGGTGCTGCCACTCGAAGACGTCGTGGGCACCGCCGACATCTTCGTGTCCGCCACCGGCAACGCCGACATCATCACGATCGACCACATGAAGCAGATGAAGCACAACGCGATCGTGTGCAACATCGGCCACTTCGACAACGAGATCGACATGGCCGG
>CAZYWK010000074.1:0-20831 GCA_964651825.1 uncultured Ilumatobacteraceae bacterium | reverse complement strand
CGCACGGTACGGACGCCACCGTCAGCGGTCGGCCCGCCGCGCGTCAGGGGAGTGCAAAGTCAAGAGATCTTGAGAACCTGCAACGCCGGGGTCAGGCACCGGGCGTTGCAGGTTGCCGGAGGATGCCGGTGGCAGACTCCCACGGTGATCGACGCCGCACTGCGAGCTGCCTCCATGCCGCCGTTCCATGCGATGGCGATGGGGCGGGCGGCGAGCGAGCTCGAAGCGGCGGGGCATCGAATCCTCCACCTGGAGGTCGGGCAACCATCCACACCACTCCCCCGCATCGCGGCGGACGCGGTGCGCCGTTCGCTGGACGAGCCCCTCGGCTACACCAACGCCCCGGGCCTGCACGCGCTGCGGGCCAGGATCGCCGAGCGGTACGTCGACGTCGACCCCCACCGCGTGCTCGTGGTCGCCGGCGCGTCCGCGGGCTTCACACTGGCCTTCCTCACGCTGTTCGACGCCGGCACGAGCCGGGTCGGTGTGATCGAACCCGGCTACCCGTGTTACCGGAACGTGCTGTCCGCGCTGGGGATCGAGCCGGTCGCCATCCCGGTCGATCCGGCGAACCGCTGGGCGCCCACGATCGAGCAGCTCGAAGCCGCCGGCGACCTCGACGGGCTGGTGATCGCGTCGCCGTCGAACCCGACCGGCACCGTCTACGACGACGCCACGCTGGCCATGATCGCCTCGCATTGCCGACGCCACGGCATCGCGATCGTGGCCGACGAGATCTACCACGGCATCACCTACCACGGCCCGGCCGCGTCGATCCTCGACCACGAGCCCGACGCGTTCGTGATCAACAGCTTCTCCAAGTACTGGTCGATGACCGGCTGGCGGGTCGGCTGGATCGTCGTGCCGGACTCGTTCGCCGACATCGTCGAGCGGCTGCAGCAGAACGTGTACATCTGCGCGCCGCACGTGTCACAGGTCGCCGCGCTGGCCGCGCTCGACGCCACCGACGAGATCGACGGACACGTCGAGCGGTATCGGGCGAACCGGCGGCTCCTGATCGACGGGCTCGCGGCGGCCGGCATCACCGACATCGCGCCGGCCGACGGCGCGTTCTACGTCTACGCCCACGTCCCACACCTGACGACTGCGCTCGGCATCGACTCGCTCGGGCTCGGCCGGCGCTGGCTCCACGAGATCGGGGTCGCCGCCACCTCCGGCGTCGACTTCGACCTCCAGCGCGGCCACGAGTACGTCCGCTTCTCCTACGCCGGGCACGGCGACGTCATCGGCGAGGCGTGCGAGCTGATCGCATCGTGGCAGCCGTGACCGGCCAACCCGACGCCGCCACGCCGGCCGGCCCGCTGGCGGGACTGCGGGTCGTCGACATGTCGACCGTGCTCGCCGGGCCGAACGCTGCCCGCTACCTCGCCGACTTCGGCGCCGACGTGATCAAGGTCGAACGTCCGAGCGGCGACGGTCTGCGCGACATGGCGTGGCGCGACCCTCGTGACGGGGTCGGGCTGTGGTGGAAGCTCGTCAACCGGAACAAGCGGACCGTGATGCTCGACGTCAAGGACGAGGCCGACCGTGGTGTCCTGCTCGGGCTGCTCGACGACGCCCACGTGTTCATCGAGAACTCCCGCCCCGGCACGATCGAGCGGTTGGGCATCGGCCCCGACGTCCTGCTCCATCGGAATCCTTCGCTCGTGATCGCACGGGTGTCCGGCTTCGGCCAGGACGGTCCGTACGCCGGCCGGCCCGGCTTCGCGACCATCGCCGAGGCGATGTCGGGGCTCGCCGCGCTGAGTGGTGAGCCGGGCGGGCAACCCCTGCTGCCGCCGATCGCACTGACCGACGAGGTCACCGGCCTCGCCGCCGCGTTCGCCACGATGGTGGCGCTGCACTCGGGCGTCGGGCAGGTGGTCGACGTCAACCTGCTGGAGACGATGTTCCAGATGATGGGGCCGCTCATCTCGCTCTACGCGGTGAGTGGTGAGCAGCAGGAACGGCTCGGCGCGGGGTTGCCATACACGGTGCCGCGCGGCACGTACCGGTGCCGCGACGGTCGCTGGGTGGCGCTGTCCACGTCGAGTGAATCGGTGGCGCAGCGGGTCATCTCGGTACTCGGCGTCGCTGACGACCCACGGTTTGCCGGCTTCGCCGGCCGGGCTGCCCACCGCGACGAGCTCGAAACGATCATGGCGTCCTGGTGCGCCGAGCGGTCACAGGCGGCCGTGCTCGAGATCCTCACCGCCGCCGAGGCCGCGGTCGGGCCGGTGATGGACATGGCCGACATCGCCGTCGACCCGCACTACCTCGCCCGTGAGGCGATCACCCCACTCGACGGCACCCCGATGCAGGCGCTCATCGCCCGCCTGTCGGCCACCCCCGGATCGCTGCGCTGGGCCGGCCGCCCCCTCGACGCCGACGGCGACCAGATTCGCCGCGACGGCTGGGGCTCCTGAGTTCAAGGCTGGCCGACTGCGAGCGATGTCGTTGAGGGTCGCTATTGACGCGACATCACCATCGCTTCGGCCGTCTCACAATCAGGTGGCGAGGCCGATGGGGCAGCTGACGCCGGTGCCGCCGATGCCGCAGTAGCCGTTCGGGTTCTTGGCCAGGTACTGCTGGTGGTAGGGCTCGGCGTAGAAGAACTCGGTGGCGGGGTCGATCGGCTTGATCTCGGTGGTGATCTCGCCGTAGCCCGCCGCGGTCAGCCGCTCCTGGAACATCGCCCTCGACGCCTCGACCGCGGCCATCTGTGCCGGGTCGGTCGTGAAGATCGCGCTCCGGTACTGGGTGCCGATGTCGTTGCCCTGGCGGTTCCCCTGCGTCGGGTCGTGCTCCTCCCAGAACACCTGCAGCACCCGCTCGAGGCTCACCTGCTCGGGATCGAAGACGACGCCGACCGCCTCGGTGTGCCCGGTGCGGCCGGTGCACGTCTCCTCGTAGGTCGGGTTCGGGGTGAAGCCACCGGCGTACCCGGCAAACGTGGTGTACACCCCGTCGAGCTGCCAGAACTTGCGCTCGACCCCCCAGAAGCACCCCATGCCGACGACGATCGTCTGGAAGCCGTCGGGCCACGGGCCAACCATCGGGTGGCCGTTGACGAAGTGGGCCTCGGGAACCGGCATGGTCTGATCGGTCCGGCCGGGCAGGGCATCGGCCTCGGTGACCATCTCAACGCTCTTGCGGAACAACATGACCCAAGGATACGGCGGTCGAGCACGAGCCGAACCACGGCCGGTACCGTCACGGTGATGTCAGCGACCACACCGGGCACGAGCGATACCGGTGTGACGATCCGGCCGATGGCGCCTGGTGATCTCGGCGCGGTGCTGGAGATCAACGAGGCGAACGTGCCCGAGGTCGGGTCGGTGTCGCCCGAGCGGCTGGACTTCCTCGTCGCCGAGTCGGCCTGCTCGCTCGTCGTCGACATCGACGGTGCGATCGCCGGGTTCTGCATCGTGCTCGGCCCGGGCTCCGCCTACGACTCGGTGAACTACCGCTGGTTCATGGATCGTTACACCGACGCCATGTACCTCGATCGTGTCGCCTTCGCCGAGGAGTTCCGCGGACGCGGGCTCGGTACCGCCCTCTACGGCGAGGTCCACGAGTTCGTGCGCGGCGTACCGGGCATGAACCGCTGGACGCTCGAGGTCAACGCCGACCCGCCCAACGTGGCGTCGCTCGGCTTCCACGCCGCCCGCGGCTTCGTCGAGGTCGGCCAGCAGCACACCCCCTACGGCATCACGGTCTCCCTCATGGAACGCACCCTCTGACCCGACCCCGTGCGTTTGGGGTCGGGGCCAGAACGAACAGGTCGTTCGTTTGGGGACGGGGCCAGATGAACGAGGTGGTCAGCGGCGGTCTTGGAGGAAGCGGAAATGGTCGCGGGTGGAGACGACGTGGTCGGTGTCGAGGTCGGCGAACAGGATCGTCTCGCCGCCGGCACCGGTGGCCAGGATCTCGCCGAGCGGGTCGATGATCGCGCTGTCGCCCGAGTAGTCGAGGTCGCCGCCGGTGCCGACCCGGTTGACGCCGACGACGTAGGCCTGGTTCTCGATCGCCCGCGCCCGCAGGAGCGTCGACCAGTGCAACCGCCGCTTGGCCGGCCAGTTGGCGACGACGAGGTAGGCGTCGGTGTCGTGGGCGAGCCCCCAGAACTCATCCGCGAAGCGCAGGTCGTAGCAGACGAACAGACTGAGCCGCACACCCTCGACCGTGACGGTCACGAACTCGGTGCCCGGCCGCACGTACCGCTCCTCGCCGGCATGCGAGAACGGGTGGATCTTGCGGTAGCGATGCTCCGTGCCGTCGGGCCCGGCGAGCACGAACACGTTCGACGGCCGGGCGTCGCCATCGGCCGGGCCCGAGCCGATCTCCGGACACGAGCCACCGACCCAGGCGCCCGTCCGCGCCGCCGCGGCGGCCAGGAAGTTCGACGACGGACCGCCCTCGGATTCACCGATGCCCGGCGTGTCGAACGAGAACCCGGTCGAGAACGTCTCGGTCAGCAGGATCAGGCCTGCGCCCCCGGCACGAGCGGCATCGATCATCGGATCGAGCCGGGCGAAGTTCGCCGTCCTGTCGTGCCAGACGATGTCGTGCTGGATCGCAGCCACGCGCAACACGCTCATGCGAACCCCTTCGCCAGGCGGAGCGCGGCCTCGTCGATCACCGGGAGTTGCTTGCAGCAGGCGAAGCGCACCATGTGTCGCCCGAGCTCGGGACGGGCGTAGAACACCTCGTTCGGGATCGCGACCACACCTGCCCGCTCGGGCAGCGACCGGCAAAACGCCATCCCGTCCCCCGACGGCTCGATGGGACGGATGTCGACGGTGACGAAGTAGGTCGCCTCGGGCACGTAGGTCGTGAAGCCGACCTCCACCAGCGCCTCGACGAGCCGATCGCGCGTCTGCTGGAGCCCGGCGGCAAGCCCGTCGAAGTACGCCCGAGGCAACCCCAGCCCGAGCGCGATCGCCGGCTGGAACGGGGCGCCGTTGACATAGGTGAGGAACTGCTTGGCGGTTCGAGCGGCGGTGACGAGCTCGGCCGGCCCGGTCATCCAGCCGATCTTCCAGCCGGTCGTGTTGAACGTCTTGCCACCCGACGAGATCGTCAGCGTGCGCTCAGCCATCCCAGGGAGCGTCGACAACGGCACGTGCCGGCGACCGTCAAACAGCAGGTGCTCGTACACCTCGTCGGTCACCACGATCAGGTCGTGCTCGATCGCCAGCTCGGCGATCAGCGCCAGCTCGCCGTCGTCGAACACCTTGCCGGTCGGATTGTGCGGCGTGTTGAGCAGGATCAGCTTGGTGCGCGGCGAGATCGCCGCCCCCAACGCGTCAGGGTCGAACGCGTACCGACCATCGTCCTGCGGGGCGAGCAGGACGGGCACGGCGACCGCGTCGGCCAGTGCGATGCACGCCTGGTAGCTGTCGTACATCGGCTCGAAGACGACGACCTCGTCGCCCGCGTCGAGCATCCCGAGCAGCGCGCCCGCGAGCGCCTCGGTGGCGCCGGCCGTGACGACGACCTCGGTATCGGGATCGAGCTCGATCCCGTACCAGTCGCGTTGGTGAGCCGCGATCGCCTCCCGCAACACCGGTGCGCCGAGGCCGGGCGGGTACTGGTTGACGCCGGCGCGGATCGCATCGATCGCCTCCTCGAGCACCTCCGCCGGCCCGTCGGTGTCGGGGAAACCCTGCCCGAGGTTGATCGACTCGGTGGCGACGGCCAGCGCCGACATCTCGGCGAAGATCGTCGTGCCGAACCCGGCCAGCCGAGACGTCAACGCGTGGTTCACGGCAGTCACCGCCGCAGTGTACGCCCGCCCGCGGAGACACGATCTGGCCGGCCGTCGAGCGCCTCGAGCGCCCATAGCCAGCCGGGGATCGAGGGATCCGAATCCGGTGATCGGTCGTCGATCCTCTAGAATCGGGCCGGACCGTCGCCCGCCCGCCCCGCTCGTCCGATGTCCGCCCACGATCCTGCTCGTTCGAACGAGCGCTAGGACCCCTTTGCTGCTGCTCCTGCTCCTCCACGCACTCACCGGTGGTGGAATGATCGCGGCCGGCAACCGGCTCGGCGCGAAGCGGGGGGTGTGGATCGGCGCGCTCGCTCCGGCGGCGCTGCTCGTCTGGCTGTTCACCCGCTGGAACGACGTCATCGACGAGCAGGTGATCACCCAGAGCACGGCCTGGATCCCCGACCTGTCGCTCACGATCGACCTGCGCCTCGACGGGTTCGCCGCGCTCATGCTGGTGCTCATCTCGGGCATCGGCGTGCTCGTGTTCTGGTACTCGGCGAGCTACTTCTCCGACCGCACCCCGAACGTCGGACGGCTGCTCGGCCTGCTGACCCTCTTCAGCGGGGCGATGGCCGGCCTGGTGCTCGCCGACAACCTGTTCGTGCTCTACATGTTCTGGGAGCTGACCTCGATCACGTCGTACCTGTTGATCGGCAACGACAACGAGAACCCACGAGCCCGTGCCGCCGCACTCCAGGCACTGCTGGTCACCAGCCTCGGCGGCCTCACCATGTTCGTCGGGTTCATACTGATCGGCCAGGCGGCGGGCACCTACCAACTGAGCGCGATCCTCGCCGAGCCCCCGGGTGGCACCACCGTCACGGTCGCCCTCGTGCTCGTGCTGATCGGCGCGGCGACGAAGTCGGCGCAGTACCCGTTCCACTTCTGGCTGCCCGGCGCAATGGTCGCCCCCACCCCGATCAGCACCTACCTGCACTCGGCGACGATGGTGAAAGCCGGCATCTACCTGGTCGCCCGCTTCGCGCCGGCGTTCGCCGGCAACGACCTGTGGCGGCCGATCGTGATCACGGTCGGGCTCGCCACCATGGTGTTCGGAGCGCTGCGCGCCCTCCGTCAGCACGACCTCAAGCTGCTCCTGGCGTTCGGCACGGTGAGTCAGCTCGGCTTCCTGTTCGTCCTGTTCGGGGCCGGGTTCGAGGAGGCGACCGCGGCCGGATGCGTGATGATGGTCGCCCACGCCCTGTTCAAGGCGGCGCTGTTCATGGTGGTCGGCATCCTCGACCATCAGACCGGCACCCGCGACCTGCGCGCACTCCCGGGCCTCGGACGACCCTGGCTACCGGTGATCGTGATCGGCGTGATCGCCGCCGCGTCGATGGCCGGCCTGCCGACCGAGCTCGGCTTCATCGCCAAGGAAGCAGCGTTCGAAGCGTTCGACCACTTCAGCATCACCGGGTCTGGGTTCGTCCTCGCGGTCCTCGTCGCGGCCTCGTGCATCACCGTCGCCTACAGCATCCGGTGGGCCTGGGGTGCCTTCACCGCCGGTGGCACCGACTGGCACCCCGCGCCACCGCCCGCGCCGGTCGACCGGCCACCCGGCGTGTCGTTCTGGGCGCCGCCGGCGGTGCTGGCCGGTGCCACATTGCTGCTCGGAGTCGTCCCGAAACTCGCCGACCCGCTGATGGACGTCGCAGTCGAATCGCTCGTGCCCTCGGCGCCCGCGGTGCATCTCGCGGTCTGGCACGGGTTCAGCCTCGCCTTCGCGCTGTCACTGCTGGTGTACGTGGTCGGCGCGTTGATGTTCGTCGCCCGGCGCCCGATCGCGGAGCTCCTGGCCCGCGGTCGCCGCATCCCGAGCGCCTCCGACGCCTACCTCGGGATCCTGCGCGTCCTGAACTTCGTCGCCGACCGCGTGACGAGCATCGTGCAGAGCGGTTCCCTGCCGATCTACGCCGCCGTCATCCTGACCACGGCCAGCCTCGGGCCGGGACTCGTGCTCCTCACCTCGACGTCGATCGACTGGCCGATCACCATCGACAGTCGCGCCCACATCCCGATCGCCGTCATCCTCGTCGGTGGGGCGCTCGGAGCGGCGCTGGTCCGCAGCCGGCTCGGCGCGGTCGTGTTCCTCGGTTCCGTCGGCTACGGCATGGCCGGCCTGTTCGTCGTGGAGGGCGCACCCGACCTCGCGCTCACGCAGGTGACGATCGAGACGCTGTCGATCGTCGTGTTCGTACTCGTGCTCCGCCGCCTCCCGCGCCGGTTCAGCCAGCCGACCATGGCGGGGCGGCTGCCGCGCCTCGCGGTTGCCGCTTCGGTCGGGATCGTGATCTTCGCGTTCGCGCTCGTCGCCGCCGGCAGCCGGACCGCGCCACCGGTCTCCGACGAGATGGTCGCCCGGGCCTATCCCGACGGCCACGGCAAGAACATCGTGAACGTGATCCTCGTCGACTTCCGCGGCTTCGACACGCTCGGCGAGATCACCGTGCTCGGTGTCGCCGCGGTCGGCGCCGTGGCGCTGGCTCGGGCGAGAACCGACCGCCGCTCGCCGGTCGCCGGTCCGCGAGCCGAGACCGACTCCGAGATCGCCTCGACCGACGCCGCGACGGACGCGATGGCCACTGACGCCGGGGAGCCGACATGAAGCGCCTGCTGGTCGTCGACGTGTCGGCGCGCATCATCTTCCACACGACACTCGTCGGCTCGCTCTACCTCCTGTTCGTCGGCCACAACCAACCCGGCGGTGGGTTCGTCGGCGGGCTCGTCGCGGGCGCCGCCGTGGCGCTGCGCTTCGTCGCCGGTGGGATCGACGAGGTGCGCGGGCTGACCAAGGTGCAGCCGTGGACCATCCTCGGCACCGGCCTGATGCTCGCCGCCCTCACCGCGACCGTCCCCATCCTGCTGGGCGACCCGGTGATGGCCAGCGCGCTGTGGGAGGTCGACGTGCCCCTCATCGGCCCGGTCAAGACGACGAGCGCGCTCGTGTTCGACACCGGCGTCTACCTCGCCGTGATCGGGCTCGTGTTCATGGCCTTCGAGGCCTTCGGTGGCGAGCCGCCCGACGAGGCGCCCCCCGTCATGGAAGAGGTTGCCGGTCGATGAGCGTGCTCCTGGCGGCAACCGCCGCCGCCCTGTTCGCGATCGGCACGTACCTCGTGCTGCAGCGTGCGCTGACGCGGGTGATCATCGGCATCGCCCTGCTCAGCCACGGCGCCAACGTCTTGATGATGGCGAGCGAACAGCGCGGAACGGCGCCGATCATCGGCAACGGCGATCCCGCCGACTTCAGCGATCCGCTCCCGCAGGCCTTCGCGCTCACGGCGATCGTCATCTCGTTCGGCGTCACCGCGTTCCTGCTGGCGATGGCCTTTCGGAGTTGGGTGCTCACTCACGACGACGAAGTCCAAGACGATCTCGAAGACCGGCTGATCGCGCTCCAGGGCAACGCCGACGAAGAGGTCGCCGACGAGCAGGTCGCCCACGACGAAGAACTGCGGGAGCTGCAGTGAACGCGCTGTTGACCCTGCCGATCGTGCTCCCGATCCTCGGCGCAGCCGCGTCGATCCTTGCCGGGCGCGTCAAGTACGCGCAACGGATCATCAGCGTCAGCGTGCTGACCGCGATGGTGATCGTCGCCGCCATCCTGCTCGTGCGCATCGACCGCGACGGCACCACCGCCGTGCAGGCCGGCGGTTGGCCGGCCCCGATGGGCATCACCCTGGTCGCCGACCGTTTCTCGGCAGTGATGCTGCTGACGGCATCGGTGATGCTCCTGTCGGTGCTGATCTACGCGATCGGCCAGCCGGGCGCCGAACGCAACCACGTCGGCTTCCAATCCGTCTACCTCGTGCTCGCCGCCGGCGTCGCCGCGTCGTTCCTCACCGGCGACCTGTTCAACCTGTTCGTCGCCTTCGAGATGATGCTCACCGCGAGCTACGTGCTGATGACCCTCGGCGGGCGGGCCGAACAGATCCGCTCCGGGATGACCTATGTGGTGATCAGCCTCGTCGCCTCCGCGCTGTTCATGACCGCGTTGGCGCTGATCTACGCCGCCACCGGCACCGTCAACCTGGCCGACCTCTCGGAGAAGATGGCCGACCTGCCCGGTGGGGTGCGCGCCGCGTTCTCCGTGTTCCTGCTCGTCGTGTTCGGCATCAAAGCAGCGCTGTTCCCGCTGTTCTTCTGGCTCCCCGACGCGTACCCGACCGCGCCCGGACCGGTCACCGCCGTGTTCGCCGGGCTGCTGACCAAGGTCGGGGTGTACGCGATCGTGCGCACCCAGACCCTGCTGTTCCCGCCCGAGTCGCAGTTCGGCACGCTGATCCTCGTGGTGGCCGGGCTCACGATGGTCGTCGGCATCCTTGGCGCGATCGCCCAAGCCGACGTCAAGCGCATCCTGTCGTTCCAGATCGTCAGCCACATCGGATTCATGATGATGGGCCTCGGCCTATTCACCGTCGCCGGGCTGGCGGGGACGGTCTTCTACACGATCCACCACATCGTGGTGAAGACGTCGATGTTCCTCACCGGCGGCCTGATCGAGCACGCCGGCGGATCGGGTCGCCTGAACCGGCTCGGTGGGATGGTGCGCACCGCGCCGGTCATCGCCGCGCTGTTCATCATCTCCGCGCTCAGCCTCGCCGGCGTCCCACCGCTGTCCGGCTTCGTCGCCAAGCTGTCGCTCGTGTCGGCCGGCAGCGCGTCGGGCTCGTACGCGATCGTCGGCGTGTCGATCGCGGTGAGCCTGCTCACCTTGTTCTCGATGACCAAGATCTGGAATGGCGTGTTCTGGAGCCCGGCCGACAAGCCACCCGAAGGCATCGTGCATCACGTCGGTCGCCTCGGCGGTCCCGCGCTGATGGTGCTCCCCACGGCCGCGCTCGTGCTGCTGGGCATCTGCCTCGGCGTGTTCGGAGCGCCGCTGTGGGAGCTCAGCGAACGGGCCGCCGTCGACCTGCTCGACCCGCAGGTGTACATCCGGGCGGTGCTCGGCCGATGACCGCCAAGCTCGCGCTGGGTGCCTGGCTCGTGGTGGTCTGGGTCGCGCTGTGGGGCGACATCAGCGTCGCCAACGTGCTGAGCGGAGCGGCAGTGGCCGCGGGCCTGCTCGTCGTGTTCCCGCTCACCGGCCACCCGGCCGACCGTCTTCACGTGCGCCCGCTCGCGGTCGCGCGGCTGGTGCTGTTCTTCGTCGTCGAGCTCTTCAAGTCGAACCTGATCATCACCCGCACGATCGTCAGCCGGCGCGACCGGGTCCGCACCGGCGTCATCGCGGTCCCGTTGACCTGCGACACCGACGTGCTGTTGACCATCGTCGCCAACCTGACCGCGCTCACGCCCGGCATGATGGCGATCGAAGTCGAGCGGGAGCCACCGCGCTTCTTCGTCCACGTGCTCCAGGTGCGTGATCCCGAATCGTCACGCCAGGACGTGTGGCGGCTCGAACGGCTGGTGATCAACGCGTTCGGCCGGCCCGAACTGATCGAGGAGTTCAGCCGCCGGCACAGCGAGGTGGAGGCAGCGTGATCATCGCCATCTTCGCGCTGCTGATCGCCGCCGCGCTGGGCTTCGGCTACCGGCTCGCCCGCGGTCCGTCGATCATCGACCGTGTCATCGCCATGGACGGCCTCGTCGTGACCGGCGTCGCTGTCATCGTCACCGACGCGGTCAACACCGAGAACGCGACGTTCATCCCCGTGGCCGTGGTGGCCACGTTGGTCGGCTTCGTGGGCACCGCCGTGGTCGCCCGCTACGTCGAGAGGCGTGACTCGTGATCGCCGAGATCGTCATGCTGTTCGGGGCCGCGCTCATCCTGCTCGCGGCGATCGGGGTGGTCCGCTTCGACGACACGCTCGCCAGGATGCATGCCCAGACCAAAGCGACCGTGCTCGGCATCGTGCTGTTGCTCATCGGCGCCGCCGTCGAGCTCAGCGGTGTCCACGACGTGACGGCGCTGCTGCTCGCGGCGACGTTGCAGCTACTCACCACACCGGTGTCCGGCCACCTGACCGGCCGTGCCGCCTACCGCTCGCGCCGCATCGATGCCCGCGTCGACGTCGTCGACGAACTCAGCGACGAACTGAGCGACGAACTGAACTGAGCGCCCCGACCCCGTTCATCGGGGACGGGGCCGGATGAACGGGGTCGGCGGGGCGATCCTCACAGTTCGGCGTCGGAGTGGGCCTGATGGCGGCGACGGTCCGGGCCGACGTAGCGATCGCTGATCGTCTCGCGGGCGAGATCGACGGTGACGGCATCAGCGACGCGGTGCGTGACTCCGGAGGTCTTGGCCTCGTACATCGCCACGTCGGCGGCGCGCATCAGGTCGTCGAGGTTCTCGCCGTGCCGTGGGTACAGGGCGGCGCCGATCGCCCCGGAGATCGACACGTCGCCGACGACTGGCGTGGCACTCAGCTGGCCGGCGATGCGCTCGGCGCTGCGCCGCACAGCGCTGCCGTCTTCGAGGCCGGGCAACAGGATGACGAACTCGTCGCCACCCCATCGCCCGACGACGTCGGTGTCGCGCACGGCGTTGACGAGCCGGTCGGCGCACGCCTGCAGCACCAGGTCGCCGAACTGGTGACCCAGCGTGTCGTTGATCTGCTTGAAGCCGTTGAGGTCGACGAGCATCACGCACAGCCCGGTGCCGAAGCGAGACGCGTCGAAGAGGGCGCTCTCGCTCATCCGTTCGAACTCGCGCCGGTTGACCAGCCCGGTGAGCTCGTCGGTGGTGGCGCGCCGCTCGAGCGAACGCCGCTCGGCGAGGAACGTGCCCCCCGCCAGCGCGATGAGCACGGTGCCGAGACCGAGCAATGCTGCGTAGAGCGCCAGGTTCTGGCCGAACAGACCGATGTCGTCGACGACGGCCGTGCGCACGATCACACCGCCATCGGCGGGGCCGGGCAGAGCGACGGTGGTCGTGACGACCACCTGGTCGTCGGCCGCGTCCGGCCCGTGCACGCCGGGCTCGGTGCCCGGCGCCGACGTGACCGAGACGCCGGAGGTCGCGTCGAGCTGCGCGACCGAGTGCGCCGCGGCGTCGCTGACCAACTCGGCGGCCGGAAGTTGAAGCGCGACGGTGACCGAGTTGTCGGCGACCACGAACAGGCTGTCCGAAAGCTCATCCGCGATCACGACCGCGCGCCCGCCCTGCGCGGACGACAGCGCCCGGCCCTGCTCGAACGCGTCGGTGGCGAGCAAGCTCAGGCCCGTGCACCGCTCGCCCGACGTGTCGACGACACAGGCGTTCGCTCCGTCGAGCGACAGCACGAGCGCGTCGATGGTTCCGTCGGCGATGTCGGACACGTCCGATGACGCCGCGGCGACATCCACGACCGCGACCGCGCGCTCCATCGTCGACTGAACCGACTCGGTGGTGACGAACGCAGCGGCGGTCACCCGATCGTCGAGCTCACCGCGCAGCTGCGATCGCTTGTTGATCATCGTGATCGACGTGGCGACCAGGAGCACGATGCTCCCGAACAACGCGCCAAGCCGAACGAACTTCATCCACCCTCATCGGTACGGACTTGAGCGATCTTGAGCAAATCCTGAGAAACCTTGACAAGCCCCGCACAGGAGCACACCCGCCTACGTCTCCAACGCAAACGGGGTGACACCGCGTGGTGTCACCCCGTTCGTGCAGTGCGCCCGGAGAGAGTCGAACTCCCAACCGCTTGATCCGTAGTCAAGTGCTCTATCCATTGAGCTACGAGCGCAATGTTCGTTTGCGAACGGCGAGTCTATGGCGAAACTCCGCCGTTGCCGACCGGATTCAGGTCCAGGGCCCGAAGCCGCCCGACCGCTGGTACAGGGCATACGCGGCGTACGCGTTGGTCGTCGCGTCGAACAGCTGCTCGGGGCTGGTGACGCCGAGGCCGGCGAGCCAACCCTGGTGGGCGTTCCAGTGGATCTGGAACAGGCCGTAGCAGCACCAGTTCTTGGCCGTGTTGACGAGGCTGCTCTCGCGCTGAGCGATCTCGAGCGCTCGTTCCTCGAGGTCATCGGGCCACACCTCGCGGATGATGCGCTCGGACTCGGCGGCCGAGACCCTGGACGTGACGGGCGCTGGCGTGGCGGTTGCCGGAGGCGCAGCGGTCGTCGGCGCAGTCGTGGCGACCGGCTTGCTGGTGGTGGCCGGAGTCGCCGTCGCCGGAGCCGCAGTGGTCGGCGGAGCAGGCATCGTGGCGCCTTGTGGCAGGCAGATCGTCGCGCCGGGGTACAGAGGGCTGGCGGTGGTGGCGTCGTTCGCATCGAGGAGCTGTTCGAGCGGCACGCCGGCAGCGTCGGCGAGGCGGATCCAGAAGTCGCCGGCCACGACCTCGTAGTCGACCGCACAACTCTGCGCCCGTTCGGCGGGCTCCTCGGCAACGGCCCCACTGGTCAGTTGCCCCGTCGCCTCGTCTGCCGCGCTGACCACCGGTGGTTGCGTGGTTGCGACCGTCGTCGGCGACGCGGAGGTGGAGACGTCGTCAGGAGATGCAGCCAACGCGGTGCCCGCAGCCGAAGCGGTGGTCGCGGCGACGACGATCGGAGTGGTCGAAGCCGGCAGTGCGGTGGCGGTCGCGGGCGGTGCGGGCGTGATCACCGACGTGGCGACCTCGGCCATCGCCGTGACATCGATCTCGCTGACACCGTCGGATCCGAGGCCGAGGGCCAAGGGCACGATCAACGTCGTGACGATCGCGAGCCCCCCGATGCGCGCGAGCAACGGATCGACTCCGGGCTTCGGCACGGCGACCGGCTCGATCGTCCAGTCATCGTCCCAGCGGTCCTCGACCTGCGGCCCCTCGGCGACATCGATCGCACCGCCATCATCGACACCGGCTCCCTCATCGGGCTCGAGCGCATCAACGGTGGGTTGAGCGCCATGGGCGCGGGACGCTTCGACCCCACCGCCGACAAGCTGGTTCCACCAACGCGTGACCCTGGTCCCCGCTGTCGGCCGAGGCGCACGTGCCGTCTCGGGGAGTTCGGGCCAATCGGCCGCGTCACCCCAGAAATCGTCCTGCTCGCCTGACATCAGGGGAACGTGTCTATCTCAGCCGTCACCAAACCGCAACATTTCCGTCATGCGAACGACATGGTTGTCGTTCGAAGGGAACGTCCGCGGACGCGTCCGACCCCATCGGGGGACGGTTGCAAAGCGGGACGACGACGGCTGGCGGAGAGGGTGGGATTTGAACCCACGGATCACATTGCTGCGATCAACGCCTTAGCAGGGCGCCCCATTCGGCCGCTCTGGCACCTCTCCCGGGGCCCCGGAGTGTAGCCCGCTATCCTCGAACCCGGAACGGTGGCAGAGTGGACGAATGCAGCCGCCTTGAAAGCGGCCGGCCGCAAGGCTCGGGGGTTCGAATCCCTCCCGTTCCGCTGGTGCATCGCGGCGATGACAGAGAACGGCGTGCCCCTCGACAACATCGCCCGTCACGTCGGTCACCGCTCGACCACGACCACCGCTGGCTACGTCCGCTCCCACAAGGAACGCGATCGTGCGACAGCCAAACGCGCTGCCAGCCTGCTCGACGCCCCGGCGGTGTAGTGAGGTGTACCCGTGACTGACGCGAGGGAGGACCTGCGGGCGAGGGTCCGGAACGAACGGCCAGCACCGGGCGCGGCGGTGGTGATCCGTGGCGGACCTGACACGCCGAGCCTGCTGCGCACCCATGCGCGCCGCCTGAATCGCCTATACGTGCTCGATGGTGAGGACGTGTTCGGGGTGTCGGTGTTCGTCGCCCAGGACGAGATCGGACCGGCGTCCGAGCGGACCATCCTCGGATCGAAGCTGCGGAGCTACCCGACGATCTACCGCACCACGGTGGCTCAACTCACAGCGCTCGGTTTCGACATGCTCCCAACGTTCACCGCGCCCCACTTCACGGTGCTGATGACGGGACTCGACCAGGTGGATGATCTCGCCAATGCGTTCGGTCGGTTGCTGCCGAACCCGTACGCTGAGGGACCGAAGGAGGAGCGATGACACGTGTCGACATCCCAGCCGACTTGAACAGTGAGGACGAGACCGGCTTCGTGTGGACGTTCCTCGACGAGGCCGACGATGCATCGGTGATCCGACCCGGCGAGGTCGTCGTCGCCGGCTCACCGTTGACGCCAGCCGTGTGCGAGGTTGTCGACATCGTCGACAAACCCGCCGGCACGATCGTCCACCTACGCGTGCTTCCCGGCACGATCGAGCAGTACCGCCGACTGCTCACCCGTGCCGGCGCATAGCGGTTCAACTCGCAGCTTCGTTGAAGCGCTGCCACCGCTTCGCTGTCGCGTTGTCAGGACCGAACTTCAACCCGCGGGGTCGAACAATCGCAACGGCACGTCGTGCGACGATGCTCGTCGAGAAGAGCGAGGCCGGGTGGCGACACGGTCGGGCGTCGGGGTGGGCCGTGAGTTCACGTCGACCGCGCAGCTGTTGGCGACGAAACGCTCGAGCTCGGCCACCGGGAATCGCACGCACCGCCCGATGTGCACGGGCACGATGGCGAACTCGACGAAGATCGGACCGCGGCCAATGCCGCTGGCGGACCGCGACCCACGACGGCGCTGAACCCCTTCGATCTGTTCGGCCCCGGGTTCGCGGAACGCGTTGGCAACAACATCGCCGCGGCGATGGCCGGCACCCTCGGCGCGGTGCTGTTCGTGGCCCGGGCAACCTAAACCGTCGCCTACCGGATCGTTCGACCGGGGTTGACCCGAGGCGCTCCCGGGTACGCGACGGGAGACGACGGACCTCACCGGTCGGCAGGCGAGCCGAAACCCACCCGTCGATCTGAATCCAACCGAGTGAGGAGACCGAGATGCGCGCTGTCGTGTGGCACGGACGACGAGATGTCCGGATCGAGACCGTTCCGGATCCCACCATTCAGGAGCCGATCGATGCAATCGTCCGGGTCTCGTCGAGTGGGCTGTGCGGCTCCGACCTTCACCTCTACGAGGTGATGGCGCCGTTCACGACACCCGGGGACATCCTCGGCCACGAGCCGATGGGGACCGTCGAGGCGGTCGGCTCCGACGTGACCGGCCTCGCGGCCGGAGACCGTGTCGTCGTGCCGTTCAACATCGCCTGCGGTCGGTGCTTCATGTGCGAGGCCGGCCTCCAGTCGCAGTGCGAGACGACCCAGGTGAAGGAGCACGGGTGCGGCGCGGCGTTGTTCGGCTACACGAAGTTGCACGGACAGGTGCCTGGCGGGCAGGCTGAGCTGTTGCGGGTACCGCACGCTGGCTACGGACCGATCGCGGTGCCGGACGGCCCGCCGGACGATCGCTTCCTGTTTCTCTCCGATGTGTTGCCGACGGCCTGGCAGGGGGTCGAGTTCGCCCAGGTGCCGGACAGCGGCAGTGTGGTCGTGTTGGGTCTCGGTCCGATCGGCGACATGGCATCCCGTATCGCCCTGCACCGGGGCATCGAGACCGTGATCGGTATCGATCTCGTCCCGGAGCGCCTCGAACGGTGCCGTGGAAGGGGTGTCGAGGTGCTCGACCTCAACGATTTCGACAAGCAATCCGACCTGACCGACGCCGTTCGCGCGCTCACCAACGGCCGCGGTCCTGACGCGGTGATCGACGCCGTCGGTATGGAGGCCCACGGCTCGCCGGGAGCGAAGCTGGCACAGTCGATGACCGCGATCGTTCCCTTCGCGCTGGCCGAGAAGCTGATGAGGAAGGCCGGTGTCGATCGGCTCGCCGCGCTGCAGTCGGCGATCGAGCTCGTCCGGAGGGGCGGCACGATCTCGGTGCTCGGCGTCTACGGCGGCATGACCGACCCGATGCCGCTAATGAAGCTGTTCGACAAGCAGATCCACTGTCGAATGGGTCAGGCCAACGTACGGCGCTGGGTCGACGACATCCTCCCGCTGCTCGGCGACGACGATCCGCTCGGCGTCGACTCCTTCGCCACGCATCATCTGGCGCTCGACGCGGCCCGGACGCCTACCAGATGTTCCAGAAGAAGTCCGACGGTGCCATCAAGGTGGTCTTCAATCCCTGAGTTCGCCGGTCTCACGTGGGCGTCGAACCGGCCGCGGTGTTGATGATATGGAAGCGTCGGAGTTCGTTGGCTGTCACGCGCCGAGACTGATCTCGGCTGAGTTGTCGGATGAGGTGGTCGGCGCCGAAGCGGGTGAGCCGACGCGGCTCGCCCGGCTGCGCGGCGCCGCTGAGGAACAGCGGACCGTCACGGCGTGGCCCGATGCACCGGCGCACGGCGCGTCCGCTCTCGGCGGCGAGCACGACGCGGGTCGCAATGCCGCGGCGGCCGAGGATGAGGCTCACCTTGGGAGGTCGCCCACGCACGTCGTCGATGTCCAGTGCGAGGGCCTCGCCGAGCTTGAGGCCGTCCATCACGAGGAGCGCGACGAGAGCGTCGAGCCTGGGATCGGTTGCGGCGGCGACCGCGCGGTAGGCGGCAACGGCTTCCGGTGAGAGTTGGACGGTGGTGCTCGGATCGGTCGACGAGGTGGTGGGCCGGGGCAACCCGAGCACGGGATTCGACGTGATCGCGTGCTGATCGATGGCGAAATCGAAGAACGACGAAAGCGCCGACCACCGCCGGCGCAGCGTGGCGGGTCTGTCGCCAGCGTCCTGCCGTGCGGCAGCGTACGCGACCACCGTTTCGTGGTCGGCTCGCAGTGCGATCGCTCCGCGGCCGGCACACCAGGTTCGAAAGGACTTGAGCTCGAGGTGGTAGGCGGCCCGAGTGTTCGTGGAGCGCTGACGGTCGACCCAAGCGTCGATCAGCTGCTGTTCCAGCGGCTGATCGAAGGGTTCCGAGCGGGGCCGGGCCATGTCGTGAATCTGTCAGGCGCGGCCGTACCTGTCAACATAATCATCCCTTGAACGCCGGGCGTCAGGAAGATATTATGTTGAGTGACGGTGACATGGATCGTCCCGATCGACCAACGAAACTGACATCGAAGGAGTGTTGACATGATGATGCAGACCGATCCATTTCGTGACCTCGACACGCTCTTCAGCCGGTTGTCAGGCCGGCCGGGCAACGCCTCCGGGGTGATGCCCATGGATGCCCTTCGACGTGGGAGCGACGTGTGGGTCCACATCGACCTCCCGGGGGTCAAGGCCGACAGCCTCGACATCACGGTGGAACGTAACGTGCTGACCGTCGCCGCCGAACGGAGTTGGCAGCGCCAAGACGGTGACCAGCCGTATCTCGGAGAGCGGTACCAGGGCAGCTTCCGTCGGCAGATCCAGCTCGGCGACGGCCTCGATCTCGAGCACCTCGAAGCCGATCTGCACGACGGGGTGTTGACCGTGCGGATCCCGGTCTCGGAGAAGGCCAAGCCCCGCAAGATCGAACTCACCCACAGCGGCGCCACCTCACCCGAGTCGATCGAAGCCACCTCGATCGACGCCACCTGACCGCGGAGGGGCGATCCTCCGGCCCCATCAACCCCGCGACCGGCGGCTGCGCAGCGGTCAGACGCTCGCCATGTCGTCCCGCGCGTTCTTCGCTCGCGCGGCCCCGATCGCGGTGGTGACGTGCTTGCGCTCTTCGGGTGGTGGCAGCACGGCCTTCATGCCGAGTGATTGGAGCCAAAGCTCACGGGTCCATCCGGTGGAGTGGTAGAGATGCTCGTCCTCTTCCTCCTCGATCTCCTCGATCGCGGCCCGGAGGATGTCGGCGGTCCTCTTGTCGGCTTTTCGGCCGCCAGCTCCATCAGCTCCCAGTTGAGATGGTCCTTGGTTTCAGCGTGCACCACGCACTCGCCGGCGACCAGCTGAGCTGACTCGGCCGGACCGGCCTCGAGCGCAAGCCGCATGGCCTCGACCAAGGACTGGCCGATTGAGCGTACGACTTTGCGTCCGCTGCTTTCGGCCTCGGGATCGAGGCCGAACTGGTTGAGCAGCCCTGTGAAAACCTCCTCGTGGCGGGTGGTCTGCTCGAGGTGCTCGACCATCGCCCGGCGCCGTCGCGGGAGGCGGCCGCCGGCGAGCGCGTAGAGGCTGACCGCCTCGATGACGGAGGCGACCGCGTCGAGTTGTCGTTGCTGCGTCGCCGCGTTGCCGACCCGTACCGGGCGCGATGACGCCCACCCTTCGACGCCGGGGACCTCGCGCTCGTCGGCGACCGGCCCGCCGTCCGACCTCGTCAGCAGCCGGCTCCGCGGCGCACGGCGTCGATGTCGCGCACGTTGGCTGCCGTGTCATACGCCGACAGGTCGATGCCCTCACCAACGAGACGATCGTGGCAGGCGGTCATCCCGGCCACCGCCGCCTCGCGAATCTCGGCGGTGACGGTCGCTGTCGCCAGCGACTCAAGGAACTCGGGGCACTCCAGTGCCGGTCGGCTGAGGCCGACACCACGCTCATCGATGATCACCAGATCGCGGGGAGCGGCGACGCGCAACAGCGGAGCCTCCGGCCACGACCATGTCGGAACTGGGACAGCGCCCTTCCCTGAAGGCCCCGCTGGACGATGCGGCAGCACTCGAGCCGGGAGCCGACGGGAGCGGCGCTGTCGGTCGGGTGGTGGAGATCCGGTCGCCGCTGCCGTCCACGCATGCGCCCGCTACAGCCAACGCGGCGGCCAAAACCCAGACGCGTGGTCGAGCGGCTCTCGTATCAGCCGTTCGGAGGTGCGCTCGAAATCCCATCGACGAGATCGCCGATCGTCGTATCGGGCATGGCGCGGGCGATGTCGGCCTGGCTCACCATTCCGACCAGTTACGTCCCGTCGATCACGGGAAGCCGCCGGACGGCGTGCTCCTTCATCGTCCGGATCGCCTCCTGAACGCTGTCGTCGGCTCCGATCGTGACCACCTCGCCACCGTCGACCAGCTCGCGAAGCTGTACCGATTCTGCGTCGCGCCCAGCGGCGACGATCTTGACGGCGAGGTCGCGGTCGGTGATGACGCCGCAGAGGCGGCCACCGCTGTCGCACACCGGTACGGCACCGATGTCGTTGGTTGGTGAATCGGCCGGCGTGCTGTTGGTTCGTCCGCCAGATTCGGCTCGTGTCCCGCGTCAGAGGTTCGTCAAGTATTTCTTGAGGCTGTCGAGGATCTGATCGGCGGACTTGTGCCAGACGAACGGTCTGGGGTTGTCGTTCCATTCGGCGATCCAGGCGTTC
>CAZYWK010000073.1:14595-21217 GCA_964651825.1 uncultured Ilumatobacteraceae bacterium | reverse complement strand
CGTGGATCGCCGGCGCCTACTGGTTCACCTCCTCGACCAGCTTCGCCAACCCCGCGGTCACGATCGCCCGCTCCCTGTCCGACAGCTTCGCCGGGATCAAACCATCCTCGGTGCCGATGTTCGTCGTCATGCAGCTCGCCGGGATGGTCCTGGCGTTCGCGCTCGTTCGTTACCTCTACCCCCGCACCCTCCGGGAGGCCACCGATGCCTGAACCCACCGAGCGCCCCGAAGTGCTCTTCGTCGGCGTGCACAACGCCGGCCGCTCACAGATGTCCGCCGGCCAAGGCATCGACGCCGTCCGCGCCATCCGCGACCAGATCGACGAGCTCGTCCTGCAACTCCTCGCCGAACTGGTCTGAGTCGAGTGGTCCGCCACAGACGCGCCCGTCAACGGGTGTGGGAATCACGGATGCGACGAAGTCCCTGAACTTGGCTCAATGGCGTGATGGCCATGGTCTGCCCCGAGGAGTACGTGCGAAGCTCCGGATCGCATCGCACCGGTTGGAAGGGGACGCTGGCGGCCCTGCTCGTGGTCGCCGCGTTCGTCGCCGTGGTCGTCGCCCCCGCACCCCCCGCCGCTGCCGACCCGGTGGTCGTCGACGTGATGGCCGGCGCCACCGCGCTCGGCACGTCGGTCGCCTACCCCGCTGTCGCAGCCGGGGCCAACGGGAACTTCCATGCTGTCGCCAGGGACGCATCGTTCGGCGGGGCCCGGATCACGTACTTGCGATCCGCCGACGGCGGCCGCACGTGGGTTCGTCAGGCGATCCTCAGCGGGACGATCGGCGCAACGCGTCCGTCGATCGCCGCTGACGGCGACCACATCGCGGTGACCTTCGTCGGTGCGTGGGTCGACGGTGCCGGCGTCCACGGTGAAGCCCCGTATCTCACGACGTCCGACGACGGCGGCGCGAGCTGGACGCCCGCACGTCGGCTCGGCACGTGGGCCACCGACGTCGACGTCGCCGTCGACGGCGATCGCGTCTGGGTGATCTGGGGTGGCACCGGCGGTCTGCGCGGCACGGACGACGGCGGGGCGACGTTCTTCGTGTCGGAGGAGCTCACCGGTGTCACCCGCGCCGCGATCGCCGCCGGCGATGGTCTCGTGAGCGTCGCCTACCTCGACGGTGCCGGCGACACCTTGCTCGCCGTCGGCCAGGGCACGGCTGTCGGTGCGTTCCACCAGGTCGACACCGCCGTGCTCCAGGACGTCGCCGCCGCCGACGGACTCGCCTACGTCCTGGTCGCTTCCGGTGGCGACCTCTCGGTGCTGGCCACCTCGCCGGGCGGGAACCCGTCAAGGGTCCAGGTCCCGGCGGCGTACGGCGGCGCGCTGGGCGGTGGTGTCTCGACCACGCTGTGGGCCGATCTCGCCGCCGGCCGCGGCACGCTCGCCGTTGCGACGTGCGTGTCGGGCACCGT
Source organism: uncultured Ilumatobacteraceae bacterium (assembly GCA_964651825.1). Lineage (GTDB taxonomy): Bacteria > Actinomycetota > Acidimicrobiia > Acidimicrobiales > Ilumatobacteraceae > Sva-07. Next base: position 19,794 of record CAZYWK010000073.1, on the reverse strand, counting down.
GTACGTCACCGAGTCGACGGAGTGGCCGACCTTCGGTGAACCGACCGCCGTGACGACGTTCGACGATGCGGACGCGCAGCCATGCCGTGCGGTCATCAGCGCTCCGGCGGCCGGCAGCGAGATCGAACCGCGGTTCGACTGGTCGGTCGCGCCGCACTACACCGACACCGACGGCGACGGTCTCGCCGAGCCGGCCAACCTGACGGGGACGGCGGTCGACAACGTCCTCGTCGGCGCCAACGCCCGGCTCGAGGTCACGTTGAACGGCTGCGCATCGCTCCCCGCCGGCGGTGGAGGATCGATCGTGCGATACCTCTGGTCGGTCGACGGCGATCTCGTCGCCGACCTGGATCACTGCGAGGGGCCGACCATCGAGGTGCAGTCCGGTGAACGGCCGACCGTACGCCTCGACGTGCGCGGTGACGACGGAACACGTGCGATCACGAGTCGAGAGATCGCGCCGCGCGACCTCGTCGTCGTCTCCCTCGGTGACTCCGTCGCCTCGGGCGAGGGCTCGCCCCTGCGCCGGCGGATCGATCCGGGAGGCGTGGCGTGGTCGGACGCGTCGTGTCACCGATCGCCTTACGCCGGTCCTGCGCTCGCCGCGCAACAGCTCGAGAACAGCGATCCGCACACGTCGGTCACGTTCGTCCAGCTGGCCTGCTCGGGTGCCGCCGTCGTCGACACGTTCGAGGACCCGAGCCAGACCAAGCAGCCGGGTGATCCCGACGACCCGGTGACCGGAGGCGTCGCCGACCAGTACGCCGGCGTCGCCCACGCCGACACGTGTGCGACCGGAGGGCCGTGCCCGACGCTGCGCCCGTCACAGATCGATCAGATGCAGCACCTGCTCGGAGCGCGTGCGGCGGACGCCGTGCTCGTCTCGGTCGGTGCCAACGACGTGCGCTTCTCCGACATCGTCCAGTCCTGCATCGTGAACGTGGTGTCCCGCTGCGACACCGATGTCGCGAAGCAGGCGAACGCGCAACGCATGGCCGACCTGCCGCGCCGGTACGAGACGCTGGCGGTGAAGTTGCACGACCTCGGCGTCGAGGCCGGTCGCGTGTACCTCACGGAGTACTTCGATCCGACCGGGGATCGGTACGGCGTGACGAATCTGCGCTGCATCCCCACCGGCGAGGTTCTCGATGATGTCGACATCTCCGCGTTCGGGCTGGTGACCGATGACGAGGCGAGCTGGGCCAGGACCGATCTCGTCGGCGGACTGAACCGGGCGGTGCACACCGCAGCCGCGACGTTCGGGTGGAACGTGGTCGACGGCATCGCCGACGAGTTCGCTCGGCACGGATACTGCTCGACCGATCCGTGGATCGTGCGGATCAGCGAGTCGCTGGCCCGCCAGGGTGATCTCTCGGGACCGTTCCACCCCAACCGTGCAGGACAGGAGGTCTACGGCGACGCCATCGCGGCGCACCTCTCGCCGCTCGTGCAGACGTCGCCGACCGAGCCCACAGCAGAGCCGCCGACCGGGGCCGCAGCCGTCGGCGACCTGGTCGTGATGGCCGGCACGGTCTGGGCGGCGGAACCCGAGCTCCGCTCGGTCGCACTCACCACCACCGGCGGGAGGCCCCACGTCGGCGCCGTGCGGGTGCTCCAGCACGGAGCCGGGTGGGGAGCCGTGGCCGTCGGTGGCGAATCCTCCGTCGGCGTCTGGGCCGGCGAGCACGGCGCGTTCGGCGCCCAACTCGGTTCGCGTCCGAACGTCGCCGTGCGCGACGTGCACCTGGTGCAAGCGGCGACCGACAACTCCCGTCTGGTCACGAACCGCAAGACGATCGTCCTCGCGGACCTCTGGTCGTCGGTCGACGGGGCGTTGACGACGTCGGTGTCGACCTCGGTGGTGGCGCGAGACGAGGCGGGCAACGACACCGAGGTGGTGGCACCGCGCACCGAGGATGTGACCCTCCATCCCGGACGCAACGAGATCCAGTTGCCGCTGCTCGACACGTTCGACGCGCCCCACGACACGGTCCTGATCGCCACCGTGAGCGTGACCGACCCGGTGGGGGCCTCCGACGAGGACAGCGCCGACAACGAGCGATCCACGTTGCCGGGCGACTTCGTCCCGACGATCGCCACCCGGCCCGTCAAGGTTGCCGTCGTTGCGCTCGACTTCGGCGGCGGAACCGTGTCGTGCGCCACGATGGCGACGGCCGCGAACACGTGGGTGGCGTGGGCACAACAGTTGCTGCCGGTTCCCGAGGGTGGGCTGCAAGCCGACCTCTCCTGTTCACCCGACATGCTCGCGCCGAGTGCGAGCGCGGCCGGCGTCGCCCAAGCGCTCGGTGAGCTCGACCTGCTGGCCCGGGTCGCCGGCCTCGACTCGGTCGTCGGCGTCGTACCGGACGGCTGGCTCGGGCAAGCCTTGGGCGACGCCAGCGTCGGGCGCGCCGGGGTCACGGGCCGATCGATCCTGCTCGAAGCGACTGCACCTGCCACCGCGCTGGCCCACGAGCTCGGCCACAACTTCGGCCTCGACCACTCCGACGGCAGGCATGCCGCGGGTGTGTGGGTCAGCCGGAGCCGGCTGGTCGACGGGACCGACTTCATGGCGCCGAGCTACGACGGCATCTCGCGGCACTGGGTCAGTGGCGAGACCTGGGATCTGCTCACCGGATCGATCCATGTCGGCTCCGAACGGACACCACCGCAAGGCGGCGGAACGGCGTACTGGGTGCGCGGCATGATGCCCGTCGCCGGCGACTCGATCTTCCTCGACCCGTTCCTCGACGACGGCGACATCCCGACGTTGCCCCCCGAGGGCTCCGACACCAGCCGGCTCGTCGTCGTACCCGTCGCCGGCGACGGCGATCCCGTCGGCCCGCCGGTCGCGATCGGGCTCGAGCCCGACCTCAGCCTCGACGGATCGGGCGACTCGCCGATGCGCTTCGCCCAACGTGTCGTCGCCGCGCCGGGGACCGCGGCATTCCGCTTCCTGCTCGACGGCGCCGTCGTGGCGGAGCGAAACCTCGGCACGGCGCCGTCGATCTCCGTCTCCTCGCCGTCCGACGGCACCGTCCTCGGGCGCAACGACACGATCGACGTGCAGTGGACCGTGGACGACCCGGACACTGCGCTCGGCGAGCCACCACCGTCGATCGCGCTTCTGGTGTCGGACGACGCGGGTCTCGACTGGCGCCCCCTGGCCACTGGCCTCACGGGGACGTCGGTGAGCCTGCCCGTCCCGCGCGACCTCGGCGGGCCTGCGATCCGGGTCCGGGTGGTGGCGATGGACGGCGTGCACGTGCGCTGGGCCGATTCGCCGACCTTCGAGATCGCTTCCGTCGCCAGCGGTCAAGAGGATCGGCTGGTCTTCGTGGCCGGCGACGCGGATGTCTTCGAGGGAGAGCGCACCCAAATCGGCACGATGCGTCCCGACGGGACCGACGTGCGCTTCCTGTCGCTCCCGACCGACGTCACCGACGGCAACGGCACCGAGCTGTTCGCCCGCTACGCCTCGCCGGTGTGGGGGCCCGACGGGGAGCGGATCTACTTCGCCAGCCTGGCGAATCCGGACATCAACTGCCCCGTCGTCGAATCCGTACGAGCCGATGGCACCGACCGCCGCCGGGAGATCACCCCGGGCGGAGAGCACTCCACGGAATGCAGCCGGATGAGGTCGTCGATGTGGAACACCACCGAGCCGTGCCTGTCGATGACCCCCGATGGACGCCGCCTGCTGGTGGGCACCATGATCTATGAGCAGGGGGCGGGCGGTTGGACGCCGGTCGGGACCCTCGGCGATCCGTCGTTCACCGGCGCACCCGAGTGGTTCGGCATCCTGCCGTTCGCTGCCAACATCGCCGTGCAGTCCTGGGGCAATCAATGCCCGACCCTGTCGCCGGACGGCAGACACGTCGCCGTGGTGAAGGACGTGTTGGGCACCCGCAGCGACCTCCCGGTCGACGACGCCCATCCGGCCGGATGGTCGGGGAGCGTGCTCGCCGTCGTCGTCGTGCCGGTCAGCCCCGGCTGGCCCACGGAGTCCCCCTTCGTCCGCAGCGCGCAGGTGGTGACCGCCTGGAACGAGGATCTCTATCGGGATACCGCCGGGCCCGACGTGCGCAAGCTCGGGGTCGGCTGGCTGAGCGACACCGAGCTCCTCGTGGCCCGGGGCACGCCCGGCTGGACGAACACCGCGCTCGAGCGCATCGACCTGACCTCGCTGTCGCGAGAGGATCCGTATCCGCTCCACCCGGCGACGGCGACACCGGTCTCGACGCTGAGCCTGCCGTCGAGCGACGCCCGTCTCCGTGATCCGAAGCCCACCCCCGGCGGTGCGCTGTTCGGCGACGTCGACTGCGGCGTCTACATCGGCGACCAGCAGGCGGTGGCGACGTTCCGCTCGACCGACATCCCCGGCGAGGCCCGCTGTTTCCGCGAGTTCGATCTCGGGCGCACGACGATCGGCAGCAGCGACCGACTGATCGCCATCGATCCCGACCTGGCGGTCGTGCCCGATCCCGAGGGGCCGGAGGTCGTCACCGTCGACGAGGGCGAGCCGGCACCAGGCGCGGGGACGGGCACGACGCGTCCACGACCGACTCAGGTGCTGCCCGACTCGGTGACGATCGAACCCGGGCACATGTTGGAGGTCGTGCTCGTCAACGAGCTCGGCACGCCGGCCCGCTACGAGGTGGAACCCGAGCCGTCGATCCGACCCACAGCCGGCACCCTCACCGTGTTCGGCGATGTCGATCCGTCGGGGCTGGTGAGTACGACGGGCCCGCTGCTGATCGGTGTCGACGAGTGGACGACCTGGTCGACGGGCACCGCACAGCTACGTGTCCGCGTCGCAGGGGCGAACGAGTTCGAGACGCTCGACGTGCGCATCGCCATTCCTCCCGTGCCGGTCGCGGTCGACGACGAGGTGACTGTCCGAACCGGTGTCGAGACCGTGCTGCCGGCATCGGTCCTGCTGGCCAACGACGTGCCGTCCGAGCCGGGCGCGGACCTCGAGCTCGTGCAGGTCGTCGGGTACGACGGCGGCGAGGCATTCCTCGATCCCGACGGCGACGTCCACGTCGCCGCCGACGCCGACGGAACGGGGACGTTCGTCTACGTCGTCGGCGAACCAGGTTCGATGGCGCTCGCGGTGGGTTCCGTCACGGTCACCGCATCCAGCGACACGCCCCCCATCACGAACCCACCCATCACGAACCCACCCGTGACGAACCC
>CAZYWK010000073.1:0-14495 GCA_964651825.1 uncultured Ilumatobacteraceae bacterium | reverse complement strand
GCGACACGCCCCCCATCACGAACCCACCCATCACGAACCCACCCGTGACGAACCCACCCATCACGAACCCGCCGGTCAACCTGGCGGTCGTGCCGGCACCGGCGACGACCCTTCCCGGTCCGGTGACACCGTGGAGTGGCCAGCTCCCGGTGACCGGCGGCGATCAGGGCGGTGTCGCCACTGTGGCGATCTGGCTCTGCCTCGGCGGATTGGTGCTCGTCATCATCGCCAGCCGGCGTCGACGAGGTCCGACCACATCCTGAGGCGGGGTGATCCGACGTCGCGTCGGAGGGCCTTGTCGAGGCTCGTACGATGCGTCGCCGTGGTGGCGCGCGCGGTCGGTCGGCGGGACGAGATCGAGCGGATCGTCGCGGCCATGGACGAGGCGAGGTTCGGCACCGGCCGGATCGTCGAGCTCGCGGGGGAAGCGGGCATCGGGAAGTCGACGGTCCTCGCCGCCGTCGCCTCACGGGCGACGGAGTCGGGCTGGCGGGTGTGGCAGACGGCGCCCACGGCGGCCGAAGCCGGACTGCCGTGGACCGGACTCGCCCAGATCGTGAACGCCGTTGCGTCGGAGGATCTCGATGCGCTCTCGCCGCGCCATCGCGAGCAGCTGGCGAGTGCCACCTCAGCAGATCGCTCCGGCATCGTGTCGCCCGAGCTCGTGGCATTCGCGACGTCTGCACTGCTCGACACCGCGATCGGACCGAACGCGACGCCGCTGCTGATGGTCGTCGACGATCTTCACTGGCTCGACGCGGCATCGTCAGGAGCGCTCGCCTACGCGATGCGGGGGATGGAACAGCGCTGTGCCGTCGCCGTGCTGAGCCGGCGGAGCGACGAGCCGGCGCTGATCGAGCCGGAGCGCCTCGTCGACAACGGTGCGTTCACTCGAATCGAACTCGCCGGGCTCGACCTGGCGTCACTGCGCGAGAGCATCGCCGATGCGAGTGGGGTTTCGCTCGGCCGGGCCGAGTTCGTGCGCATCGCGCAGTACACCGGTGGCAACCCGCTGTACGGGGCTGAGCTGGCGCGCAGCGTTGCCGCCGGGACGCCGATCGACGCCACCGCCCTTCCGGCGTCACTGCGCGACAGCGTGGGCGCCCGCGTCAGCAACCTGCCGATGGCCACACGTCGCGCGCTCGCCGCAGCTGCGCTGGCGGTCCGCCCGACGCTCGACCTGTTGAGCGTGGCGCTGAGCGACGTCGATCTGTTCGCCACGTTGGAACCGGCAGAGGCCGCGGGGATCGCCGCACTGCGCAGCGAGCTGACGTCGGCGGGCTCGCGAGTGGTCGTCTTCGGTCACCCGCTGCTCGCCGCCGCAGCCATCGACACGCTGCCGTCACGGGTACGGCGAGACATCCATCTCGCGATGGCGGCGTCGACCGACGACATCGTCGAACGGGCGACGCACCTCATGGCCGCTGCCGTTGGCCCCGACGAATCGATCGCCGGCGAACTCGCGCGCGCCGCGCTGGACGCGCACGAACGCGGCGCCTCCGAAGCGGCGGTCACCCTCGCCCGGGCCAGCGTCGACCTCACACCGGCCACGGTCGAGTCCCTCGTCCGATTGGAGCGCGTGTATGCCTTCGCCCGGTTCGCGGTGCACGCCGGCCGCTACCCCGATGCCGATTCGGTGATCGCCACGCTGCGCCAAGGTTCCGACCCGCGGAACGCATCGACCGACGTCGACGCGTCCGCGTTGCACGACCTCCGCGAGCGCGTCGCCCTCGTCGACGCGTCGGTGGCGAGCAACTTGCGCGGGTATCCCGCCGCCGAGGGGGTGATCGAGCAGGCGCTCGTGTTCACCACCGATCTCGATCGTCGCGATGACCTGCAGAGGCGGCTGGCGCGCATCGTCGTGCACCAGGACGCTTGTCGCGGGGTCGAGGTCGCGGAGCGCGCCTTCGGTGATCATCGCCAACTCGACCGGCCCGGAGCGGTTGCGGGTCGGATGCTGCTGCTGCTGGCCCGGGCGGTCGCGGGCGAACCGTTCGACGTCGACGCCGGAATCGCGCTGGTCGAGGCGGTCGCCGATGATCCACTCCGCCGTGAGCTCGAGTATCTGCTCATCGAACCGTTGGTGTGGAGTGATCATCCGCGCACCGAGGAGATCGCCGAGCCCGTCGTGGCTCGCGAGCTCGCCGACGGCAGGATCCCGGCATATCTCGTCGCGCTGCACGAGTTCACCGAACATCTGCTGGTCCGCGGCCAATGGGCACGGGCCGAGGACAACATGGCGCGCCTCGGCGAATACCGATGGGAGTTTCCCGGCCACAATCAGGCGCGGGCGAGCCATGCGCTGCTGCTCGCGGGCCGCGGTGACGGCGCTGGCGCACTGGCGCTGCTCGAGCGTTTGTCGAGCAACCGGGATGCCGAGCCTGCCGACAGCGAACTCGTGCAACTCTGGGTCGACAAGCAGGCGGCGCTCGTCGACCACACCCTCGGGCGGCCGGGCGCGGCGGACGCCCTCGTCGACGTCGAGCGTCGCTACGCGCAACACGGAGTCGGCTCGGTGCGCTTCCTACACTTCCGGCGCGACCTCGTCGAAGCGCTGGTGGCCGCCGGTCGCCTGGGCGACGCGAGCGCCGCCGCCGATCGCTTGTCGCGCGACGCCCGCCACAACCAGGTCCCGACGGCGGTCGCCGACGCCGATGCGGCCGCCGGGGTGATCGCCGCGGCGCAGGGCGACGACGTTCGCGCCCGAGCGCTGTTCGACGATGCCGCGGCAGTCCAGCGGGCATACGACCTCAGGTACGAGCTGGCGCGCACCCTGCTCGCCGCGGGCGCCGCGGCCCGTCGCGCGAAGCGCCGCACGGATGCCGGTGAGCTCCTCGGCGAGTCGCGCCAGCTGTTCGAGGCGATGGGCGCGGCGACGTGGGTACGCAGGTGCGACGAGGAGCGCGAACGTCTCGGTGGGCGTCGGTCGATGCAGTCCGCCGAGCTGACGGCGACCGAGCTCCAGGTCGCCGAACTGGTGGCATCGGGGTGCTCCAACGCGGAGGTCGCCAACGCGATGTTCGTCAGCGTCCGCACCGTCGAGTCGAACCTGTCGCGCATCTACCGCAAACTCGGCATCCGATCCCGAGGTGCCCTGGCGCGAACGCTGGAAACCCGCGGGCGCGCCCGTGGACGACGCCCCCACGTTCCGTGACTCGTGGCCCCGCGCGGCGTTCTCAGTCCGCGTCGCGTCGGTAGAAGAGGGTGGTACCGATCGCGAGGAGGGTGAACGCGTAGCCGCCGAAGAGCACCGCATTCTGGAACGGGGTCAGGGCAGCAGCGATCGACTCGGGTGTGTCGGTTGCCGAACTCATGCCGAGGAGTCCGGTGGCGACGCTGAAGGGCAAGTACCGGGCCGTGCTCACCGGGATGAGGGCGCGGGCGATGTTCTCCAGCACGAACGCCCAGACGAGCAGGATCGAGACCGCGGCGGCACCGTGGCGCAGGATCATGCCGACACCGAGGCCGAGTATGGGAGCGAGCGTGGTGAGCAGGAGCCCCCACAGTGCGGTCGATGCCATCGCCGACGTGTCGCCCTTCGGGAGTCCGCCCAGGATGGCTCCGCTGAGACCACCGATCATCCCGACGAACCCCATCGCCAGTCCGAAGCTCGCCGCGACGATCGTCTTGGACGCGACGGTCACGCATCGGGCGGGTTGGGCCGTAACTACGGTCGCGAGGGTTCCGTGCTGGGCCTCGGAGGTGAACATCAGCGTGCCCATGATCGCCGCGAGGACGGTGGTCAGCCATGTCGAGAAGATGAATGTCAGACCGACCGTGAACGGGAGATCCGTATCCGGATCGATCTGGACGAAGGTGGCCAGGATCCACGACAGCGCGACGCCGATGACAGGGGTCAGTGCGAGGATCGTCACGTTCGAGCGGAGCGACGACACCTTGATCCATTCGCTGTGCAGCGCGGTCGGGATCGAGGCGATGTCGTCACGACGAGATCGCTGGAGAACTCGGACGGTGGACGATGCGTGCACGACCGAGGCCGACGCGGTGGGGTGAGTGGAGATAGTCATGGAGATGGTTTCCTTCGTCGTGGCAGTGATATCGATGCGGTGGATCGATGCGGTGGGTGAGATGCGCTCGGCGGTTCAGACCGAGGCGAACTCGGTGACGGGGCTCGTCATCTCGAGCAGGATCTCTTCGAGCGATCGCGAGGTCTCGGTGATCTCGACGACCCGAATCTGATGATCGAAGGCGAGCTGGGACACCGTCGCCGTGGTCGCGCCGTGAATCGACAGTCGGTCGTGGGAGATGCTGAACTCGATGTCCCCGCGATGCAGGAGGCTGGCGAGCTCGGCCGCCTGGGGTGTGCGGACGACGACGGTCGAACGCCCGCGGGCGAGCGTGCTGGAAACGGATTCAGCGGCGAGGAGCTTTCCCCCGCCGACGACGATCAGGTCGTGGGCGAACATCGCGAGTTCGCCGATCAGATGACTCGACACGAAGACCGTGCCGCCCCGTGCGGCGAAGGCGCTCAGGGAGTTCCGCAACCAGCGGATGCCATCGGGGTCGAGGCCGTTGGACGGTTCGTCGAGCAACAGCACCTCGGGCTCTCCCAGCAGGGCACCGGCGAGGGCGAGGCGTTGGCGCATGCCGAGCGAGAAGCTGCCGGCGCGTTGGTCGGCCGCGCTCTCGAGTCCGACCTCGCGGAGGACCTCGTCGACTCGATCCGCGGAGATCGCGCTGAGCGCCGCGGTCGCCCGGAGATGGTTCCTGGCTGTTCGGCCGGGGTGCATGCAGCGTGCATCGAGCACCGAGCCAACGATGCGTGCGGGCCGCAGCAGTCGCGTGTACGGAACACCGTGATAGCGGACCTCGCCGTGGTCGGGACGCGTGAGCCCGACCATCATTCGCATCGTCGTCGACTTGCCGGCGCCGTTCGGGCCGACGAATCCGGTGACTCGTCCGGCCGCGACATCGAAGCTCATCTCCTGGACGGCGATGCGGTCGCCGTAGTGCTTCGTGAGTCCTGAGACGGTGATCATGATCTGAATGTCCATTCCTGTTCATTGTCGGCGGCGCCATTACACTACGAATAGTAGCGTAACACAGCGCACATGGTTCTCACATGCGAAACTGTGAGAGAGGTTGGAGCTACGATGTTGAGCGATATGGCTCGACCACGTAGCGAAGCCGCACGCAGGCGCCTCGTCGATGCTGCGCTGGAGATCGTGGCGACCACCGGCGTCGCGGGCATTACTGCCGATGAGGTCGCTCGGCGCTCAGGTGTGGCGAAGACGACGCTGTATCGGCACTTCGGGAGTACCGACGCTTTGGTGTTCGCAGCGGTCGCCGACAGCGTCACCGCTCGGACACCACCCGACACGGGAACGTTGCGAGGCGATCTCGAAGTGATCCACCGTCGCTATCTCGACGTGGCTTCGTCGCGGCAGAGCAGGGAACTGTTCGCGTGGATGGTCGCCAAGTCGATCGAGAGCGCCGAGAACCGTGAGCTGTTCCGACTCGCCCGCGTTCAGCCCCGCGGGCCGACCACGGTGGCACTCCAGCGGGCGATCGCCCGCGGCGAGATCTCCGCCGACCTCGATGTCGACATGGCGATGCACATCATTCAGGGCCCGCTGATCTCACAGCGCATCGTCGACAACAGCGATGTCTCCGAGAGCGACCTGGCACGCATGCTCGACATGACCCTTCGCGCTCTCGGTGCAGCCGACCTCGACCACAGCCAGTGACCCACCGCCTCGGCGCCGCAGCGTCCCAGCCCGGCGCGTCGCACCCGAACTTTCCGTTGGAACGCAGCGCCGCTCGCCAACGACCGCTCGCCTCGTCGCCTGCTCGGGCTCACGTCGGCGGGGCGGGGCGAAGCAGCCTGAGCCGTGGGGCGTCGTCGGTCTCTGCGAACGCGTTGGTGGTACGGAGGTCGGCCTCCGCGGCGTCGTGGGTGGTCCAGTCGATCTGGGCGGTGTAGTCGTGGAGAAACCGCAGTGCCTTGATGTACACGCTCGGATCGTCGTCGCGGCTGAGGCGGCGCAGCGCGCTGAGGTAATCGCTGCGGAACCCGGTCGGCACGACGATCTTCGATTGGTGGCCGGCCACGAGCTCGGCGTTCATCATGACGCGGGCGATGCGGCCGTTGCCGTCCGTGAACGGGTGGACCTCGGAGACGAGGAACATCGTGTAGACCGAACGTTCCCAGGCGGTGTCGAGCTCGGCGAGCCGGTGCCAGCCCTCGCGGAGCGTTCCGTCGACGAGGCCCGGGTCGACGAACAGGGTCACGCCGGCCTGGTTCGGCAGCGCCTTGAACACGCCGGCAATCTCCGGTCTGCCACCCATGAGCGTGGCGTGGCGAGCGCGCAGCAGGTCGATGAACTCGTGGGGGTTGGCGGCCGTTCGGCTCATCTCGTCGGGGTCGCCGACGATCGCGTACGTGCCGAGGATGTCGTGGCTGTCTGCCGCTCGGTCGGTGACGGGTGTTCCGTCGAAGACGATGGACTTCGCTTCGTCGACGGTGAAGGTGGTGCCTTCGATGTAGTTGGAGAAGTACGCCTCCCAGAACGCCTGCACCGAGAACGCTGACGAGTCGGGAGCGAGCCCGTGGCGCGACTGGGGAGCCGCAGAGCGCAGGGCGACGACGAGTGCGTCGAAGCGCTCGATGCGGTCGGGGTCGAACGGGAGCCCGGCCTGGCGCGCGGCGAGCGCTCGGCTCGACGTGGGGATCTCCTGGCTGCCGATGGCGGCACCGATCTTGCGCCCGAGCGCAGCAATGCCGTGGGCCTCGACGCCGAGCTGAGGGCCGAATCGTTCGGCCTGTCGCCGGTACTCGGTGACTCGCTCCTCTCCCTCGAGTCGACAGAGTCGCTCGATCCACGCATCGATCTCGTGGTCGTCGAGCGTGCGCCGCGGGCGGCCACCACGGGAGCGGGAGGGCCGCATGTTCTCGGCGAGTGCTCGTGCCCTCGATGCCTGCCAGAGCCCGCCCGGGAGTTGGAGGTCGCCGTCGAGGGGACCGGCACCGCGGCGCGCGAGCACGTCGAGGCCGGGCAACGCGAGTTCGCGGGGGCGGCCGTGGCGCGAGAGGTACAGGTAGCCGTCGACCTTGCCGCCGGTGAGCGCGGAGCGGTCGGTGATGACGGCGTTGGGGAACTCGTGGCCGACGATCGTGTGCCAGTGGCGCGCGACGACTGCCTCGGGGCTGCTCGTCGTGTCGGTCGTGTAGATCCCGCGCGCCAGTGGGCGAAGGTCACCGCGGCGTACCGTGTCGCTGGTGGTCTGCGACGGCATGTCGCCGGCGAACACGATCTCGTTATCCACGGGTTTCTCCCATTCAGACGGGGAAGAACGTGGTTAACGTACCATACCTCGGGGAAATGCGGTGATAACGCGCCTCGGTCGCCCCCTAGCGAAGGACGTCTACCAGCGGACGGGCCAACCCCATGGAGAACGCGAGGTGGCCGTCTACAACTTCGTGATTGGTGAGCACGACGATCACCGCTTCGTGGTCGGGTAGGCACGCTGCCCATGACATATAGCCCGGCAACTGTCCGCCGTGCCCGAAGGCTGTGGCGTACCCCGTGGCGGGGTTCCACATCCCGAGTCCGTAGGCACCGATGTGGGGCGCGGGCTCGAGCGTTGACATCTCGGTGAGCGACGCTCGGGAGATGATCTCGCCGGCGCACAACGCCCGCCACCACCGCGCCAGCGAACGCGAGTCCGATGCGATCACGTGGTACGCGCTTGCACTTGCGAGCGATGGGAGGTAGCCGCCCCTGACCCCGAGTTCGCTACTCGATTCGCCCGCAGGCGTGGCCATGGGCTCGGTCGGGCTCTCAGCGGGTTGGTAGACGAGCCGCTCCAACCCGTCCATGGCGAGGGTTCCGTCGCGGAGTACTTCGGCGAGCGGGCGCGCTCGCAGGTGCTCGATCGCCAGCCTGAGCAGTAGGTAGTTGGTCTCCGCGTAGGCGAAGGCGCTCCCGGGAGGAGTCCGGCGGGCGGGTACCAGTTCCAGGATCTCGGTCGGCGTGAAGACCCGCTCGAAGTCGGTCTGCTGAATGCTCTGAAGTGGGCCCAGGTCGTAGTACTCGGGGATGCCGCTGCGGTGGCCGAGCAGTTGGCGGATGGTTGCCTCGTTGGTGTCGAAGCCGAGATCCGGCGGAAGGTGTTCCGCGACCAGGTCCTCGAGACCGAGTTCGCCGGCCTCGACCATCAACATCACCTGCGCTGCAATCACCGACTTGGTGATGCTGGCGATCGCGAACTGGTCGTCGACCTGGAGGTCTCGGACACCGTCGGCCTTGCCCGTCGTTCCACTCCAGGTGCCTTCGGCGGTCATCACGGTGGCCGACATCCCGCCCCCATTGGCCACGTCGTGCAGGGCCAGGGCCGCCTGGAACTCGGCCGCCAACTCCTCGGTCACGGGATCCTCGCTGATGGCGGCAAACGTCGCGATGGGGAAGCCCGCTGCCTGCTCGGTGGGCTCGGTCGATGGAGGCGGTGTCATCGTCGATTCGACCGGGGCGGCCGTGTCGAGATCCCCCGGCGTCGAGGTAGCTGATGTTGTGGAGGTGGTTGATGCCGGATCGGCATCAGACCCGCAGGCGGCGGCGAGCACGAGCGTGAGCGCGAGCGTCACCGCACCGACGTTTCCTGTTCGGTCGATCATGTGCATCTCCTGACTTGTCGTCGATTCGTCGGCCGCGCTCGTGTCGCCGTCAGCCGGGGTGGAACTCGATCGAGTCGATGATCGGCTTGGTCTCTTCGATGACTTCGTCGAAGCGCTCCTCGGGCGCCACGACCGTGATCGCCAAGGTCTCGACAGACATGCCCTCCGGAAGATCGACGAGATAGAGACGCAGGCGCGACCCGGGTTCCCGAAGCCCGTGGATCCAGCGGCTGATGTCGATGATGCCGACCCCGCAAGCCTCGCCGCCGGGAGCAAGGGTGACGTCGATCGACACGGCCTCGACACCACCGACGCGCGCGGCCACGGGTGCAGTCGTCTCGAAGTTGGGATCGGCAACGACCTGCTGGGCAACCGCAGCGGCATCGGCCGGCCCGGAGAGCAGCGGGGACCCGCCGAATTCGGCACACCACTCGTCGTAGGCGACAGGGTCGACCAGTTCGATTCGCTCCCCGCTGCCGAAGAACTCCTCGGGACGCCACAAGCCACCGAACCACACGTCCGGGGCATACCCAGGACTTCCGCCGTTGTCGTCGACCTTGCCGGGCATCCACGTCTGCCATGTGCTCGGTGCCGAAACGGAGACCTCGCCGTCGGAGGAGGTGTAGGACAGGACGAGCGGCTGGCCGTTCTCGATCGTCGCATCGTCATCCATGCCAAACCCGCCACCTGACCAGAAGAACTCCTGCTCGACCACGCTCGCGTCGCCGTCCGCGAACAGCCGGACCCTGAAGGTCCCGATACCCGAGGGCCAGCGCGCGTCGACACGCTCGATCTCGTAACGCTCGTACGGGGCACCCGAGGAGGTGGCATACAGGAGCGGAACGTCGATGTCGGGGTCGTGGAGGACCTCCACCATCCCCTCGGCGCCCGTGCCGGCGATACGTGCAGCGAGGAACTCCTCCAAGCGTTCTGTGGCCCGTCTCCACACGACCCCGAAGTCGTCGACGAGCTCACCGGTCGCTGTGTCGAGCTCGAGTGTGAAGTCGGCGAGCTCGGTCTGGGGCGGGGGCCCGATCGCGGGTGTGGTCGCGTCGTCGCAGGTCAGCTCGGGCTCGGCAATCACCAACGACGTATCGGTGGCGAGCAGCCCGGCCCCGGTCAGGGTGGACGCCCCACCTGCACACGCGGCCGTGGCGGCCTCGTCGCGGATCACGACGCCGTATCCGTCGGTGCCAGCACGAGCGATCTCCATCATCTGGGACGAACCGTCGGTGTCGGTCGACAGCCACACACCCACGAACGGGCTGACCGCAATGGTGGTCGGCGGAGCGAGGGCCGTCGACGCGGGCACATCGACAGGATCGATTTCGTCGCCGGTCCACACGATCGCTGCCAGGCCGACGACCAACACGACGGCCGCCGCTACCCCGAGCACGACCTGCGCGACACGGCGGCGGGTCGGCGGTCGAGCGGCAACCGCCGGGACGAGCTCCATCGCCGAGCCGCGTTCACCGTTCTCGTCGTGGCCCGGCTCGGCGTGGATCCCCGCCACGCCATCGATGCGCGGGACCTGGTCCAACGTCGGCCACTCCACACGATCGACGTCCACAGCAACGGCTCCGCGCCTGAGGATCTCGTCAACCGAGATCGCCGACGCCGCCCGGTCGAGTGCCTCGGCGAACCGAGGGACTTGCTGATCCAGGTCAGTGGGCACTCTCAACCTCCAACTCCGACCGCAGACGGACCAGCGCCCGCTCCGAATCCCGGTGCACCGTCGATGCCGTCACCCCGAGCACCTCGCCCGCCTCACGCAACGTGTACCCGAATCCGACCACCAGAATCACCGCACACCGCTGTGGCTCCGACAACCGCGCGATCGCCGGCGCAAGACCAGGCTCGAACGAATTGTCCGGCGCCGCGACACCCGGCATGACCTCGGCCACCGGGACGTCGCGGGCCCCGCTACGAACCGCCACCGTCCGCCCCACCCGGTACAGGTAGCCGACCGGGCTCTCGATCTCCCGCACACGGTCCCAGTTCTGCCACGCCCACGCCAGCGCGTCCATCGCGGCCTGACGCCCGACCGCGGCCCCAAGCCCGGCGACAAGGGCACGGCGCAGACGTGGCTCGACCTCCGCCACGAACCGCTCGAAGTCCGATCGCGCGCTATCCATCAAGATACAAAGCATCCCAATTGCCGACTTGCGCGACACGAATCGAGAATTCCTTCACCGCGAGGGTTCGTCGAGAGGCACCTGCCGCCTACGTTCTGCACGTCCGCGACCTCGAGCCGTCGAACGTGACACATCACGAAGGCATACCGGTCGTCACACCGATCCGAGCGATTCTCGATGGTATAGAACGGCACCTCGACGGCCGTCTCATCGACCAGGCAATCGCCACCGCCCGCGACCGGGGCCTGCTGCCGCGCGACGAATTGGCCGTCGTCGAGGCGGCGCGATGACCGACTACCCGCCCCGCAACAGGGCACCCCATGACGTCACGGTCATCAACCGCTGGCTCACCGAAGCTGCCGACCACAGCGGAGTCGCGGCCGGTCGGCTGCGCCGCTGGCCACCGCATAGCTATACGCCGAAGCCGTCTCAATCCTTCGCGACTTGCGAGCAAACGGCTGAACCCGTGCCTCTAGTAGGCATCGGCGAGTCGTCGACGCAACTCCGCGGTCATCGCCTCGATGTGGGCCTGCTCGGCCGGGTCGAGGTCGTCCCAGCCCCACCACACCGCGGAGAGTCGCCCCGCGCATCGGCGGACGTGGACCGGGGTGACCACTTCGCGAGGTAGCGGCGGATCGCCGCGCGGATGATCTCCCTCGTCGTCGTCTCATTCGCCGTTGCCCGAGTCTCGACAGCGGCTCGCAATTCCGGTTCGAGGCGCACAGGGACGACCTCGGCTGGTGCCGAGCCCATGCGGGACGGCTGCCTCGTGGGCGGAGCTGGCTGGGGTCGTAGCCGGCTTCCGCTTCGTCGGCGAGGCGTTGGATGTCGTGAACGGTCAGCGGGATGCCTCGTGACGGCAGATCACTCGCGGCGCGGTGTTCGTGGTAGCTGTCGATGTGCTCGAGATCCTTCGCTCGGCCACTTGCCTGTACCGGACGCCGTGTCGGTTGAGCACCCGCACGATGGCGGCGGCGTCGAGGTCAGGCATCGACGCGAGGTCGGTCGAGCCGTGCCCATTCGTGGTCGCGGTGGTCGGCGAGTTGCTCAGCGGGTAGGTGGGCTTCGGCGGCTACGAGCGCGGGGTGTGGGTGTCGGGTGGAGCGAGACGCATGCGCACCTCGAAGCCAGCTGCGGCCAGTAGTCGGCACAGCGTGTCGACCGACGGTGAGCGTCGGCCTGATTCGTAGGTGGGTGGAGTTCGGTGCGCTTCCGCGGTGCTCCCAGCCACGGCTCTCGGGGAAGGGGTGGCGGCGCGCCGGAATTGCGTTTCTCGCTATCTTGAGCGCGTCGTCGCCTCTGTGCCGTCGATCCGCCGGAGGAGATCATTGATGTACTCGACCGCGGCGGCGACGTCTGCAGGCGCGTCGGGGTACTCGGCGATAAGCAGGGCGTACTCCCGCTCCCAGCCGGGCGACGACGGGGCGACCGGAGGCCAGACATGCTTCTGGCGTCGCCGGAACGTGGACAGGCAGGCTGCCTTGAGGCTCGGCATCTCCTCCGGGTCGAGGAGGGCTTCGAGGAGCCAGATGTCGATGATGTCGCGAACCCGCTCGTTGCCGTCGGGGAGCGGCTCGGTGCAGGCGTGGAGCTTCTGCGCGATCTGGTTCGGTACGTCGAGGCACGGCACCAGTTCGGGCGGGTCGATCGCGAATGCGGCGAGCTCGATGCCGTCCGGTGCGATCAAGTCGTGGTGCTTGGCAGCGTCGTCGTCGACCGCGACTTCGAGGGCGATGCTGCCGAATTCGCGTCCCTCGTAGCGGATCTGCAATGGTACGCGCCACGGCCGATAGCCGAGCCCTGGAACCTCGATCTGTTTCGGCTCGGACTTGCGGGTCACGGTGAAACCGTTCCACTCCCGGTCGGCCGTGGCCGCGTCGAACCGCTCGAGCCACTCCTCGACTCGTCCGGCGAACACAACATCGAGGTCGGTCGTAGCGCGTGCCTGGATGCCGAGGCGGAGCTGCATCGCGGTGCCGCCCTTGACGATGAAGAGGTGCCCGCCATCGTCGTGGCGAACATCGTCGAGCATTGCGCAGACCACGCCGACCCGAACGAGGTGCATGACACGTTGGGGAAGCTGACCGATCTCGGCGGCGTGGCGTTGCAGCAGACGCTGGAACTCCTTCGAGCCGCGCGGGCGCTCGGCCATCACCCGCGCTCCACACGAAGACAATCGACATACCGGTCGTGCTCGTCTGCCGTGATCGCTCCGCGCTGACGGGCGGTCTCGACAGCTTGGCGAACGAGGTAGGTCGGGACCGAGCCGACGACGTCCCGCAGCGTCCGTCGGATCGTGGTCACGACGACGGCCTCGAGTCGTGTCACGTCTCGCTCGTCGAGATCCGCATGATGGATCGCGTAGCGCTCGCCGCCAGCCCGGCTGATCCGATACGAGGTGGGGATCGTCAAGTGGACCTTGGTGGGGTTGATGTCGCAGAGCTCGTGAAGAAGCAGCGCGGAGTCATGCGAGATCACGCCGCGACCCGCCGCCCACAGGCGAGCAAGGATGAACTCGTCGTAGCGATCGATCGGCAACGACGGCACGCGGTAGACGCCGTGGCCGGCCGACTCCAACGTTCCCCGGGAGACCATCTTGCGGAGCTCGACCGCCGGGACACCGAATGGCGCTACGAGCGCGGGCGTGACGTAGCCGCCGTTGTCAACGGCAACATCCATCAGGGCATCCCAGTACTTCCCAGGCACGACAAGAACAGTACCAAAAACGTACTGTTCTTGCGGTCACCCTTTGCCTGCGGGGTCCGCGGCACGTCACCGGCGGCGGTGTTCGTGGTAGCGGTCGAGGTGTACAAGATCCTTGGCTCGGCCACTTGCTTGCTTGAGGCGTCCCCAAGTCGCTTCGTTCACGACGACCACGGCTCGCCGCCGAGCAGCTCGCGTGACGAGCCTCGCGTCAGCTCGGCGTAACCGCTGGGTGCACCGTCGGGGACGAACACGATGTCGATCGGCCCGTGTGTCGTCATCAGGTGGAGTGTGTCGTACTGCGCCCAGTTCTCGACCGGAGTCCGCGGGAACCAGGTGCCGGCCTCGTCAGCGGTATACAGGCCGGCGTCGAGCTCGTCGAAGGCGCGTGCCAGTCGTTGCAGGTTCCCCCGGTCGCGCGCTGGGGTGACGTCGATGTCGACGGTTGCGGGCACGGGGAGGTCGCGGACCTGGGCGGCGATGCCACCGATGATCACGTACCGGACGCCGTGTCGGTTGAGCACCCGCACGATGGCGGCGGCGTCGAGGTCAGGCATCGACTCGAAGTCGGTCGAGCCGTGCCCGTTCGCGGTCGCCGTGGTCGGCGAGTTGCTCGGCGGGTACGTGTGCTTCGGCGGCTGCGAGAGCGGGTGTGTGGGTGTCGGGTGGAGCGAGACGCATGCGCACCTCGAACCCGGCCGCTGCGAGGAGACGGCACAGGGTGTCGACCGATGGTGAGCGGCGTCCCGATTCGTAGGCGGACACGGCGGCCTGGCTGGTGCCGGCGCGGTGGGCGAGCTGCTGCTGGCTGAGTCCTGCCTCGCGGCGCGCCATGCGGATCAGATGCCGTGAGTACAGCTCTGTGGCCATGCCACCATCATACCGGTACCGGTATGATGGTGGAGTGCCGCGAGCACATCGACATCACCGATCACCTCACGAATCGCCACGGTCGGGACCGCCGTGGCGGAACCTGTCAAGCCGTTTGAGACATTTTCTAGTTTGAGTGGATGAGGGCGTCG
>CAZYWK010000072.1:0-21275 GCA_964651825.1 uncultured Ilumatobacteraceae bacterium | reverse complement strand
CACGTCGACGCAGCGCTTGGGCGCAAAGAGCAGGAACTGCTCGAGGTATGAGCGGCGCAGGAACTGCTCGAGGTATGAGCGGTGCAGGAACTGCTCGAGGTATGAGCGGAGCGGACAGAGCTCGCGAGAGTGGAAGGCGATCAGCATGAGCGACGACATGTGGCGTCCCGGCGACAAGAACCCCCGTCGTCCGGGCCCGCTCGAGAGCGAGATGGACGCCTTCGAGGACGACGAGTTCGGTGGACCGCTGTTCGGCGAGACCTCCGAACAGCCGGTCACCTCGGTCGACGAGGGCTCGCGTACGGGATCGGGTGACAAGCTGAGCTTCGGTCGTGACGACACGGGTCCGCTCCCGCACTGGACCGAGCCGGCAACGGGCGAAGTGCCGCGGATCGACAAGATCGAGAGCGAAGGCTCGACCGACGACCTCGATGTGTGGTCGTCGTTCTCCACCGACTCACCGGTGTGGAAGGGTGACGACGTGCCGAAGGATCCCACGGGGGAGCAGCCGGTCGACACGACGGGCGAGCTCACCTGGCACGACGACGCGTCGCCGGCGACCGAGGATGCGAACGCGACGACCGTGCACGACACCTTGGCCGCCGAACCGGCACGTGAACCGGCACGCATCACGATCGGCACCGACCCCTCCGGCATGCCGCGGCGGCCGGACCCGAAGCGCCGCGGTGGTTCGCCGCAGCGCCCGCCGAGCGCCGGCGCCACCCCGCCGCCCTCCGACGATCGCCGGAACCTGCCGATCGCGATGGCGTCTGGCCTCGTCCTCGCGGTGGTCTTCGTCGTCCTCAGCATGTGGCGGCCGGCCGGAGTGGTCGCGTTCGTCACGGTGCTCCTCGGCCTGGGGGCGATCGAGTACTTCGGCAAGGTCACCGAGAAGGGCTACCGGCCGGCGGTCGCGGCCGGGGTCGCCGGGTGTGTCGCCGCCCCACTGGCCGCCTATTGGGTGGGCGACTCCGCCCTCCCGCTCGTGGTCGCGTTCGCGTTCATGGCCGGTGCGCTCGGCTTCATCGGGGCGGATTCGATCGAGGTCGGCCCGATGCCGAACATGGCGATCACGATGCTCGGGGTGGTGTGGATCGGCGTCCTCGGCTCGTTCGCCGCGCTGATCCTGCGCTGGTCGACGTTCGGTGCCGGCACCCCGTGGGGCACCGACACGCTGGTGCTCATCGGGATCGGAGTCGTCGCCAACGACATCGGGGCGTACTTCGTCGGCTCGGCGTTCGGGCGCACGCCGCTGCGTCAGTGGATCAGCCCCAACAAGTCGGTCGAGGGCTTCCTCGGGGGCACGATCGTCACCCTCGTCGTGATGCTCGTGATCGGCATGCAGGACCTGAGCGACACCTGGTCGAGCACCACCCATCTGCTGCTGCTCGCCATCGTGATCTCGATCATGGCGCCGCTCGGTGACCTGACCGAGAGCATGTTCAAGCGCAACCTCGACGTCAAGGACTTCGGCACGATCATCCGTGGTCACGGCGGGGTGCTCGACCGGTTCGACGGATTCTTGTTCGCGTTGCCGGCGGTGTACTACCTGATGCTGGTGGTCGAGCCGTGGGCGGCGGTCTGACCGGCCCGACTCGCGTCGGTGTCGCCGGGTCGACCGGCTCGATCGGTACCCAGACCCTCGAGGTCATCCGCGCCGAGAATGCTCGGCGTCCGGACGCCTATCGTGTCACCGCGCTGAGCGCTGGCAGCTCGACCAAGCTCCTCGTCGAACAGGTCGCCGAGTTCCGGCCCGACCTGGTGGTCGTGGCCGACCCCGAGGCCCGCGACCGGTTCGCCGGCGAGTTGGCAACCGCCGCCCCCGGAGTGCGCGTCGCGGTCTCGGCCGACGCAGCCGACGTTGTCGAGCCCTCCGACGTGGTGGTCAACGGCGTGGTCGGCTTCGCCGGGCTGCCGGTGACGATCGAGACGCTGCGGGCGGGCAAGCGGTTGGCGCTGGCCAACAAGGAGAGCCTCATCGCGGCGGGTCCGGTCGTGGCGCCGTTGCGGGCCACGCCGGGCGCCGAACTCGTGCCGGTCGACAGCGAACACTGCGCGTTGCACCAGTGCCTGCGATCGTCGGTGAACGCCGACCGTGAGGTTCAGCGGTTGGTGATCACGGCCAGTGGCGGCCCGTTCCGCGGGCGGTCCGCGGGCGAGCTGGCGGACGTCACCGTCGAATCGGCGCTGGCCCATCCGACGTGGAGCATGGGCCCGAAGATCACGATCGACTCGAGCACACTCATGAACAAGGGGCTCGAGGTCATCGAGGCCCACGAGCTCTACGGCACCCCGTACGACCGGATCGACGTCGTCGTTCACCCGCAGTCGGTCGTGCACTCGATGGTCGAGTTCACCGACGGCTCCACGATCGCCCAGCTCAGCATGCCCGACATGCGCCTGCCGATCGGCTACGCGCTCGCGTACCCGGCGAGGATCGCCAGCCCGTTCGGTGCCATCGATTGGGCCCAGCTCGGCCGCCTCGACTTCGAGCCGCCCGACCGGTCGGTGTTCCGCTGCCTCGACCTCGCGTACGACGCCGGGCGGGCCGGCGGCACCGCTCCGGCATGGCTCAGCGCGGCCAACGAGGTGGCGGTTGACGCGTTCTTGTCCGGAAACTTGCGATGGAATGAGATCGCTGACGTGTGCGTTGGGGTCCTGCAGCGCCATGATGGTGCTGTCCCCACATCCGTCGACGATGTGATCGAGGCGGATCGGACCGCCCGCCGGATCGCCGACGACCTGCTGCGACACGGAGCACGATGACCGATCAACTGACCCCGCTCGACAACGAGGAGCCCGGCACCACGCCGATCGCTCCGGCGTTCGCGCCTCCGTCCCGCCTCGATCGGGCCAAGAGCGAGATCATGGCCGGCGGCGCCGTGTCGGAACACAGCGACGACGAGACCGCGGGCGGCTGGCAGGGATACCTCGCGATGGCGGCGATTCTCGCCCTGTTCGTGTGGCTGGCCACGGTCAACATCTGGATCTTCGTCTTCGTCGTCGGCGTCGTCATCTCGATCTTCCTCCACGAGCTCGGCCACTACATGACGGCACGTTGGACCGGCATGAAGGTCACCCAGTTCTTCTTGTTCTTCGGGCCGCGCCTGTGGAGCTTCCGCAAGGGCGAGACCGAGTACGGCGTGCGGGCCCTGCCGCTCGGCGCGTTCGTCCGCATCATCGGGATGAACCGGATGGACGAGGTCGACCCCGCCGACGAGGGTCGTACGTACCGCCAGAAGAGTTTCCCCAAGCGTCTGCTGGTGATCTCCGCCGGTTCGATCATGCACATCCTGATCGCCATCGTGCTGCTCTTCGCCGTGTACTCGACCCAGGGTGAGCTCACGGCGCAGGACGAGCCCCGGGTGATCGTCGCCGCGACGAGTGCCGGCCAGCCCGCCGGTGACGCCGGCATCGTCGACGGCGACGAGGTGCTGTCGGTCGGCGGGATCACGGTCACGTCGCCGGTTGAACTCGGCGAGGCCGTGCGAACGAACGATCCGGGCACCGTCGTGCCGGTCGCGCTGATCCGCGATGGAGAGACCTTGACGATCCCGGTCGAGCTCGGCTCGAACACCACCGTGCCGACCGGCGACGAGTTGTACGGCACAGCCCTCCTCGGTGTGCGCAGCTACAGCCCGCCCTACTACCAGGACCACAGCGTCGCGTCGGCCGCCGTCAACTCGGTCACCGACATCGTGCCGGTGTCGTGGGAGTCGACGAAGGGGATCGTGAAGGTCCTGAACCCGGTGAACATCTTCGGGCACCTCACCGGCACCAACGACGACCTTGAAACCCGCCCGACCACCCTCTACGGCGTCGCCACGGTGTCCGACGACGTCGGCGAGTCCGGCGGACTGGCCGGCGTGCTCTACATGCTCGCCGTGCTGAACGTGTTCGTCGGCGTGTTCAACATGATGCCGCTGCTCCCACTCGACGGCGGCCACGCGGCGATCGCTGTCTACGAGCGCATCCAGGAGGGTCGCCGCCGCACCAAGCAGCGGTACTTCGCCGACGTCGAGCGCCTGATGCCGTTCGCGATGGGTGTGATCACCGTGCTGGCGATGCTGATGTTCACGGGGCTGTACCTCGACATCACCAAGCCGATCGGATAGATCGGGCCTTCATGGACGTCTCCAGCGCGCTCGTCACCCGCAAGGTGACCAAGCAGATCTCGGTCGGTGATGTGAAGGTCGGCGGCGACGCCCCGATCACCGTCCAGTCGATGACCATCACGAAGACGGCCGACGTCGAGGGCACGATCCAGCAGATCTATGCGCTCGCTGCGGCCGGCGCCGACATCGTGCGCTGCACCTGCAACGAGGTCGAAGCGGCTGAGGGTTTGGCCCAGATCGTGCCCCGCTCGCCGGTGCCGATCATCGCCGACATCCATCACCAGTACAAGATGGCGATGGCGGCCATGGAGGCCGGCGTCCACGGCCTCCGGCTCAACCCCGGCAACATCCGCCGGCCCGAGCACATCAAGACCGTCGCCGCTGAAGCCCGTGACCGCGGCCTGCCGATCCGCATCGGGGTGAATGCCGGCTCCCTCGATCCCGCGCTGTACGAGAAGTACGGGGGCGCCACGCCCGAGGCGATGGTCGAGTCGGCCCAGCAGGAGATGGCGTACTTCGACGAGGTCGGCTTCGACCAGATCAAGATCTCGGTGAAGGCATCGAGCGTGCCACTGATGGTCGAGGCGTACCGCCAGCTTTCCGAGGTCACCGACCACCCGCTGCACCTGGGTGTGACCGAGGCCGGGCCGCCGCCGGCGGGCCTCGTCAAGGCGACAGCGGGGATCGCCACGCTGCTGCTCGAGGGCATCGGCGACACGATCCGGTACTCGCTCACCGCCGACCCGGTCGAAGAGGCGCGGGCCGGTCGCCAGCTGCTCGAAGCACTCGGCCTTCGCGAGCGCAAGAACGTCGACCTGATCGCCTGCCCGTCGTGTGGTCGGGCCGAGGTCGACGTGATCGCGGTGGCCAACCAGGCGATGGAGGCATTCGCCGACCGGAAGATCCCGCTCCAGATCGCCGTGATGGGTTGTGTCGTCAACGGCCCGGGCGAGGCCCGTGACGCCGACCTCGGCATCGCGGCGGGCAACAAGCGCGGTCACCTGTTCATCAAGGGCCAGAACGTCGCGGTGGTGCCGGAGGACGAGATGGTCGACCAACTCGTCGAGTGGGCCGAGTTCATGAACGAACACGGCGTCGATGCGGCCCTCGCTCGGGCCGACCTCGCCAAGGCCGCCCGTGAGGCCGAGAAGGACCGCGCCAAGCTCCTCGACGATAAGGGCGCGGATGCCAACCACGCCACCGAGAAGATCGTCGAGATCCGCCGCACCACCTGACCCCCATCCCGACGTCGAGCCCGAGCACAGGTCCAATCCACGTTTGCGTCGGGATCTGGCCACGCCTGTCGGTGCTGAATCCCGACGCAAACGATGGTTTCGGGCCTCAGGGGGTGTTGACGACGACGTAGGTGGGGGCGGCGGGGGTGAGCGTGGCGCCGGCGGGGACGTACCACGCGGTGCCGTCGAGGCTGATGGCGAGCTCGTGGCCCGTCGAGGCGTGCTCCGTTCCGGCGTCGAGGGCGAGGAGGCAGCAGCCCGCCTCAGGCAGGAGATAGCGGCCAGTCTTCGCGGCGTCGAGCATCAGTGGCTGGGGGAGTGGGGTGGGGTCGACGACGTGGAGCAACTCGTCGACGTCGACCGGCTTGACCGTCAGGCCGCCGCGCACGACGTTGTCGCTGGCACCCATCAACTCGATGCCTGCGCCGCTGAGGTACGCGTGCAGGTTGCCGGCGGTGAGGTGCAGCGCGTCGCCGGGCTGGAGCACGACGTAGTTGAGCAGGATCGTCGCGGCCACGCTGGCGTCGCCGGGGTAGCGCTTGTTGAGCCGCGACACCCACAGGGCTTCGGGCCGGTCGCTGTCCGCACACGCTTCGACGACCTCGGTCGGATCGAGCCGACCGCGGTACAGGTCGTGGAGCACCGCACCTGGACCATCGGTGTCGACGCGATCGGCGGTCGTGTCCGCTCCGATCTGCTGGAGCAGTTCGGCCGTCCGATTGCCCGGCCGCACACCGCAGAGGGCCTCGAATCGCGTCAGCGCACAGAGCAACTCCGGCTTGGCGTTGGCATCTGGGTATACGCCGCGGGCGAATCCGTCGGACGCCTGCTCGGTCGTCGGGTGCGCCTGGAGTGAGAGTGGCTCGGCCGCGGCGAGCACCTTCAGGAGATACGGCAGGTCGCCGGTCACCGATCGCAGCTCGAAGCCGTCGTCCGCAAAGCGTGCT
Organism: uncultured Ilumatobacteraceae bacterium; assembly: GCA_964651825.1. Taxonomy (GTDB): domain Bacteria; phylum Actinomycetota; class Acidimicrobiia; order Acidimicrobiales; family Ilumatobacteraceae; genus Sva-07. The sequence goes on along the minus strand of CAZYWK010000072.1, from coordinate 14,978 downwards.
GGCCCGTTCGGGTGGGTTCCGAGCCAGAGCTCCGCGCAGGGTTGGCCGTCCGGCGCGATCCCCAGCAGCTCCGGAATGAACGCCGGGTCACCCCACGCATAGTGCTGGATCGGCCCGACGATCCGGCGCGGTGCTGGCGGGCTCGTCACGCGGAGAGCCTACGGGCCCCGAAATCGTCGTTTGCGTCGGGATCTGGGTACACCTCTGCGTGCCGAATCCCGACGCAAACGGCTACTGGAGGCCGAGGGCTTGGGCGCGGGCGAGGACTCCGGGTCGTTCGGCGCCGATGGTGGTGGACTCGCCGTGACCGGTGTGGACGATCGTCTCGTCGGGGAGGGCGAGCAGGACGTCACGGATCGAGCGGACGATGGTGGGCTCGTCGCTGTGGCTGCGTCCGGTCGCTCCCGGCCCACCGCAGAACAGGGTGTCGCCGCTGAACACCACGTCCGCGGACGCGTCATGGAAACAGCAGCAGCCGGGGGAGTGGCCCGGTGTGTGCAACACGTGCAGGTCGTGACCGCCGACGCTCAACGTCTCGCCGGGCTCGAGCGCCCGATCGGGGGAGTCGGACGGCCACACGACGTCCCACAGCATGCGGTCATCGGGGTGCAGGACGATCGGCGCGTCGACGGCGTCGCGGAGCGGCACCGCGGCGTTGATGTGATCGTTGTGACCGTGGGTGAGCACGATGGCACGGACGCGGCGGCCGTTGACCGCCTCGGCAATCGGGAGATGATCGTGGGCGGCATCGAAGACCACGACCTCGCGGTCGTCGCCGACGATCCAGATGTTGTTGGTGACCTCCCACTCGCCGCCGTCGAGGGCGAAGATGCCGTCGGTCGTGACCAGTTCGATCGTCATCGGCTCAGAGCACCACGACGCTGCGCAGCACCTCGCCGCGCTCCATCTTGTGGAACGCGTCCTCGACCCCGTCGAGGGGAATGGTCTCGGACACGAACCCGTCGAGGTCGAGCCGGCCCTGCAGGTACAGGTCGATCAACATCGGGAAGTCGCGAGAGGGCAGGCAGTCGCCGTACCACGACGACTTCAGCGCGCCACCACGGCCGAACACCTCGATGAACGGCAGCTCGATGGTCATGTCCGGGCGTGGCACACCGACGAGCACGACCGTGCCCGCGAGATCGCGGGCCTCGAACGCTTGGCGGTACACGGCCGGATGTCCGACCGCATCGATGCACACGTCGGCGCCGAACCCGCCCGTGACCGACTGGACGAACTCGACCGGATCGGTCGTGGACGAGTTGCAGGTGTGGGTGGCGCCGAATCCCTTGGCCCACTCGAGCTTGCGGTCGTCGATGTCGACGGCCACGATCGTCGAGGCGCCAGCGAGCCGGGAACCGGCGATCGCCGCGTTGCCGACACCCCCGCACCCGAACACCGCCACCGACTGGCCGCGCGTGACGCCGCCGGTGTTGATGGCCGCACCGAGTCCGGCCATGACGCCGCACCCGAGGAGGCCGGCCGCGGTGGCGGGCGCCGCCGGGTCGACCTTCGTGCACTGACCGGAGGCGACGAGCGTCTTGTCGCAGAACGCACCGATGCCGAGTGCCGGCGAGAGCTCGGTCCCGTCGAGCAGCGTCATCTTCTGCGTCGCGTTGTGGGTGTTGAAGCAGTACTGCGGATCGCCGCGCCGGCAGGCCCGGCAGTCGCCGCACACGGCCCGCCAGTTGAGGATCACGTAGTCGCCTGGCGCCACCTCGGTGACGCCGTCGCCGACGAGTTCGACGGTGCCCGCAGCCTCGTGGCCGAGCAGGAACGGGAACTCGTCGTTGATGCCGCCCTCGCGGTAGTGGAGGTCGGTGTGGCAGACCCCGCACGCCTGGATGGCGACGACCACCTCGCCGGGCCCCGGATCGGGAACGATGATCGTTTCGAGGGATACCGGTGCTCCCTTGCTCAGCGCCACGATGCCACGGACCTGTTGACTCATTTCGGCTCACCCATGGGCGCTGACGGTAGCGCGGTCACCAGGCCGCGGCGAGTGCGTGCCCGGGGTGCCAGGGGAACCAGAGGCGTATGTGGCAACGTCGAACACGTATGAACGTACGTCGACTCGCTCTCCTCGTGTCCGTCGGTGCATTCGCGATCGCGGCCGCCGCGTGCGGGAGCGACGAGGCTGCCTCGAACGCCACGGATCCGTCGGGCACGGCGTCCGTCGACACCGCCCCGACCGACACCGAGGTTGGCGACACGCTGCCACCCGTCCCGGGGTTCGCCCACCCGACGGGGCCGGACGACGTCGTCATCGAGTACACCGAGCTGAGCGGCTTCACGACACCGGAGTACGCGTTCCAGCAGCCGCCGGTGGTGCTCATCTCCGGTGACGGCAAGGTGTACACCACCGGACCGGTCGTGGAGATCTACCCGGGGCCTGCGTTGCCGAACATCCAGGTCGGCACGATCTCGGAGGAGGCGATCCAGCAGCTGCTGACGATCGCCCACGACGACGGGCTCTTCGCCGACATCGACTACACCGAGGAAACGATGGTCGCCGACGCGCCGGTCGCCACGGTGACCATCAACGTCGATGGGGTGTCGTGGGTGCACTCGGCCTACGCCCTCGGGATGGACGAGCCGGGTGCGGAGCTCTCGCCGGAACGTCAGACCCTGCGGGAGTTCACCGCGCAGCTCACCGATCTGACCGCCACCGTCGGCGCCGATCAGCTCGGACCGGTCGATGTCTTCGAACCGACGAACTATCTCATCCAGCCGATCGTCCTCGACGATCCGGACAGCTTCGGTGGTGGCGACATCGCCCCGACGGTGGAGGAATGGCCGGCCGACTCAGGCGTCGTGCTCGCCGAGGTGGGCGGCTGTGCGGTCGTGCCGGCCGAGGCTGTCGGCGACGTCTTCAACGACGCCAACCAGCTCACCCTGTTCAGCCAGGACGGTGTCACCTACCAGGTGATCGCCGTCCAGCAGCTCCCGCACCGCAGCTGCGACTAGAACAATCGGAGGTCGGTCGGGCGCATGCCCCGCAGTTCGTCGTAGTCGACCTCGACCCACCGGAAGCCGCGGGCCTCGGCCAACACCCGGGCCTGCGGCTTCACCACCTGGGCGACGAACACGCCGCGGACATCGCCGAGCGACGAGTCGAGTCGCAGCCGCTCGATGTACCGCGTCAACTGCTCGACGCCGTCGATCTCGCCCCGGCGCTTGACCTCGATCGCGACGACCGTGTCGGCACCGTCACGGCACACGAGATCGATCGGCCCGATCGCCGTGGGGTACTCCCGCCGGACGAGCGTCAGTCCGTCCTCGATCGCGTGCGGGCTCGCCGCCAGCAGTTCCTGGAGGTGCGCCTCCACGCCGTCCTTCTGGAGTCCCGGATCTGGCCCCAGCTCCCGGGCGACGTCGCTGAACACCTCGTGCAGCGTGATCGTCAGCGTCTCCTGCTTCGGGTTCGTCACGACCCAGTGGTCGCCGTTGTCGACGAGGGTGTTCGGTGCATTCATCCAGTTCAACGGCTTGTAGGCACCGCCGTCAGCGTGGATCGCCACACATCCGTCGGCCTTCACCATGATCAGCCGCGTCGCCTCGGGGAGGTGCGCATCGAGCCGGCCGGCGTAGTCGACGGAACAGCGGGCGATCACCAAGCGCACGGCGGGCGACGCTACTTGCCCGCGATGCGCGCACCAAGCGCGAGAGGCTGTCGTCCACGAGCACGTCGTCCACCTCCGTCGCCTCCGGGCGATCGCGCGTACCGAGTCTCGGCTCGCCGGGCGCATGCCGATCGCGCTCGAGTCGCGCGACGCGGCGATCGACGCAGCAGCCGACGAGCTCGAGGGCCGGGGGGCGTGATCGTCGACACCTCGCTCGTCGTCGACGCGGTGACCGACTCGGGTGAGCGCGGTGGTGCGGCGCGGCAAGAGTTGTCCTCACCGGGGGTTACGTTCCGGGCGCCTGGTCTCCTCGCGATCGAGGTGCTGAGCGCTTTGCGTCGCCTCGCTGCAGACAGCCGAGCCGACTTCACGATCGATGACGTTCCCGCCGCGCTCACGGAGGCGGAGGCGTACGGCATCCACATCGAGGGCACACCGTGGTCGGATGTCGGTCGCGCGTGGGAACTCTCGCACGTCTCGATCCGTTACACCGACGGCGTGTTCGTGGCCGCCGCCGAGCGACACCGGGCACCGTTGCTCACCACCGATGTGCGGCTTTCGCGATCGCGTGCGAAGATCCGCTGTGAGATCGTCAACGTGCTCCCGGCCTGACGAACTGCGGGCGGCGAACGCGGCTCGGAGGGTGGGCGGTGCTTGACGCTGTCGAATAGGGTTCGGCGCCGTGCCTGTGGACGTCGAACGTTGCCGTGAGGTGGCGGCGTACTTCGTCGACAGCGGTCGGTTCGTGCCGGGCATCGTGACCTCGCCGGAGGGCCAGGCCCGCTCACAATGGTGGCCGCTCCCAGCGGCGGGTGATCGTGCACTGGTGGCTTCGCTGGTCGCCGAGGACACGCTCGACGCGCATCGCGAGGCGGCTGCCGCGCTCACCGATGCCGTCGACGCGTGCGTGCGTCAGCGGTTGGTGGCCGCCAGATCGGACGTCGCCGGCCGCCGACCGGGCCGTCGGACCATTCCCCAAGCGTGGGCGGCGACGTTGACGACGGCCGACCCGTGGTTGGCAGGTACCTACGACCCCGCCAAGGTGGCGGCGTTCGCGGGTGAGGTCGAGCGGTGGGTCCGCTCGGGGTCGGCCGTCGCGGCGAGCGTCCAGCTCTGCTTGCGGATCATCGAGCCGCTCGCGATCGATGTCACCGCCGACGGTGAGGCGGCCTGGACCGTCGAGCTCTTCGCGCGTGACGTGGACGAGCCGAGTGTCGTCGTGTCGATCGAGGAGCTGTGGAACGGCACGGCGCCGTTCGCAGCGAGTGCACTCGAGGAGCTGATCGGAGCCATCGGGCGGCTCGTGCGGCTGGCCCCGGAGCTGGCCGGGATCCTCGACACCGAGGTGCCGAGTGGTGTCGAGCTCGACGATCACGCGGTCGTAGCGCTGGTGAGCGAGCGCGTCGCCGACCTGGAGGATGCGGGCATCGCGGTCCAACTTCCGTCCTGGTGGGCCCGCCGGCGCCGGCTCGGCCTTCGAGCAACGACCGCGTCGACCAAGACGGAGGGCGTGGTCGCCGAGGCCGGCTTCAACCTCGATCAGCTCGTCAAGTTCACCTGGGAGGCGGCACTGGGGGACCGCCGGCTGACGAAGGCCGATCTGCGTGAGCTCCAGGCGGCGGCGTTGGCGAAGCGTGCGCTGGTCCGCCTGCGAGGGGAGTGGGTGCAGGTCGACCCGGCCGAGATCGAGGCGATCCTGAGGCACGTCGGCAGCCGCGGCCAGGCAACCGGTGGTGAGCTGTTGCGGACCGGACTCGGGATCGAGACGATCCACGCGCCAGCGGGCGCGCCGGTGATCGGTGTCGTGGCCAGCGGCCCGCTCGGCGAGCTGCTCGACGAAGCGCTGCACTCGACCGTCGGCCCGGCCCCGACGCCCGACGGCTTCACCGGTCAGCTCCGCCCGTACCAGGAGCGTGGTGTCGGCTGGCTGGCGTTCCTCGGCCGGCTCGGGCTCGGGGCCTGTCTCGCCGACGACATGGGCCTCGGCAAGACGCCCCAGCTCATCGCCACACTCCTGACGGACCGCGTCGACGGGCCCACGCTCGTCGTCTGCCCCGTGTCGGTGCTCGGCAACTGGGCGAGCGAGATCGAGCGGTTCGCCCCGGAGCTGTCGGTGCTCGTGCACCACGGCTCGAGCCGGTGCCGCGACGACGGGTTCACCGAGGTCGCCGCGGCTCACGACGTGGTGCTCACCACCTACGCGCTCGTGGTCCGTGACATCGAGCTGCTCACCGCGGCGACGTGGGCGCGTGTCGTGCTCGACGAGGCGCAGCAGGTGAAGAACCCGAGCACGGCCCAGGCCAAGGCGGTCGGGCGGCTCCCGGCCGGCCGGCGGATCGCCCTGACCGGCACGCCGGTCGAGAACCGGCTGTCGGAGCTGTGGGCGTTGATGCACGTGCTCAATCCGGGCCTGCTGGGTTCGATGGGATCGTTCGTCAAGCGGTTCGCCGGCCCGATCGAGCGTGACCACGACCCCGAGGCGACGGCCCTGCTGCGCCGGATCACCACGCCGTTCGTGCTCCGCCGCCTGAAGACCGACCGGACGATCATCGACGACCTCCCCGACAAGATCGAGCAGACCCAGCATTGCCCGCTCACCCGCGAGCAGGCGACCCTCTACCAAGCGATCGTCGAGGACCTGCTCGATGCCGCGGAGGGAGTGGACGGCATCGACCGGCGCGGCCTCGTGCTGGCGGGGATCACGAAGCTGAAGCAGGTCTGCAACCATCCGGCGCACCTGCTCGGTGACGGTTCACCGCTGCCGAACCGGTCGGGCAAGCTGACGCGGGTCGAGGAGCTCCTCGATGAGATCATCGATGCCGGCGACAAGGTGCTGTGCTTCACCCAGTACACCGAGTGGGGCGAGCTGATGCGCGGCCACCTCGCCCGCCGCTACGGGATCGACCCGCTGTGGCTCCACGGTGGCGTGACGCGGCGCCGACGCGATGCCATCGTCGCCGAGTTCGCCGACCCCAACGGTCCGCCGATCTTCCTGCTCTCGCTCAAGGCGGGCGGCACCGGGCTCAACCTGACCGCGGCGTCGCACGTGATCCACCTCGACCGGTGGTGGAACCCGGCCGTCGAGGACCAGGCGACCGACCGTGCGTTCCGCATCGGCCAGCGCCGCACCGTGCAGGTGCACAAGCTCGTGTCGGCCGGCACGATCGAGGAGCGCATCGACGACATGATCGTGCGCAAACGGGCGCTCGCCCAGCGGGTGGTCGGAGCGGGGGAGCAGTGGCTCACCGAGCTGTCGACCGACGAGCTGCGCGACGTGATCGCGCTGCGCGACGTGGACGGGGAGTGAGGGTTGGCGATGGCTGACCGGCGCTGGGACCATCCGTGGCAGCAGTTTCCTGCCTCCAAGCCGCTCCCGGTCGACGGCGGGATGGTGACCAGGAAGCGGCGCGGCGACATGGCCGACACGTGGTGGTCGAAGCGATTCGTCGATGTGCTCGAGTCGTACGGCCTCGGGGCGCGGATGCAGCGCGGGCGCCGGTACGCGCGGGCCGGCCAGGTGATGACGCTCGATGTCACTCCCGGCTTGATGGTCGCTCAGGTGCAGGGCTCGCGTCAGGTGCCCTACGTGGTGACCGTGCAGGCACCGCAGCCCTCCCCGCAGCAGTGGGGGGTGATCGACGATGCACTCCGGTCACGGGTCGGGTTCGCGGCTCGCCTCCTCGACGGCGAGGTGCCGGCCGAGCTCGAGGACGTGTTCGCCGCCGCCGGCACCGAATTGTTCCCGGCCACCTGGCCCGACATCAGCGCGAACTGCAACTGCCCCGACTGGGAGAACCCGTGCAAGCACATCGCGGCTGTGCTCTACCTGTATGCCGACCAGCTCGACGCCGATCCGTGGTTGCTGTTGCTCTGGCGGGGCCGCACACGCGACGACGTGCTCGGCCACCTCGGCACCGCCGTCGCCGACACCGCCGACCTGGTCGCACCCTGGTGGCCGCTCGTGCCCGGGAGCACTCGACTCGACGACACCAGGACCGTGGTGCCTGCGGCCGAACCGCAGGAACCGGCGCATCGTGTGCTCCAGCAGATGGAACCGCTCGCCGCCGATGTCGCCGGCACACCCCTGACCGACCTCCTCGCCGCCGTCTACGACGACGTCAATCCTTGAGTCCGCGTCGCCTGCTCGCGTCCATGGAGACTGGTGGGCTTCTCTCGTCCGGAGGTCGTTCGGCAGGGTATCCAGGCTGGCGCGATGGCGTCCGCTCTCGATCCGTGAGATCCGTGGCACGGCGGTCCCACGGCGTACGCTGGCGGAGCATGGAGCACCGTGATGTTGACGCCTACCGCGGCAAGTGGGTCGCGTTCGACCACGTTGACGACTCCATCATCGCCGTTGCGGACTCCGAAGAACAGCTCGAGGACGCCCTCCTTGAGCACCCCGGCCGCAAAGTTCTGATGCGCAGGATCCCAGCGCTCGACGAGCCGGTGTTTGCTGGGCTCGGCTGAACCCCCATCGTCCACGTGGTCACATGGCGGTACCCGCACCTCGATCTGGATGAGCGCCCGTTCCCTGACGGCAGCCGGGTGCTGCGACCGATCGTACGTGTCTCGCCGGCCGGCCAAGATCACTTCCGGGTCGGCATTGTCGACTCAGGGTCGCCGATCACCGTCGCTGGCCCGGCCCTGGTACGAGCGTGCGGCGTCGACCTCGAGCTTGCCGATGCGGTGATGACCCTGCCGCTCAGGCTCGGCGGGAACGCGGCTGACGTCGCCGTCTACCGCGTCGAACTCGACCTCGTCGAGCCGCCACCAGGGCAACAGCGTGTTCGATGGACCGCTCAGGTTGCTGTCCGATCGCCCTGGATCTACCCATTCGCAATCTTGCTCGGACACCGAGGCTGGTTCGATCAGTTCCCTACCACGATCGACGCAACCCACAGCACCGTCACCATCGACGCAGAGCGGCTGACCGACGACTGACAAGTCGACCCGAGCCGCCGTTGTCCGCGACAACGAGCCCTGACGCTTCGGCCTCAGCGCTGTCTTCCGGGGGGCGCGGTTCGCCAGTGATGAGCGCTTTGATCATGGCCCGACCTGACACCCCGAAGATGTCGGTCGCTCGCGTCGAGGTCGAGGAAGTCGCGTATCTCACCGCGGGAGTACACAGCCGACAGCTTCCCGGCCACCGCGTCACGCTCGGACAGGACAGGGCCGAGGCTCATCTTCACCGGCGGGTCGGCCCGCCAGTTCACCGCCAAGTCCACATCCAACGCCAACCCGTTGCCGGCTTGGAGGTGCAAGCGGACGAAGGTGGGAGACTCCCGTATCCGGGCCACGTCGTAGTCGGCATCGTGGAGCGCGTGCTCCCCGGTCGCGACCGCGGCAGCGAAGTCCTCCTCGCTGATGAGTGGGCCGGCGAACAGGTCGATGTCCTCGGTCGGGCGGGCGGTCAACCCATGGGCGCGGATCGCCCCCGCCCCGGCCAGCACGAACCCGGTGCCGTCCAGGGCATCGAGCATCAACCTCGTGACGCGGCGCTGGAGATCGTCGGCCGCTCCGCTCACGACCACCTACTGGTGGACTGTGGCCAGTTCGGGAGACGTGGCCTCCCACAGCGCCTGGCAGCGTTCCGGCAGGATCAACTCGGACCACGCCCTCACGAGCAGGTCGCGGTTGAGCAGTGTCTCTTGATCGGCGGTGGTGCCTTCGCGGACGATCTGCTGGTAGGCGAACACCGCCTCGTGCGGACTTGCCACGTCGTAGCCGTGCTGAGGACCCCGGTGCACGGTGATCGGCAACTCCAGTATCCCGGTGTCCGGGCCGTGTAGAGCGTCCAGGGATGAGGGCACGTCGTAGGGGACGGTGTTGCATGGTGAGTTCTTGGAGTTGAGCGCCGAGTTCGCGCAGCTTGCATCGGTTCTCGCCACCCCGCCCCGGGAGCCGAAGTCGTCTTGTATGATCGACTCTATGCATACAACGACGGTGATGCGGATCTCACGGAACGGTCAGGTCTCGATCCCGGCGGCGACCCGTGCTCGTTGGGAGACGGATCGCGTGGTGGTGGTCGATCTCGGTGATCACGTGGTGATGCGGCCGGTGAGTGATGTTCCCGTCGCCGCGCTTGCGGGCAAGTACGCCGATCGCGGACCGTCCAGCGACGTCATGCGGAACGCCGAACGGCGCGCCGATGCCGGCCGCGAGCGGCGGTGATCGTCTTCGACGCGTACGCGGTCATCGCCTTGCTGCGTGGTGAACCAGCCGCCGGCGCAGTCGCCCAGCTCCTGGAAGCCGATGAACCGGTCACGCTCACACCGTTAGGTGTGGCCGAGGTGATCGATCGGATGGCGCGTCTGGTCGGAGCAGACCCGGACGAGGTGGCCCTCGATTTGGCGGAGCTCGGGCTCGCCGATCCTGAGCCGCTCACGGCCGCGGAGGCGCTCCACGCGGGAGTCGTGCGGGCGCGCCGGTATCACCGCACGCGGTGTGCGGTCTCGCTCGCCGACTGTGTGGCGTTGGCGGTCGCTCACCGGCATCGTGGCGTGCTGGCGACGAGCGATCCGCACCTGCTCGACGTGTGTGCCGCGGAGCGCGTGGCCTACGTCGTGCTCCCCGATTCGACGGGGAGACGGTGGTCAGTCGAGCGATGACGGCGTGTCGCGGTTCTCGCCCGGAGTCAGGTAGCGCCTCTGGCGCCCTCGACGTGGTCGCGCATGCGTTTCTGGATCAGCTCGCGCCGCTGTTGCAGCTCGCGGTAGGTGATGCGGTCGACATCGGGGGTGAGCCCGAAGCTCGCCCGCACCCCGCCGGGATCGAACTCCATCGCGGTCGGGTCGAGGCCGAGCTCGCGGCCGAGACGGTCGCCGTGCTTCTGGGCGAACACCATCGAGATGTTGGCCAACTCGGCGAGCAGGTCGAGGTCGGGAGCGAGGCGAGCGATCGCACCGTCGAGGAACACCATGTTCTTCACGTACAGCATCAGCTCCTTGGGGAGCTTGGCGCCGTAGCCGAGCAGCGCCTTGACGACGCGCTGCACCTCCTGGACCATCTCCTCGCCGCTGAGCGTCGTCGGGTCGATGACCTCGTCCTCGAGGCGCAGGTCGGCGATCACCGCTTCGAGGTCGGTGTCGGCGGGCAGCGCGCCAAGGTCGCGCAGCGCTGCCATCTGGGTGCGCACATCGTTGCTCGTGGCGCCGAGCATCAGGCGCAGGAACGCGTTGCGGCGGACGTCGTCGAGGCGGGCGACGATGCCGTAGTCGAGCAGGGCCGTGCGCCCGTCGGCCATCACGAACAGGTTGCCGCCGTGCAGGTCGCCGTGGAAGATGCCCTCGACGACGGCGCCCTCCATCAGGGCGATCATCGCGGTGCGCACGACGTTCTCGGTGTCGATGCCGGCGTCCTTCATGCCGGCCACGTCGTCGAAGTTGAACCCGGCCACCCGCTCCATCACCAGCACCCGCCGGGTGACGAGCGTGGGATGTGGGCGGGGCACGACGTAGCCGCGCTGGTCGAGGTCGTGCAGCATCGTGGCGACGTCGAGCATGTTGGCCGCTTCCATCCGGAAGTCGAGCTCCTCGACGATCGTCTCGGCGAACAGCTCGACGAGGGCCGGCGGGTTGGCCAGCGCTGCCACCGGGATGCGGCCGATCAGGTGCGGGGCGAGCCAGGCCATCACGCGCAGGTCCTTGCGGACGAGCGTCGACACGCTGGGGCGTTGCACCTTGACGACCACCGACTCACCGGTGCGGAGCGTCGCCGCGTGGACCTGGGCGATCGAAGCGGCCGCGAGCGGCGTCTCGTCGAACGACGCGAACACGTCGTCGAGGCGGGCACCGAGGTCCTGCTCGACGGTGAGCTTGACCACGTCGAACGGCTCGGCGGGCACCTGGTCGCGACACTTCTTGAACTCGGCGACGAGCTCGGCCGGGAAGAGTCCCTCGCCGGAGGAGATGATCTGGCCCAGCTTGATGTATGTCGGGCCCAGCGCCTCGGCCGCGAGCCGCAGGCGGCGCGAGATGTCGGCGCGGCTGTCGGCGGGCTCGGCGTAGCGATGGCGCCGCTTTCTCAACGACCACGGGGCGACGGCGCCCGCCAGCTTCGCGGCCACGGTGACGACCCGGGAGCCCGGCGGGAGGCGCGACGGCCTGGTGAGCCCCGGTACCTCGACCTGGGCCTGGCGGCGCAGCGTCGCCGCGAGGTTGAGCCAGCGGACATCGGCTCGGTCGAGCGTCCACGGCGCCTCATCGGAGAATGATCCCCACGACAGATCGGCGGGAGTGGGAGCCGAGGCGGCAGGCATCGCGCCATGATGCCCGGGTTTCGTCGATATCCGTCGGCGACTGGCCGCGTGCCAACATCGACGGCATGACGAATCGACCGTTCAAGGTGCTCGGGATCCAGCAGATCGCGATCGGCGGCCTCGACAAGGACGCACTGAGCGGGTTGTGGACCGGTCTGCTCGGCGTGGAGAAGGTCGGCGACTACGTGAGCGAGTCGGAGAACGTCGACGAGGACATCCTGCGTCTGGGAGAGGGCCCGCACGCCGTGGAGATCGACCTCATGCAACCGCTCGACCCCGACCGGGCGCCGAAGGTGCACGTGCCGACGCTCAACCACGTCGGGCTCTGGATCGACGATCTGCGAGCGTGCGTCGACTGGTTGACGGAGCAGGGCATGCGGTTCACACCCGGCGGCATCCGCAAGGGCGCGGCCGGCCACGACGTGTGCTTCATCCACCCCAAGGGCAACGACGAGACCCCCCGCAGCGGCGAGGGCGTGCTGATCGAACTGATCCAGGCGCCATCAGACGTGATCGCCCGCTGACGATCGGCTCGACCCCGAAGCTAGAAGTTCGGCGGCCGCTTCTCGGCGAGTGCGGCCACGCCTTCGCGGTACTCGGCCGTGCCCATCGACTCGTTCAGGAGCCGCAGCGAATCGGCCACCGAGGCCGCCGGGTCGTGGCGGAGCAGATCGGTGACGAGCTGGCGCTTCGTGGTGGCGACGGCGTTCGGACCGGTCGTGGCGGCGAGCCGGAGGGCGTAGGACTGGGCGGCGTCGAGCGTCGACGGGCCGTCGGGCAACACGTCGTTCCACAGCCCCCAGTCAGCCGTCTCGGCGCCGGTCACCACGCGTCCCGACAGGAGCAGATCGGCCGCCCGTGTCGCGCCGATCAGGCGCGGCAGCATCCAGCTCAGGCCGTACTCGGCGGGAAGACCGAGCTTCGGCGCGGCGGTGGTGACCTTGGCGGTCGCCGACACGAACCGGAGGTCGCAGAACGCCACCAGTGAGAACGCGACGCCGGCGCACGCGCCGTTCACCGCGGCGATGATCGGCAGCCGGTAGCCGAGCTGCCACGCCACGTCGGCGTCGAGCCGGTCGCCGCCACCTGGACTCGCCGGCGCATCGCCGAGACCGGCGTCGTAGCCGCCACGCGCGACGTGACCTTGCAACGCCTCGGAATCACCGCCGACGCTGAACGCCGGGGGAGTGCCGGTGATCACGACGGCCCGCACGTCGTCTCTCGGTTCGAGGTCGGCGAAGATCGCGCGCAGCTCCTGGTGCATCCGCCCGGTCCACGCGTTGTGCCGGTGCGGACGGTCGAGCCACACTGTGGCGACCCGATCCTCGACCTCGTAGCGAGTCGCGGTCAGGTCGCCGAGGTCCATCGTCAGCCCCAGAGTGCGCGGTGTACGTCGTCGGCCAGTTCGCGGCGGCACACGATGAAGTCCGGGAGCCACGGATCCCGCTCGTTGTAGACGAGGGGCGATCCGTCGAGGCGGCTCGCGTGGAGGCCGGCCGCCAACGCCACTGCGGCGGGTGCCGCGGAGTCCCACTGGTACATGCCGCCGTCGTGCACGTAGATGTCGGCCTCACCGAGCACGATCGACATCGCCTTCGCGCCCGCCGAGCCGAGCCGCACCGCCTCGCAGTTGAGCCCTTCGGCGACCAGGACGGCGGCGTACGGTGCCCGCGTCCGCGACGTGACGAGGCGCGGCCGTTCGCGGGTCATCGGGGGCAACTCCGGCGCCGGGTCGGTGCACATCGTGCGGCCGACGGCGGGAAGGCTCACCGCGGATCCCCCGAAGGCGCCGTTCTCCCAGAGCGCGACGTGGACGGCCCAGTCGTGGCGACCCTGCTCGCTGAACTCGCGGGTGCCGTCGAGGGGATCGACGATCCACACCCGGTCGGACGTGAACCGGCGCGGATCCTCGAGCCCCTCTTCGGACAGCACAGCGTCGTCGGGCCGGTGGATGGCGAGCTCCTCGGAGAGGAACTTCTGCCCGAGCGCGTCGCCCGCGTCCTTGACGTCCCAGATCGATGCTCCGGCCGCGAACATCTCCGCTCGTAGGGCGAGCAGGTGGTGCCCGGCCTCGGTCGCCAGACGCGCCGCAAGTTGGGCGTCGGTCTCGGCGTGATCCGGGCTCGGGGGCATCGGCCCAGTCTGCCAGCCCCTCGCCGCGTTGCCCTCGCCGTTCAAGAGCGATCGACCCGGTCGATCCAGAACGAGGGTAGGCGCTTCTCGTGGGCGACCGCGACGATGCGTACGTCATCGTCGGCGACCACGTAGATGACGAGATACGGAAACTGGCGCACCCGCACCTGACGAAGAGGAAGGCTCACCTCGATGTGCTCCGCCGTCGCGCCCGCATTGGGGAACCCACGCAGCGCCAGGATGCGACGGTTCACGGCCTGCCGGAACTCGCCGCCGAGCCCCTTGCGTTCCCGGTTGTAGTACCGAGCGGCGCGGGCGATGTCGCTCAGCGCCTCCGGTTCGAACCGGATCGACCGGCTCACCCGCGGGTGAGCTCTTCGTCCAAGATCTGCTGCGCCGTGTCGAAGTCGATGCCAGCCGACTCACCGGAGGCAAGCCGCTCGATCCGGCGCTCCAACTCCTTGGCAAACGCTTGCGCAGCTTGAGGTGAATAGTCCTCATCTGGATCCTCGAGGGTCGCCAGTAGCTCGGTCGCAACCAGAGCCCGCTCTGTCTCAGCGAGCGCGAGTGCCTCCGCGAGCACCGAGGTGACGTCGAGTGCCATGCAGGAAGGCTACTTCACCAGGGGCGGTCAGCCTGGGCGTCTCAGGCGAGCTTCTTGTACTTGATGCGGTGGGGTTGGTCGGCGCCGACGCCGAGTTCCTTCTTGCGGTACTCCTCGTACTCGGAGAAGTTGCCCTCGAACCAGCGCACCTGGCTGTCGCCCTCGAAGGCGAGCACGTGGGTGGCGATGCGGTCGAGGAACCACCGGTCGTGGGAGATCACCACCGCGCAGCCGGGGAACGATTCGAGGCCGGCCTCGAGCGCGCGCAGCGTGTCGACGTCGAGGTCGTTGGTCGGCTCGTCGAGCAGCAGCACGTTGCCGCCCGACTTGAGCAGCTTGGCGAGGTGGAGCCGGTTGCGCT
>CAZYWK010000071.1:0-21353 GCA_964651825.1 uncultured Ilumatobacteraceae bacterium | reverse complement strand
GTGCTGATCGGCGAGCCCGGCGTCGGCAAGACGGCCATCGTCGAGGGCCTCGCCCAGAAGATCGTCAACAACGACGTGCCCGACACGCTCGCCAACAAGCAGCTCTACACGCTCGACCTCGGCGCCCTCGTGGCCGGCTCGCGCTACCGCGGCGATTTCGAGGAGCGCTTGAAGAAAGTGCTGAAGGAGATCAAGTCGCGCGGCGACATCCTCCTGTTCATCGACGAGATCCACACCCTCGTCGGCGCCGGCGCCGCCGAAGGTGCGATCGACGCCGCCTCGATCCTCAAGCCGATGCTCGCCCGCGGCGAGCTCCAAACGATCGGCGCCACCACCACCGACGAGTACCGCAAGTACGTCGAGAAGGATGCCGCCCTCGAACGGCGCTTCCAGCCGGTGAAGGTCGACGAGCCCACCCTCGCCCACACGATCGAGATCCTGAAGGGCATCCGCGACCAGTACGAGGCCCACCACCGGGTCACGATCACCGACCAGGCGCTGGTGGCCGCGGCGAACCTCGCCGACCGGTACATCTCCGACCGCCACCTGCCCGACAAGGCGATCGACCTGATCGACGAGGCCGGGTCGCGCCTGCGCATCAAGCGCATGGCCACACCGCCCGACCTGCGCGACCTCGAAGCCCGCCTCAACCAGGTGCAGGAAGCGAAGAAGCGCGCCGTCGAGGAGCAGCAGTTCGAAGAGGCCGGCCGCCTGCGCGACCAGGAGAAGTCGCTGCTCGAGGAGAAGGCCGCCAAGGAGCTCGAGGTCAAGGCCGACGGCGTCGACCTGTTCGACGAGGTCGACGAGGAAGCGGTCGCCGAGGTGCTGTCGCTGTGGACCGGCATCCCGGTGTACAAGCTCACCGAGGAGGAGACCGAGCGCCTCCTCAAGATGGAGGAGAACCTCCACAAGCGCATCATCGGCCAGGAGATGGCGGTCGCCGCGGTGTCGCAGTCGATCCGCCGTACCCGCGCCGGTCTGAAGGACCCGAAGCGCCCGTCGGGGTCGTTCATCTTCCTCGGCCCCACCGGCGTCGGCAAGACCGAGCTGGCCAAGACGCTCACCGAGTTCCTGTTCGGCGACGACTCCGCCCTCATCACGCTCGACATGTCCGAGTACATGGAGAAGCACACGGTGAGCCGCCTCGTCGGGTCGCCCCCCGGCTACGTCGGCTACGAGGAGGGCGGCCAGCTCACCGAGGCCGTGCGCCGCAAGCCGTTCTCGGTGGTGCTGTTCGACGAGATCGAAAAGGCCCACCCCGACGTGTTCAACACGCTGCTGCAGATCCTGGAGGAAGGTCGCCTGACCGACAGCCAGGGTCGTTCGGTCGACTTCCGCAACACGGTGCTGATCATGACGTCGAACCTCGGCACGCAGGATCTGCGCAAGGCCCACGTCGGCTTCACCACCGACGACTCGGCGATGAGCTACGAGCGGATGAAGGACAAGGTCAACGAGTCGTTGAAGAACCACTTCCGGCCCGAGTTCCTCAACCGCATCGACGAGACCATCGTGTTCCACGAGCTGTCGCGCGCCGAGGTGCTGCAGACCGTCGACCTGCTCACGCAGCGCCTCGTCGGCCAGCTCGAAGGGCAGGGCCTCGGCATCGAGATCAAGCAGTCCGCCAAGGAGCTGCTCGCCGAGCTGGGCTACGACCCGCAGCTCGGCGCCCGTCCGATGCGCCGGGCCATCCAGCGCCACATCGAAGACACCCTGTCGGAGAAGATCCTCTACAAGGAGTTCTCCGCCGGCGAGATCATCGTCGTCGACACCGAGGACGATCCCGACAACCCGGGCAAGCAGCGGTTCAAGTTCACCAGCGTCGAGGGTTTCGTGCCGCCGTCGTCGGTCGAACTGGCCACCACGGCGACCGAGAACCCGATCCCGGCGAAGAGTGAAGAGCTGCCACCCCCGGAGATCGTCTGACGCAGTCGAGTTGGCCGTCCCCGGGGTCTGACCCCGGGGGCGGCCGACTTCAGCGACAGATGCCGTGGTCGGCGACGGCCGCACGATCATAATGACGAGCGTGATCCGCCGATTGCTGGCCCTCTGCGCATGCGCGCTCGTGCTCGTGTCGTGTCAGGTCGACGTGGCGGTCGACGTCTCGATGGCCGACGACGGCACCGGCACGGTCACGGTGACCGCCACCGCCGATGCCGAGGTGATCCGGGTCGTGCCGAGCCTCGCGGAGGAGCTCGTCCTCGACGACGTGATCGCCGCCGGTTGGGAGGTCCAGGGCCCGACGGCGACGCCCGAAGGTGGGTTGACCGTGATCATCTCGCACTCGTTCTCGTCGGCGCAGGACGCGACGAACCTGCTCAACAGCATCGGGCCGCCGTTCAACGAGATGACCGTGACGCGTTCGACGGTGAACAACGACACGACGACCACGATGCACGGGTTGCTCGGCCTGCCCCAAGGGTTCGAGTCGTTCGCCGACGACGATCTCGTCGCTGCGGTCGGGTCGCTGCCGTTCGCGGAGGAGATCGAGGCGAGCGGGGCGACGCCCGAGACGTCGATGAGCGTGCGTCTGCGGGCGAGCCTGCCCGGCGAGATCGTGTCCGAGGAGACCAACGGCACCACGCTCGACGGCGGCGCCATCGAGTGGGTGGTCCCGCTCGACAGTTCGATCCAGGAGATGCGGGCACAGTCGTTGCAAGCCCCGGCCGACAACGCCTGGTGGGCCCGGCCGCTGGCCACGGGGGCACTCGTCGCGCTGATCGCGTGGGTCGCGTTCATGTTCTTCTTCATCGGCTACGTGGCGTGGGCCCGTTCGCGCCGGGCCCGGGGCTACCGGCACCGGCCTCGTCCGCCGCACCGCTCGGCGATGTGACAACGTTGGGCATGACCGCCCCGCAGATCACGCGCGTCGACTTCCACTTCGACGTGATGTGCCCGTTCGCCTACCAGACCGCGAAGTGGATCCGCGACGTGCGGGCGCAGAACGGTCTCGAGATCGACTGGAAGTTCTTCAGCCTCGAAGAGGTCAACCGGGTCGAGGGCAAGAAGCACCCGTGGGAACGGGAGTGGTCGTACGGCTGGTCGATGATGCGCATCGGTACGCTGCTGCGCCGGACGAGCATGGACGACCTCGACCGCTGGTACGAGCGCGCCGGGCGAGCGCTCCACGAGGAGGGCCACAAGCCGCACGATCCCGAAGTGGCCAGACACCTCCTCGCCGAGATCGGCCTCGATCCCGGCGTGGTCGACGAGGCGATCGCCGATCCCACCACGAGCGACGAGGTGAAGGCCGAGCACGACCGCGTGATCGCCGCCGGCGGATACGGGGTGCCGACGCTGTTCTTCCCCGAGGCCCTCGACGAGGCGGGCGATCCGGAGCGCCTGTTCGGCCCCGTCGTGCTCGATCCGCCCACGGGCGAAGCCGCGCTTCGGCTCTGGGACGCCACCATCGCCTGGCTCGAGTTTCCGTACCTCTTCGAGCTGCAACGCCCGAAGGACACCCGCTACGGCGAAGTGATCGCCGACCGCCTCCGTCCCTACCTCGACGCCCGCGACTGGGTGTCGATCAACCGCGGCAAGGTCATCTCGTTCGATTGAGATCGATGCGGTAGCGGAGACCGCACGTCGCGCCGTACGCGGCGTCCTTGGTGAACGTACCCAGCGCGATGCCGCCGTTGGCCTCGATGACGCGCTGGGACGCGACGTTTCCGACATCCGTGGTCAGGATCACGTGTGGCAGCCCTTCCTCGACCGCCTCGTCGAGCATCTGGGCGAGCGCGCTGGTCGCGTAGCCGAGCCGACGCTTCCACGGCACGACGCTGTAGCCGATGTGGCCGAGCACGTGGCTGGGCAGGTCAGCGGTTCCGGGCTCCCAACGGAGCCCGATCGACCCGCAGAACTCCCCGTCCCACATCCATTTCGTCACGCCCGGCAGGCGTCGGCCGAGCGATCCGTCCGGCAGTGGGATCGGCGGTCCGGCCGCTTCACGGTCGACCATCGAGGCGAGGAACCGGTCGCCGTCCGCCTCGAGCGCGGTCAACTGTTCGACGCCGACCTCGGCGCGCACCGTGTCGGGCGACCATCCACGACGGAGCGCGTCGGCGTAGCTGTCGAGCAGTTCGATCGTCGGCCAGCGGAGCTCCATGGGGAAACGGTAGGACAGCGACGTCGGTTTCAGGCGCTGCGTTTCGCCCGGCGCGCCTTGGTCTCGGTACCCGGCGCCGGTAGGGGCGCCGTCGACCGGGTGAACCGTCGGCCGACGGCCGCCAAGTGGTCGCGGAAGGCGTCCGGCGCGATCACCTCGAAGTCGGCACCGAGGCTCGCCAGCATCATCGTCGGCCAGTCGAAGTCGTCGGTGGAGATCGTCATCCGGCACCGGGCCGGGCCGAGCGGCGTCACGGTCGACCAATGGGCAAACCGGTCGCCGACCGATGTTGCCGGCAGCTCCAGGTCGACCTCGATCTCCAATGCCCGTGCCGCACCCTGGATCGACGACCGGACGTATTCGGCCGCGTCATCGATCGGGAGCGGCTTGGGCTGGAAGACACGGCCGGTCGAGCGCGGTCGCTCGATGCGATCGACGCGGAACGTCCGCCAGTCGAGGCGGTTGACGTCGTACGCCACGAGATACCAGCGCCGGCCGAGCATGACGAGCCGCATCGGCTCGACGAGCCGGTCGCCGACCACGCCGGCACGATCGCGGTAGACGAACTCGACCCGCTCGACGTTGCGCGCCGACGACGCGAGCGTCGTCAACACCAAAGGGTCGACGGTCTCGACGGTGGTCGACCACTCGGCGGTCACGGTCATCCGGGCGACGTCCTCGGCCCGCCGGCGGAGACGAGGCGGAAGCACCTGGACCACCTTGGCGAGCGTGTCGATCGACGCGTCCGCGGTGCCGCTGATCGCCATGGTGGCGCTGGCGTGGAGCGCGACGACCAGCGCCACGGCCTCGTCGTCTTCGAGCACCAACGGTGGCATCGACGCACCAGGCGCGAGGCGGTACCCACCGTCGACCCCGCGGGTCGCATCGACCGGGTAGCCGAGCTCGCGAAGGCGGTCGACGTCTCGGCGCACGGTGCGCGGCGACACCTCCAGCCGTTCGGCCAGCTCCTGGCCCGACCAGTCGCGATGACTCTGCAGCAACGACAGCAGTCGCAGCATCCGTGCGCTCGTGTTCGCCATGTCGTCCAGTCTGCTCCCATTGCGGTCAGTTCCTGTCCGCTGTGGTCCGTATGTTGGACACCATGACACACACCGCCACTGCCCCAGCCAGCACCACAGCGAACGCCGACGCCGGCCTCAGCGTCGAGCGCCAGGACCTCCTGCAAGCGCTCGCCACGCATCGGGAGTTCCTCTGCACGACCGCCCGCGGCCTGACCGATGCACAAGCCGCACATCGCAGCACCGTGTCGACGCTGTGCATCGGTGGCCTCGTCAAGCACGTCGCCCAGGTCGAGTCGGGATGGGCCGATTTCATCGTGTTCGGGCCCACCGCCCTGGGCGACTGGAGCGAGGACGCGTACGCCGCTCACGAGGCAGGATTCCGGATGCTCCCGGGCGAGACGCTCGCGTCGATTCTCCAGCACTACGACGACGTCGCCCGGCGCACCGACGAACTCGTGGCCACCCTCCCTGACCTCGACGCGTCACACCCGCTCCCCGAGGCGCCTTGGTACGAGGCGGGCGCGGCGTGGTCGGCTCGGCGCACGTTCCTGCACATCATCGCCGAGACGGCCCAGCACGCCGGTCACGCCGACATCATCCGCGAAGCGATCGACGGCTCCCGCACGATGGGCTGAGCGGGCAAGCCTGACGGCGGGGTGAGGCGTCCGACGGTGACCACATGATGGCTGTATCACCCCCTTGTCAAGATCGCTTCCATGAGCACCACCACGGCGAGCAGGACCAGCAGGCAGAACAGCAGATCGGGCGGGCGGGTGAAGGTCGTGCACGTGTGCAGCGAATGCGGTACGTCACACCCGAAGTGGTCCGGGCAGTGTTCGGGCTGCGGCGACTGGAACACGCTCGTGGAAGACGTCGAGCTGCCGGGTGGCATCGACATCGCGCTCGTCGCGTCGAACCGGCCCGGGCCGACCCGCATCGGCGAGGTCGGCGCGCACGAGGGCGACCCGGTGCCCACGACGATCCCCGAGCTCGACCGGGTGCTCGGCGGGGGTCTGGTGCCCGGCTCGGTCACCCTGCTCGGCGGCGAGCCCGGCATCGGCAAGAGCACCCTGCTCCTCCAGCTGCTGGCCGCATGGAGCGGGCCCACCCTGTACGTCACCGCCGAAGAGAGCGCACACCAGGTCGAACGTCGGGCCCGCCGGCTCGACGCGGTGCGCGACGACCTGTGGATCCACGCCGAAACGTCCCTCCCACACATCCTCACCGCGATCGACGAGGTCCGTCCCGAGCTCGTCGTCATCGACTCGATCCAGACCGTCGCCGACCCGTCCACCGCCGCGCTGCCGGGCAGTGTGGGCCAGGTGCGCGGGTGCGCGCAACGGCTCGTCGTCGAGGCCAAGGAGCGCAACGTCGCCGTCGTGCTCGTCGGCCACGTCACCAAAGACGGTGGGCTCGCCGGGCCACGCGTGCTCGAACACGTCGTCGACACCGTGCTGCAGTTCGAAGGCGACCGGCACCACGCGCTGCGCCTGCTGCGGGCGTCCAAGCACCGATTCGGGCCGACCAACGAGCTGGGCCTGTTCGAGATGGCGCAATCGGGCCTCGCCGGGGTGCCCGACCCGTCCACCCTGTTCCTCGCCGACCGGCGCGTCGGCATCGCCGGCTCGGCGGTCGTGCCCACGATGGAGGGGCACCGGCCGATCGTGGTCGAGGTGCAGGCCCTCACCACCCCCGGCGTTCCTGGCGTTCCGTCGCGGCGCAGCGCCCAGGGGCTCGACGGAGGGCGGCTGTCGATGCTCATGGCCGTCATCGGCCGGCGATGCCGGATGGTGGTGGGCGAGCACGACGTCTATGCATCCACGGCCGGTGGCGTGAAGCTCACCGAGCCCGGCCTCGACCTCGGCGTCTGCCTCGCGGTCGTCAGCGCGATCTCCGGCCAGCCGCTGCCACCCGACGTCGCGGTGTTCGGCGAGGTCGGCCTCGGTGGCGAGTTGCGCCAGGTGTCGCACGCCGCGCGGCGCATCACCGAGGCCGGCCGGCTGGGGTTCCGTCGCGCGATCGTGCCGACCAACTCGCCCGACGTCGGCGGCGAGGTGCGGGCGTTGCGGGCCGGCACGCTGGCCGAGGCGGTCGCGCTGTCAGGCCTGACTCGTTGACCGTCCTCGTCCCCTAGAATCGATCCATGCAATCCCGGTTTGGCGCCGCCAACGAGCAGATGCGCGATGCGCTCGCTCGTTCCGCCCCGGGCACGCCGTTGCGCGACGGAATCGACCGCGTCGTGCGCGCCAAGGCCGGCGCGCTGCTCGTGCTCAGCGACGGTGCCGACGTGCTGTCGATCTGCTCCGGTGGGTTTCTCGTCGACGCGCCCTACAGCCCGCAACGCCTCTCCGAGCTGGCGAAGATGGACGGTGCGATCATCATCTCCTCCGACGGAGGCCGCATCGCGCGCGCCAACGTCCACCTGGTGCCCGATCCGACCGTGCCGACGAGCGAGACCGGTACCCGGCACCGCACCGCCGAGCGCGTCGCCCGTTCGCTGGCCGTGCCCGTCGTGTCGGCGAGCGAGGAGATGGGCGTCATCAACATCTATGCCGGCGGCAGCAAGCGCCAGCTCCAGGAGGTCGGTCACCTCCTCGACCGCGCCAATCAGGCGCTGCAGACCCTCGAGCGCTACAAGGCGCGCCTCGACGACGCGATCGCCAACCTGACCGCCGTCGAGATCGAAGACGTCGCCAGCCTGCGCGACGTCGTTGCCGTCGTCCAACGTGGCGAGATGGTCCACCGCATCGCGGACGAGATCGAAACGATGATCATCGAGCTCGGGGTCGATGCCCGCCTCCTGCGCCTCCAGCTCGACGAGCTCTACGGCGAGATCGACGACGAGCTCGATCTCGTCGTCGCCGACTACCTGCCACCGGGGCGCACCGTCGTCGACACGCTGGCCGAGATGTCGCGCCTGTCCGACGACGACGTCCTCAATCTGCGCCTCGCGGCCAACACGTTGCACCTCGAGGGCGACCACAACGACCTCAGCCGCGAGGCGGCGCCGAAGGGGCTGCGCCTGCTGCACCGGGTCAACCGCCTGCCCCACGAGGTGGCCGCGGCCGTCGCCGATCACTTCGGTGGCCTGGCCAAGCTCCAGCGGGCGACCATCAACGATCTCGCCGGCGTCGAGGGTGTCGACGAGGCCACCGCCCGCTCGATCCGCGAGACCCTCAACCGCGTCACCGAGTCCACGATCCTCGACCAGTACAGCTGACCGGCGGTTCGCTCCGAGCCGATCATGTTCCGATCGGGGCATCGACCGTCGGCAGGATCGCGTCCCACACACCCTGGTCGTCGAAACCGAGCGCCCACAGCGACACCCCGCCCAGCTGGTGCTCGCGGGCGAGATCCATGCGCGCCCGCACACCGTCGCCGGCGACGTAGTGCACGCGGCGGGTCTGGACGCAGGACGTGACCCCGTCGTTCACTTCGAGCTGGTACTCGAAGGTCCACTCGCCGGTCTCAGGCACGAACGTGGGCGTTGCACCGCGGAGTGCGACGAGATCGTCGACCGTCAGCGCGGTGACGCTCGTGCGGCCCTCGACGAGGTCGTCGGGACAATCGCCCGTCACGAACGTCGGCCAGTTGCGGCCGTACGCCGGCACACCGAGCACGAGCTTGTCCGGAGCGTCGGTGGCCTCGATGGCCCCGGTGATCGCCGATTCCACCCACGCCAGTGGCGCGATCGGGCCGGGCTCGCTGACGGAGTAGTCGTAGGCCATGATCCGGATGTGGTCGACATGTGGGGCGATGCCGCCGTAGTCGTACACCCAGTAGCCGCTGTCGATCGTCTGCCCGGCGTCGTAGACCGGCGGGATGCTAACGCTCAGCGTGCGCCCCTCGGCGTGGAGCCGGGCGCCGAGCTCGGTGATGAACGCGACCCAGTTCGGCCGGGTGGCGGCCCAGGTCTCGCGACCGTCGGCGAACGCGAACTGTTCGTAGTCGATGTCGACGCCGGCGTAGTCGCCATCGGCGGCGAAGCGGGCGACGGCGTCGACGTGGGCCGCCCGCGATGTGGGATCGGCGAGCACCGCGGCCATTCCACCGGCGGCCATGGCGTCGACGATCGACGGCACCAGGTTCGCGGTCGAGTCCCGGGCGCGGTCCATGAACTGTGAGGTCAGCTCGGTGTTGGCGTGCGGGTCGATCACGATCTGGTCGGCAGCAGTCGCGTTGAACCAGAACGGCGACACGTCACGCATCGAACCGAGTCGCTGCTCGGCCTCGGGCAGCGCCGAGTCGAGCGCCCAGTACGGCACCCAGGCGTCGAGTGGGATGTCGGGCTTCGGCGGCGGCGGGGGCGGCTCCCGGTTGATCGCCCAGAACCCACCACTGATCACGAGCGCCAGCACCGCCGCGAGCACCATCAGCCCGAGCAGCTGCCCGCGACGCGGGCGGTCCGTTCCGAGGACGGGCGTGTCGGGCCCCGACTCCCCGGCCGGCGCGCTAGCGCTCGACGAGGCGGGCGAGGTCGGCGACGGTGACGGTGGTGAGGGAACCGACGATGGTGAGCCCGGGGGCGGGAGCGATGGGGACGACATGGGGGACTCCCAGGGTGGCACACCCCGCGGCCAAGGCGGAGGCAACCCCGGTGGGCGAATCCTCGATCGCCACACACCATGCCGGGTCGGCGCCGAGGGCTGCCGCCGCCGCGAGATACGGCTCGGGGTCGGGCTTGCCGTTGGTCACCTCGTCGCCCGTCACCGAGGCGACGAACGAGCCGTGGGGCGCGGCGGCGAGCACGGCGTCGGCCAGCCGGCGCCACGACATCGTCACCAGCGCGCACGGGATGCCGGCGTCGGCACAGGCGATGAGCAGTTCCTGCGCTCCGGGCCGCCACGGCAAGGCCTCGGCAGCACGTTCGATCACGCCGTCGAGCAACCGCTCGACGATCGCTTCGGGCTCGAGGCGCACCCCGCCGCGGTCGCGGAGCTCCGTCGCCCCGTCGATCAGGTCGAACCCGACGATCGAGTGGGCGTCCGCGTCGGTCCAGGTCCCTCCGAACTCCTCGACGAGCGCGTGCTCACAGGCGATCCAGTACGGCTCGGTGTCGACGAGCGTCCCGTCCATGTCCCACAACACCGCCGCCGGCACCCGGCCCACCGCCGAAATCTGGCGCGGATCTCGCGCTGACCGCGACGTTTGCTCCATCTTTCGGGTCGGTCAGGGGGTGCGGAAGCGGGAGAGGTTGGCTTCGCCGACGCGCTCACGCTTGTCGGGGTCGTCGATGCCGAGGCCCTCGGTCGGCGCGAGGCACAGCACGGCGAGCTTGCCCTCGGCCTCGTTGCGGTGCACGGCGAGCGCGGCGTCGCCCACCTGGTCGAGCGGGTACGTCGCCTGGAGCATCGGATGGATGCGGCCCTGGTCGATCAGCCGGTTGGCGGCGTAGGCCTCGGCGTAGTTGGCGAAGTGTGACGCGATCAGCCGCTTGAGCTTCATCCAGAAGTGCCGGTTGTCGAACTCGACCATGTACCCCGATGTCGCCGCACAGGTGACGACGGTGCCGCCCCGCTTGGCGGCGAAGATCGAGGCGCCCATGGTCGAGCGGCCCGGGTGCTCGAACACGATGTCGACGTCGTCGCCTCCGTTCAGCTCGCGGATCTTCTTGCCGAGGCGACGCCACTCCGACTCGTCCTGGGTGTGCTCGTCGGACCAGAACCGGTAGTTCTCGGCCCGGCGATCGATCACCGCCTCGCAGCCCATCGCCCGGAGGATCTCGGCGCGTTCCGGCGAGGACACGACCCCGATCGGCGTGCCGCCGCCGTTGAGCACGTACTGCACGGCGTACCCGCCGATGCCGCCCGTGGCGCCCCAGATGAGCACGCTGTCGCCCTGCTTCATCCGCGCTCCGTGCTCGCCGACGAGCATGCGATACGACGTGGAGTTGCACAGCGCGTTGACGGCCGCTTCCTCCCACGTGAGATGGGTCGGCTTCGGCATCAGCTGGTTCGCCTTCACCACGCTCAGGTCGGCCAGCCCACCGAAGTTCGTCTCGAACCCCCAGATGCGCTGGTTGGCGGCGAGCATCGAGTCGTCGTGGGCCGACGGATCCTGATCGTCGACGTAGTTGCAGTGCACCGTCACCCGGTCGCCCGGCTTCCAGTTGCGCACGGCCGAACCGACACGGAGCACGACACCCGACGCGTCGGAGCCCACCACGTGGTACGGCAATGCGTGCCGCGCCGCCCAGTCGCTCTCGCGCCCCAGCCGGTCGAGGAAGCCGAACGTCGGGAGCGGTTCGAAGATCGAGGTCCACACCGTGTTGAAGTTGATGCTCGACGCCATCACCGCGAGGTACACCTCGTCGGGCGCCAGCTCCGGAGTGGCCACCTCACCGACGCGGAGCGACTTGCGGGGATCCTTGTCGGCCGACTCCACACCTTCGAACATCCCGACGTCGTCACGGTGGACGTAGGCGGCCCGGTAGCGATCGGGCAGCGCGACGTTGGCGAGGTCGGCACCGGTGGCACCGGACTGGATGGCCTCGAAGATGGTGTCCATGAGCGAACGCTACCGATCGGTAACCCGGCCGCCCAAAGAATGGTCTGCCCGGCCTCACGCGGTGTCTCGACGCGGCGATCGAGGTCGGCCGACCGTCTGGCTCGTCGCCGGCGCTTGCCTCGCCAGGAGCGTTAGCGGTCCGAAGGCCGCCAGGGCTAGCGTTTCGTCATGACCACGAACGACACCGCAAACGGCTCCGTCATCGTCGCGGGTGCGCGCACCCCGATCGGCAAGTTGAGCGGCGCGCTGGCGTCGTTCTCGGCCGCCGACCTGGGCGGCTTCGCGATCGCTGCCGCGCTCGAACGGGCCGGGGTCGCTCCCGACGAGGTCGACCACGTGATCATGGGTCAGGTCCTGATGGCCGGCCAGGGCCAGGTGCCGAGCCGGCAGGCTGCGGTGAAGGCCGGCATCCCGATGAGCGTCCCGTCGGTGAACGTCAACAAGGTCTGCCTGTCGGGGCTCAACACGATCTACCTCGCACATCAGATGATCGCCGCGGGCGACGCCGACATCGTCGTGGCCGGTGGCATGGAGTCGATGACCAACGCCCCGTACCTCGCCGAGGGCGCCCGCAGCGGTTTCCGCTACGGCAACACCGAGTTGGCCGACGCGATCATCAAAGATGGGCTGTGGTGTGCCTTCGACGCCTGCCTGATGGGTCTCGGCACCGACCGGTACACGGGCGGCTCGATCACCCGCGAGGAACAGGACGCGGCGTCGGCCCTTTCGCACGAACGCGCTGCGGCGGCGATCAAGGAAGGCCGCCTGACCGATGAGATCGTTCCCGTGACGGTCCCGCAGCGCAAGGGCGACCCGATCCTCGTCGAACACGACGAGGGCGTGCGCCCGGGCACGACCCCCGAGAGTCTGGGTGGCCTGAAGCCGGCGTTCGACCCCGACGGAACGATCACCGCCGGCAACGCGTCGCAGCTGTCCGACGGCGGCAGCGCCGTTGTCGTGATGTCGCGGGCGGAGGCCGAGCGCCGCGGCGTGCAGCCACTCGGTGAGCTCGTGTCGTACGGGATGGTGGCCGGGCCCGACAACGCCTCGCTGCTGCACCAGCCGAGCCGGGCGATCATGAAGGCCGCCGACAAGGCCGGCCTGTCGGTGTCCGACATCGATCTGTTCGAGCTCAACGAAGCCTTCGCCGCGGTCGGCATCGCCTCGGCCCGCGAGCTCGGCATCGGTGAGGACGTCCTCAACGTGAACGGCGGCGCGATCGCACTCGGGCATCCGATCGGCATGAGCGGCAACCGCCTCGCGCTGACGATGCTCCACGAGCTCCGCCGTCGCGGCGGTGGCCTCGGAGCGGTCGCGCTGTGCGGCGGCGGTGGCCAGGGTGACGCCGCCATCCTCCGCTCGCTCTGACGCTCCTCGTGGGAGGTTGCGCACACACCGCGGTGGCACTACCGTAGGTAGCCGAAGCAGCACGGTCCGTCAGCAATCTGGACGGTAATGTTGCGAATACTTGACAAACCACAGTGTTTCTCGTAATGTAACCGCAACACAACATCCCACAGAACCTGTGGTCACAGAACGTTTGAACTTCGCTCCGGCGGGGGACAACATCCTCTGAGGCGCCACTGACACGAATCGGCCCGTCCGCCCGCTACCGATTCGTGAAGGTGGCGCCTCAGTTAATTTTTCCGTTGATTTCCCGGTGCCCACCGTTGTCCGGGGGTCCGTCGCCCGGCTCAGTCGACGGGGCGGCGGCCTTCGAGGGCACGGCCGAGCGTCAACTCGTCGGCGTATTCGAGGTCGCCACCAACGGGGAGGCCGCTGGCGATGCGGGTGACGGTGAGCCCGAGCGGCTTCAACAGCCGGGCGAGGTACATCGCGGTCACCTCGCCCTCGGTGTTCGGGTTCGTGCAGAGGATGATCTCGGTGATCCCCTCTGGCTCGATGCGCGTCAGGAGCTCACGGATCTTCAGCTGCTCGGGCCCGATCCCTTCGAGCGGGCTCATCGCTCCGAGCAACACGTGGTAGCGGCCGCGGAACTCGCCCGTGCGCTCGAGGGCGACGATGTCGCGCGACTCCTCGACCACGCAGACCACGGTCCGATCGCGCCCGTCGTCGCTGCAGATCGGGCAGAGCTCGGCCTCGGCGACGTTGAAGCATCGCTCGCAGAAGCGCACCCGCGCCTTGGCGTCGGTGAGCGCGTGCGCCAGCCGGGCGACGTCGTCGGTCGGCACCTTGAGGAGGTGGAAGGCGATGCGCTGGGCGGACTTCGGCCCGATCCCTGGCAACCGACCGAGCTCGTCGATCAGCGTCTGGACCGGCGCGGTGTACGTACTCGCCACGTCAGGGCCGCTCGTCGATCAGCTCGGAGCCGGGAAAGGCATCGGCGAGCCGTTCGATCGGCGACTTGACCGACTCGGGCGGGGCATCGACGAGATCGTCGAGGTCGACGTCCTCGTCGTCGATCGGATCGTCGATCGGGGCGGGAGGCTCCGGCATCGACACGACAGCCCCGACGGGCGGTGGCTTCGCTTCGACCGCGGCGTCGTCGACCGGCGCGTCGTCGATCGGAGCGGCCGGTGCGACCGGCGGCGCCGACCGTGACGCCGGGGCCGGGGCCGGTTCGTTCAGCGGTGCCGGCGAGCCGGCGGAGCCCTCGACCAGGCCCTCCACCAGCAGCGTCACCGACACCGGTGCGCCGATGGCAGCCTGGATCGCGGCCTCCACCGTGGCCCGGTGCTGTTCACACTTGTCGCGGTGGGCCGGGTTGGGCAGCGAGAACGTGACGCTCGAGCTGTCCGAGCCGACGAACGACGCCGGCGCGTAGATCGCCTTCGCCATACCTCGCAGGGCCGGGCGGACCGACTGCTCCCAGAGCTCGGCGGTGAGCCCACTCGACGCGGCGTTCGCGGGCGGCGGATCGGCCACCTCGGGCGCTGCCACCTCCTGCGCGGGCGGCTCGGCGACCGCTGGTGCGGTGGGCGCCGGTGCGGTGACCGGCTGCTCGGCGGACGGCGGCCGCTCGGCGGGCAGCTGCTCGGCGACCACTGGTTCCGCGGATGCCGGGCGGGCGCGACCACCGAGCGCGGCGCGACCGGTGGACGCGTCGACGTGCGGGGCGCCAGCAGCGGTCGCCGGGGAGGCAGGCGCCGGAGCCGAGGCGGGCACGGTGCCCGAGGCGAGCTGTTCCTCGACCCGGTGGAGGCGGGTGAGCAGCGCGCCCAGGTCGGGGGCGACCGAATCAGCGGTGAGCTGGACCACCGCGACGTCGAGGAGCACCCGTGGGTCGGGGGCATGGCGCATCTCGCTCAACGCCGCGCCGAGGGTTTCGATGCCACGGACCAGCCCGGGTGCGCCGAGCCGGCTCGCGAGGTCGGTGAGCGCGTCGAGGTTGGTGCCGGACACCTGAGCCAGCTCCGGGGCCATCAGGCACAGGAAACCGTTGCGCAGGAAGCCGATCAGCTCGCCGGTCAGGGTGCGCGCATCGCGGCCGACGGCGATGGCATGAGCGACCATGGTGAGCGCCCGGCCGGGATCGCGGTCGATCATGGCCTCGACGAACTCGTCGAGCACCACCGAGTCGATGCCCTCGTCGCCGATGCTGGCGAGCAACTCGAGCGCCGACAGCGCGTCGCGGGCCGAGCCCGCCCCCTGGCGGAGCACCTGCTCGATGGCCGCATCGCTCACCTCCAGCCCGGCGTCGTCGGCGACCCATCGCACGTGCTCGTTCAGCGTGTCCGGCGCCAGGAGGTGGAACTGCAGGTGCTGCGTGCGGCTCCGGATCGTGTCGGACATCTTCTGCGGATCGGTCGTGGCCAGGACGAACACGACATGCGGTGGCGGCTCCTCCAACGTCTTCAACAGCGCGGCCTCGGCCGCCTTGGAGAGCATGTGGACCTCGTCGAGGATGTACACCTTGTGGCGGCCCGGCGTGCCGAGCGACGCCTTCTCGATCAGATCACGCATCGCCTCGACGCCGTTGTTGCTCGCCGCGTCGAGCTCGTGGACGTCGTAGCTCGTGCCCCGCTCGACCGCCAGGCACGATTCGCAGGCGCAACACGGTTCACCGTCGACCGGGTTCTCGCAGTTGAGCACCTTGGCGAGGATCCGGGCCGAGGTGGTCTTGCCGGTGCCGCGGGGCCCGGAGAACAGGTAGGCCTGACCCTCGCGGCCTTCCGCGACCGCGGTGCGCAGGGCACGCACGACGTGGTCCTGACCCTTCACCTCGCTGAATCGGCGGGGCCGATAGCGGCGGTACAGCGACTGGTTGGCCATCGCGGCCACGATAGCGATGGGATGCGACGGCGATGGCGGGTCGCACGTCCGTACAGTTGCGCCATGCGACTGGCCGCCACGATCCTCGCCGTCGCACTGCTCGGCGCCTGTTCGTCCGACGGGAGTCCCGCGCCGACCGTCGAGGACTTCGTGACCGAGCTCGAGGCGGCATGTGCTGTCACGGCGGCGACGATCGATGCCATCGCCTCGCCCGATGAGATCGGCGCCGCCGCCTTCGCCACTCAGGCCGGCCAAGCGTGGGCTGACGAGGCCGAGCGGCTCCGCGACATCGAGCCACCCGACGAGCTCGATGCCGACCACCGCGCGCTCATCCGCAACGACGAAGAGCAGGCATCCGCCTGGAACGACCTCGCCGCGGCGACCGGGGCGACCGGCACCGCCACGATCACCGAGCTCACGACCACGATCGCCCAGTTGAACCTCGGCCGGAGCGATCTCGTCGTCGAGATGGGCGCTCCACGGTGCGCCCGGACCGCCGGCTGACCCGCCGCCGGCGCGACACCTCGGCGACGGGGCTCCCGTACGATCGAACCCCTGCCCACTAGCCTCTGGCCGACCGTGAACGACCCCACTCCGCGCCCCGTCCGCCGCCGTGACCGCCGGCCGAGCATGCTCGCCGCGGCCGCGCTCGGCATCGTGCTGTTCGGGTCGCTGTTCGGTTCCGGCGCAGCACACGCCGATGCCACGGTCGTGAGCTCGGACCCAGCCGACGGCTCGACGATCGCCGCCTCGCCCACGCAGATCTCGATCGTGTTCTCCGAGGAGCTCGGCGACACCAACACCGTGACGATCGAGTGCAACACCGAGGTGGTCACGCTCGGGCGGGCCGAGGTCGGCGACGACAAGATGTCGCTCACCGTGCCGGTCCCGAACCCGCTGCCCAAGGGCACCTGCGTCGCCCGATGGCTCGTGAGCGACGCCGACAGCGAACCGAACGGCACGGGCAACATCACCTTCAACGTGTCGAGCGACCCGGTCGCGACCACCACGCCGGAAGCCGCCGCGGGAAGCACCCCGACCACGACGTTGGCGACGACGCAGCCCGTCGACCCGAACGCGACCGGAGCCTCCGGCGCCACCGAGGTCGTCGATCCGACCGAGGCCGAGACCGGCCAGGGGCCGCTGTGGCTCGGCCGGCTCATCTCCGTGCTCGGCGTGGCCGTGTTGTTCGGTTCGCTCGTCACCATCGCTGCCGCCTGGCCCGAGGGAGTCGAATATCTCGTCGCGGTGCGCTTCATCCGCACCATCTGGATCGTCGCCGTCGTCGGGACCGTGCTCTACGTCGCCGCCGCGACCGCCGCGGCGACGAACACCTCGTTCGGAAGCGGCTTCAACCCGACGAACTGGATGGATCTGTTCGATGCCGGTGCGCCCGGCATCGCGGCCATCGCCCGCCTGATCCTCGTGCTCGGATCCGGATGGGTCGCGTTCCGTCCCGACCGTGTGATCGATCCGACCACGCAGATGGCCGGCCTCGGCATCCCGGCGCTCGCCGTGGTCACCATCGGGTTCAGCCGCACCGGTGGCGACCTCGCGCTGATCGGGATCGCCACCGGGATCCTCCACGCGCTGGCGATGGCGATCTGGATCGGTGGCGTCGTCCTGCTGGCGCGGGTGGTGCTCGCGGGCCCGGGCGAGGAAGACCTCGTGCACGCCGTGCGCGGCTTCTGCCGCATCTCCAACCTGGCGATCATCGTCACGGTCGTCACCGGCCTGATCCAGACCGTGCGGCTCGATGGCGGCGACCTGTTCGGTTCGAGCCACGGTCGCGTGCTGCTGCTCAAGACCGTCGCTGTCGCGATCATGCTGTTCATCGCCATCAAGGCCCGCCAGCTGGTCAACGATCGGCTCGCCCGGGCCGACGAGATGACGGTGCCGATGGCCGACCGGTTGCGGCGGGCGTTCGGGATCGAGGCGGTCATCGGCATCCTCGCGGTCGCATTGAGCGCCTGGATGCTCGCGCTCACCCCGCCGAACGCCGATGCCACGTCGTCGATCTCCTACGTGATCGAGCAGCGCTTCGTCGTCGCCGAGGCCGACCTCGACGTGACCGTCAAGCTCACCCAGGACACGCCGGGGCTCGCCGGGCTCGAGGTCGACGTCGACGCACCCGAGTCCGGGCTCTCGGGTCTCGTGGTCGTGTTCACCGCTCCGCCCAACGATCAGATCGGCACGATCGAGCAGCCGGTGCCGCTCACGGGCGCCGGTGTGGCGGTGCGGCCGGCGGCCGACGGCATCCCGCTCACCGTGCCGGGCACCTGGCTCGTGCAGGTCAACGCCGTGGTCGGCTCGCTCGTGGTGAACACCGACCCGCAGACGTTCGTGATCCGCAACGCCGACGGCTCGGCGCCCACCACCGTCATCACCATCCCCCCCGTCGTCGTCACCACCGTCCCCCAGCCCACGACCACCGGCTGACCTGCAACGCTCGGTGCCTGACCCCAGCGTTGCAGGTGCGACGGACACGTGGGCATCACGTGGGCATCACGTCGGCATCACGTCCGCATCACGTGGGCATCACGTGAGGCCGAACAAGTCCTGCACGTCGACGGGGTCGGCGACGTCGAGCTGGTCGTATCGGCAGCTCTCGGGGGTGCGGTCGGGGCGCCAGCGGAGGAACTTCACGCCGTGGCGGAACCGCCGGTTCTCGAGCTGACCGAACGTCACCTCGGCCACCAGGCCCATGCGGATCGGCACGAACGACAGGTCCTTGCCCGCGTTCCACCGGCTGCCCGCCGTGGCGGCCCTGGACGCGCCGCCGCCGTCCCATTCCGCCCACTCCCGCCAGGGGTGGCCCTCCAGGGCGTCGTGCGTGCGCGGTTCGAGTTCGGCCAGGAGCTCGGCGCGGCGGGCGACGCTGAACGCGGCCGCCACGCCGACCGAGTGCATGTCGCCGTGCTCGTCGAACAGGCCGAGCAGCAGCGACCCGACCCCATTGCCGTCCTTGTGGATGCGATACCCGGCGACCGCGCACTCGGCCGTGCGCTCGTGCTTGACCTTCACAAGTGTGCGCTTGCCCGGCTCGTAGATGCCGGCGAGCGGCTTGGCGATCACGCCGTCGAGGCCGGCGCCCTCGAAACGGCCGAACCACTCGTCGGCCATCTCCCGCGAGGTACTGGCGGGCGTGAGGTGCACCGTGGCATTCGGCACCACGAGCGATTCGAGCAGCGCTCGGCGGGCTGACATCGGCTCGTCGAGCAGCGCCCGGTCACCGTCGGAGAGCACGTCGAAGGCGACGAACGCGGCGGGGGTCTCGGCAGCGAGGCGGTCGATGCGCGACTTGGCCGGGTGGATGCGCTGCAAGAGGGCGTCGAAGTCGAGGCCGTGGCCGTTCGCGTCGGCGACGACGATCTCTCCGTCGACGATGCACCGGGTGGGAAGCGCCTCCCGGAGCGGATCGAGCAGCTCGGGGAAGTACCGGGTGAGCGGGCGGAGCTTGCGGCTGAACAGCTCGATGCGGTCACCCTCGCGGAAGACGACGCAGCGGAAGCCGTCCCACTTCGGCTCGTACAGCCAGCCGTCGCCCTCGGGGATCGAACGGGCGAGCTTGGCCAGCATCGGCTCGATCGGCGGCTGGAGCGGCAGCCCGAACGGCGCGTCCGCGGGCGGGTCGACGGCATCGGCGGGGTCGGACTGGTCGGCCACCTCACCAGTCTCGTCGATCTGCCTCGATGGATGAGCACCACCACCGGGTGCGCCTGGGTGATCGGACGGGTGATGAGGCCGCCACCTGCAACGTTTGGTGCCTGACCCCAGCGTTGCAGGTAGATCTGTGAGGGTCAGCGGCGAGCAAGTAGCGTCGCGGAACGTGACGACGCCGATGCAGGACAAACTCGACGACCTCAAGCAGCGGCAGGAGCAGGCCTACCACGCCGGTTCACAGCGCTCGGTCGATCGCCAGCACGAGAAGGGCAAGATGCTCGCCCGCGAGCGGCTCGAGTACTTCCTCGACGACGGTTCGTTCCACGAGCTCGACCTGCTCGCGCGCCACCGCGCCCATGCCGCCGGCCTGGAGGAACGCCCCTACACCGACGGTGTGATCACCGGCTGGGGCACCGTCGAAGGGCGCAAGGTGTTCGTGTTCTCGCAGGACTTCACCGTGTTCGGCGGGGCGCTCGGCGAGGTGTTCGCCGAGAAGATCCACAAGCTGATGGACCTCGCACTGAAGGTCGGGGCGCCGTTGGTCGGCCTCAACGACGGCGCCGGCGCCCGCATCCAGGAGGGCGTGGTCAGCCTCGCCAGCTACGGCGGCATCTTCCACCGCAACGTGCTGTCGTCGGGCGTCATCCCCCAGATCTCGGTGATCCTCGGGCCCTGCGCCGGCGGCGCCGTCTACTCGCCGGCGATGACCGACTTCATCTTCATGGTCCGCGAGTCGAGCCACATGTTCATCACCGGCCCCGATGTGGTGAAGACGGTCACCGGCGAGGACGTCACCCTCGAAGAGCTCGGCGGCGCGATGAGCCACGCGTCGAAGTCGGGCGTCGCCACGTTCGTGTCGGCCGACGAGAAGTCGTGCCTCGACGACGTCCGGTTCCTGCTGTCGTTCCTCCCCCAGAACAACCTGGAAGAGCCGCCGATCGAAGACCTCGGCGACGACCCGGATCGCCTGTGCCCCGAGCTGCGCGACATCATGCCGCCCAGCCCGAACATGCCCTACGACATGACCGAGGTGATCCGCCACGTCGTCGACGACGGCGAGTTCTTCGAGTACTTCCCGCACTGGGCGAAGTCGATCGTGTGTGGCTTCTCGCGGCTCGACGGCCGGCCCGTCGGCATCGTCGGCAACCAGCCGAAGATGCTCGCCGGCGTGCTCGACATCGAGTCCTCGGAGAAGGCGGCGCGGTTCGTCCGGACCTGCGACTCGTTCAACATCCCGTTGATCACCTTCGTCGACGTGCCCGGCTTCCTGCCCGGTGTCGACCAGGAGTACGGCGGCATCATCCGCCACGGCGCCAAGCTGCTGTACGCGTACTGCGAGTCGACCGTGCCGCGCATCCAGGTGATCACCCGCAAGGCCTACGGCGGCGCCTATGTCGTGATGAACTCGAAGTCGATCGGCGCCGACCTCGCGTTCGCGTGGCCGACCGCCGAGCTCGCCGTGATGGGCCCGCAGGGCGCGGTCGAGATCGTCTACCGCCGCGAGCTCCAGCAAGCGGCCGACCCGATCGCCCGCCGGGCCGAGCTCGTGCTCGAGTACACCGACAAGTACGCCAACCCGTACGCGGCCGCCGAACGGGGCTACGTCGACGACGTGATCGATCCGGCCGAGACGCGCCGCAAGCTGATCGCCGGGCTGCGGATGCTGTCGACGAAGCGGGAAGAGCTGCCACGCCGCAAGCACGGCAACGTCCCGCTCTGATGGGCATCGACCCCCTCATTCCCGATCCTCCGCCGCCACCACCACCTCGCGCGGCGCCAGCACCACCGCCGCCACCGCCGCCCGGCGCGGTCCCGCCACCGCC
>CAZYWK010000070.1:0-21524 GCA_964651825.1 uncultured Ilumatobacteraceae bacterium | reverse complement strand
AGCACGTCGACACCCGGGCCGAGCCGGGCGCGAACCGGAGCGAGCGCGGCGAGGTCGATCCCGTCGACGGCGTCGATCACGTCGCGCTCGTGGCACTCGCCGAGGAACCGCAACGTCACGTGCCAGTTCTCCGGACGCACGAAGCGGACTCCACGCTGATCCTTGCGGCGCAGCGCGGTCAGCTCCTCGATCGCTTCCTCGGCCGGCCACACGGCGATGAACAGTCGCGCCATCCGCCCCAGTGAACGCCTCCGATCCACGTTTGCGTCGGGATCTGGGTACACCTGCCGGTGCCGAATCCCGACGCAAACGTGGATTGGACGCGTGCTCGTACGCTGCGGGGGATGAGCTGGGCGGGGTGAGCGCGGTGGAGGATGCGCTCGGTCAGGTCGGCGAGATGGTGCCCGCGCTGCTGTTCCTCTGCGTCGCCGTGCCGCTCGCCGCACTGCTCGACGAGGTCGGCTACTTCGATGCCGTCGCCGCCGCGATGCGCGCCCGTGCCGGCGAGATCAGCGTCGGCGCGCTCTGGGTGCTGGCGTGCGCGACGACAGCGGTGCTCAACCTCGACACGACGATCGTGTTGCTCACGCCGCTGTACGTCCGTCTCGCCCGCCGCGGCGGCGCCGACGCGTTCCGCATCGCCTTGATCCCGCTGCTGTGCGCCAGCCTCGGGTCGTCGTTCCTGCCCGTGTCGAACCTCACGACGCTCATCGTCACCGAGCGCCTCCACGTCTCCGTCGGCGACGTGGTCCGCCACCTGGCGATCCCAGGACTCGTCGCGTGCATGACCGGCTGGGCGATGTTCCGGCGGAGCGCGCCACGCCGTCTCGCGGCAGGCTCGATCGACCCGATCGACCGTCGAGCCTTGGCGATCGGCACGCTCGTGGTCGCCGGGCTGCTCGTCGGCTTCGTCGCCGGTGGAACTGTTGGTGTCGACCCGTGGATGGTCGCCCTGGTCGCCGACGTCGTCCTCATCGTGATCACGCGGACCGTGCCGTGGCGAACCGTGCCGTTGCTGACCGCGGTCGGGGTGGCGCTCATCGGGCTCGCCGCGGCGTTGCTCGCTCCGGAGTCGCTGAGTGATCGCATCGGCGCCGCCGATTCCCCGGCTGCGGTGGCCGGTGTCGTGGTGCTCGCGGCCGGTGCCGCCAACCTGATCAACAACCTCCCCGCAATCCTCATCGGCATCGAGCATCTCGACACGATGACGTGGGGCTCCTGGGCATGGCTGCTCGGAGTCAACACCGGCGCCGTCATCTTGCCGATCGGGGCCTTGGCGAACCTGCTCTGGTGGCGGATCGTCCGCTCGCAGGGGATCGAGCTGAACGCACGGATCTACGTCCGGGCCGCAGCGCCCATCGGGTTCGTCGCGTTGCTCGCGGCTGCAGCGGCCTTGACCGCGTTGCGGGCCGTCAGCGGCTGAGGATGACGACTGCGAGTCCAGCACCGGCCGCGGCGACCGCGGCGATGGCGTACGCCATCGACCGGGCCGAACGGGCGCGCCCTACGCTCGCCGCCGGCTCGGGCTCGGCTGCCGTGACCGACGTGTTCGCCGCCGCGGTGACCGCATCGTAGGAATCGAGCTTGGGCACCGGAGCCGCCCATGTCGAACGCCGGATCGCCGGCGGTGACCAGCTGACCGGTGCGAGGCGCAGCGGTGCGATCGTGATCGACATCAGCAACTCGGGATCGGGAGCGGGCCACACGAGGGGCGCCGGCAGTTCGACGCGGGTGGAGACGAGCGGGAGGCCCCAGTCGTTGACGGGAGCGGGCGGCGCGACCGGAACGATCGACGGTGGCGGCAGCGCGCGATCGACCACGACGGACGGCGGCGCGAAGGCGCCGTAGACGTGCATCGAGCTGGTCATCGCCCAGATCATCCCAGATCGATGGCCACCGGCGGTGGACCCCCGAACACCGTCACGAGCTGTTCAGCCGTGACGGCGCAACGAGATCGTCAGCCGGCGCAGCGCCGTGCGCCGTCTGGAACCGGTCACCACGCGGCGTGCGAGCCGGTCCCGCGGCGAACCGCCGCTGGCGATCATCCGCCGCAGTTCGCGGCGTTGCTTCGGCGAGCGCACCTTGGCCAGCACGAGTGCGTCGTTCGACCGCGGGTCGATCACCACGACGGGGCCCTTGCACAGGTCGAGGCACCGGGTCCCGACGCAGGAGACCCCGCTCAGGGCCGCATGCAACGCCTCGAACCCGGCGCTGCCTCGACAGTCCTTGCCCGTGCACAGTGCGACTGCGGTGCGCTCAGACGTGGACACGGCGGCGGTCTCAGTCGATCGTGTAGTCGCGCAGCAGCTTGTTCATCTCGATCACGTGGAGCTCTTCGGTGCCGATCTGGCCACGACAGAACTCCTCGAGGTAGATGGACTCGCCGGCGGTGAGCTCGAGCAGCTCACGGTAGAGCGCGAGGGCGCGGCGTTCGTGGGCGATCGACTCGCGCAGGATCGTCTCGATCGAGTGGTCGTGGGACTCTTCGATCGGTGCGATGCCCTGATCGGGATGGCCGCCCAGGCCGGTGAGGATCTCGCCGACCTGCTGGGCGTGGACGAGCGACTCGGCCGCCTGCAGCTTCATGAAGTCGACGAGCGGCAGCCGGTTCGGGCCGGTGATGACGAGCGAATAGTGCGTGTAGCGAACCACGCCCGCCAGCTCGGCGCGCAGGATCTGGTTCAGGACCGGGTTGACATGCTCGACGTCGATGATGGTGTCCACGGCGAGTCACCGTACCCAGACGACGCTCATCCGCACGGCGGTCATCGGTCGCCCGACTCGTCGGTCATCGACATGCTGCCCTGCCGGGTCGACCGCATGAGCTCCTCGACGAGGATCGACGAAGTAGCGCTGGCTGCGATCTCGTCGATGGCGTGCTCGTACTGCGGGTTGTTGGCGGTGATGACCACACAGGTGACGGCGAGGTCGCAGTCGGGCTTCAAGCACGCGTGCATCGCGTCGTCCGGCACGCTCCCCGTGCCGCACAGGTCGAGCAGCTCGGCGACGGTCTCGGGCGGCAGCAAGGTGGCGATCCAGCGTTGCTCGACACCGTCGACGACCCGTCGATGCACGCCCCCACCGATGTGCTGCAGCGTGCCTCCCACCGTGATGTCGGCCACCAGTTCGGAGTAGTCGCGCACCTCGGGCCGGCCACTGGCGATGACCACCTTGCGCATCGCGCAGGCGTCGAGGTCGGCGTCGAGGTGCGCTCCGACGCGGACCTCTTGGCAGGAATGGCACGTGAGCAGCATCGACGCGCCGGGCACGGTGTGCACCAGGGCGGTTGCCAGGCGGAGTCGTTCGAGGTTGGTCATCGTGGGTTCCTTGTGAAGTTGGTGCCCGGGATCGTTTCGAAGCGTGCATGGCCAACTCGTTCCGCACGACCCCGGGCACGGCGGCGCAGGTTCCGATCTGCTGCACTCGCCATCCACGTGATGTTAGGCACACCTATTGCTCCGACGCAAGCGGAGTTCAGAAGCCGGGCCGAGCAACTATCCCAGCGTGAGTTCGCGCACCCGGGCCAGCAGCACCTCGATCGCCGGACGATTGAGGCCGCCTTCGGGGATGATCACGTCGGCGTAGCGCTTGCTCGGCTCGACGAAGCGTTCGTGCGCGGGCTTGACCGTGGTGAGGTACTGGTCGATCACGCTGTCGGCGCTCCGGCCCCGCTCGGCCATGTCGCGCCGCAGCCGGCGGATGAAGCGGACGTCGGCTGCGGTGTCGACGAAGATCTTGAGGTCGAAGCGCTCACGCAGGGCGCGGTCCCACAGGACGAGGATCCCGTCGACCACGATGATGCGCGCCGGCTCGACGATGCGGACGTTGCCGCTGCGATTGTCGAGCGCGTAGTCGTAGATCGGCACGGGTACCGACGCACCGTTGGCGAGCGCCGCGAGGTGGTCGTTCAGGAGCGGCCAGTCGAACGCGTCGGGGTGGTCGTAGTTGAGGACCCGCCGCTCCTCCGGCGGCTCGTCGCTGCGGTCGAGGTAGTACGAGTCGAGCTCGATCAGCGAGACGTGTTCGGGCCCGGTCAGCCCGACGAGACGTTCGGAGATCGTGGTCTTCCCCGAGCTGCTGCCGCCGGCGACGCCGATGATGAACGGTCGGGGAAACACGCGATCGGAAACGGCGTCGGACACGGCGCGCGACCCTACAGGTCTGTGTGAATGTGACGGGGTGCTTGTAATGCGTCCGTTCCACCGGGCAACCTGTCGGTGATGCTCAGCGAACGATCCGCCGCCATGCTCGATTTCGAGCGCGCCTGGTGGAACAACGACGAACCGCGTGACCAGGTCATCCGCGCGCGTTTTCAGTGCTCGCCGGAGGAATATCATGCGGAGCTGACCACCGTGCTCGAGGACCCGGCCGCCATGGAACACGACCCGCTCGTGGTCCGACGGTTGAAGCGGCTCCGTCTCCGCGCACGCAAGGCTCGACTCGATGGAACGGCGTCGGTCGCGGGAGAGGGAGCGAACGCATGACGAACGAAGAACCGACCACCTCGGGTCCCGGCGGTACTCCACCGCGTCGATCGCCCCGCCAGGGCGTCGGTGGCTCGCCGGTCGGCTCGACGCTCTCCATCGTGCTCGCCGTGATCGCCGTCGTCGCCGGCTTCCTGATCCTGCGCAACATCACCGACGACAACGATGGCGCCGGCTCGTCGATCGACGGCGGCGGCACCGAGACCGGCGACTCGAGCACCACGACGGTCGACCCTGCCGCCAGCACCACCGAAGGCACCACCACAACGACCGAGCCGCCGCTCACGTTCGAGGGCGCCACCGTGGTAGTCGCCAACGCCAGCGGCGTGCCAGGGTCGGCCGGCCGGATGACGACCGCCCTCGGCGCTGCGGGGTTCACGACCGCCGAAGCGACGAACTCGACCGGCGAGAAGCTCGAGCAATCGGTCGTCTACTACGACCCCGCTGTCGCGGCTGCACAAGCGGTGGCCGATTCGGTCGCTCGCACGATGGGTGGGCTCACGGTGGAGCCGGTTCCGACCCCGGTGCCGATCACGGGTGGAGCGCTCGATGGCTCGGGGGTCGTCGTGATGCTCGGCACCGCTCAGGCCGACAAGACGTTGGAAGAGCTCGCGGCCGGCACCGACGAGACAACCACCGAGACCGGTACGGCCCCGGCAGTGGCCGGCAGCGACACGACTTCGGAGTCGACCCCCACCTGACCATCCACCGGAGCGGCCGTTCGCGGTCAGGTTCGTGCCGGTTTCCGCACCGAATCAGACCGAGAGGCCAGCGACGAGGCTGACCCTCACGCGCGTCGGTCACCCCGGTCCGCGAGGAGCGACGAGAGCAGGTCGGCCGCCGCTCGCTCGACGCAGGCCCTCGGTTCGGCGAGCGCGACCGCCTCACCGTCGCGATCGGCGATCGACACGATCGGATCGACGACCGGCATCGCCGGCACCGTGAACGTCGGGTCGATCGACCCCACGATTGCCGCGCACGGGACCCCGGCTTCGCCGGCCACCGCCGCCACGCCACCCACGACCTTGCCGGCGAAGCTGGTCGCGTCCAACTGGCCCT
This sequence comes from uncultured Ilumatobacteraceae bacterium, assembly GCA_964651825.1. GTDB lineage: Bacteria > Actinomycetota > Acidimicrobiia > Acidimicrobiales > Ilumatobacteraceae > Sva-07. The sequence goes on along the minus strand of CAZYWK010000070.1, from coordinate 15,981 downwards.
CACCCGTGATCACCAGGTCGGCACGCCCGATGTGGTCGTAGAGATCGAGCTCGTCGGCGACGAGCTCGAATCCCGGGAGCAGCTGGCCGCCGAGCGCGGCGAGCGCTCCGCCGAGGCCACCGGCCGCCCCACCACCCTCGATGGCGGTGACGTCGACGTCGAACTCCTCCTGGAACATCTGCGCGAGCCGTTCGAGGCGGCGGGTGAGGAGCTTGACCCCGGCACTCGACGCGCCCTTCTGCGGACCGAACACCGTCGCCGCTTCGACGAACGGTGTGGTGACGTCGCAGGCCACGAGCAGCTCGACCTGCTTCAGCCGGGCGAGTGCGGTGATGGCGCGGAGAGCGCCGAACCCGCCGTCGGTCGTCGCCGAGCCACCGAGCCCGACGATGATCCGGCGCGCGCCTGCGTCGAGTGCGTACTCGATGAGCTCGCCGGTGCCGGAACTGGTGGCGTCGAGGGCGTCGTTGCGTTCGGCGCCACCGACGAGGGCGAGGCCGCTGGCGCGTGCCATCTCGATGACGGCGGTTCCCTTCGACAGCCGCCAGGCCGCGCGAACCGGGTCGCCCAATGGCCCGGTGACGGTCGAGGTGCGGTTCGGTCCGCCGAGGGCGTCGAGGATGCCGTCGCCTCCGTCGGCCATCGGCACCTCGGTGCAGTCGATGCCGAGCTCCCAGCACGCCTGGCCGATCGCATGCGCGACCTCGGCCGCGGTGGCCGTGCCCTTGTACTTGTCGGGAGCAGCGACCACATGACCGATGCGGTGGCGGATGCGCACGGCGTCGACGTTACCGGTCGGCAAATCCCGACCCATCAGGTAGGGATTTGGGCAGATAGCGTGTGGTCCATGTCTGTGACCGTACGAATCCCCACCACGATGCGTCCCCTGACGGGCGGCGAGAAGCAGGTGTCGGCGGAGTCCGGCACCCTGTCCGACGTGATCGCCGCGCTCGAGGCGGCGCACCCCGGGCTCGGCGAGCGGTTGCTCGACGAGGACGGCAGCCTGCGCAAGTTCGTCAACGTCTTCGTCGACGACGACGACGTCCGCTACCTCGAGGGGCTCGACACCAAGGTCGGCGACGGCATCACGGTGTCGATCATCCCGGCGGTCGCCGGGGGCTGAGATGACGATCTCGGTCGAGGACCACGGCGCCGTCCGGGTCGTCACGATCGAGCGTCCCGCGGTTCGGAACGCGGTCGACGGGCCGACCGCGCAGTTGCTCTACGACGCGTTCGTCGACTTCGATGGCGACGATTCGGTCTCGGTCGCGGTGCTCACGGGCGCCGGCGGCACGTTCTGCGCCGGGGCCGACCTCGGCGCCATCGCCGACGGCCGCGGCAATCGCGTGGTGGCCGATCCACCCGAGTCGATCGTCGGATCGCTCGGGCCGATGGGCCCGACGCGACTGCTGTTGGGCAAACCGGTCATCGCCGCGGTCGAAGGGTTCGCCGTGGCCGGTGGTCTCGAACTGGCGTGCTGGGCCGACCTGCGCGTGGCCGCGTCCGACGCCGTGTTCGGCGTGTTCTGCCGCCGTTGGGGTGTGCCCCTCATCGACGGCGGCACGATCCGGCTGCCTCGTCTGATCGGCCACTCCCGTGCGCTCGACCTGATCCTCACCGGGCGCGGGGTCGACGCGGCCGAAGCCGAACGGATGGGGCTCGTCAATCGTGTGGTCGCACCGGGCGACGCCCGCGCGGCCGCGATCTCCTTGGCGAGCGAGATCTCTGCCCTGCCCCAGATCTGCCTGCGCTCCGACCGCGCCAGCTCGTACGGCCAGTGGGGCGATGAGCTCGCCGACGCGCTCGTGGCCGAGGTCGAGGTCGGACTGGCGACGATCGCCAGCGGCGAGACCGCCGAGGGTGCCAAGCGCTTCGCCGCCGGCGCCGGCCGCCACGGCCGACCGGCCTGACCCCGGTTGCGGCGTTAGCAGTCGCTGCCGTAGAGTGCTAACCGGCCGGCGACAGATGTCGCGGCCGATCGGGAACACTCGCGAACGTCCAACGGAGGACTCCAACAGATGGCCAAGATGATCGCATTCGATGCCGAGGCTCGCCGAGCGCTCGAATCCGGGATGAACCAGCTCGCTGACGCGGTGCGCGTCACGCTCGGCCCCAAGGGCCGCAACGTCGTGCTCGACAAGAAGTGGGGCGCGCCGACGATCACCAACGACGGTGTATCGATCGCCAAGGACATCGAACTGTCCGACCCCTACGAGCGCATCGGCGCCGCGCTGGTCAAGGAGGTCGCGAAGAAGACCGACGACGTCGCCGGCGACGGCACCACCACCGCCACGGTGCTCGCCTGGACCATGGTCCACGAAGGCCTGCGCAACCTCGCCGCCGGCGCCAACCCGATGGGCCTGAAGCGTGGCATCGAAGCCGGCGTCGCCGCCGCCGTCGACTCCATCAAGGCCGCCTCGATCGAGGTCGACTCGAAGGAGCAGATCGCCCAGGTCGCCTCGATCTCGTCGGCCGACAACGAGATCGGCGACATGATCTCGGCCGCCATCGACAAGGTCGGCAAGGACGGCGTGATCACCGTCGAGGAGGGCCAGACCTTCGGCATGGAGATGGACCTCGTCGAGGGCATGCGCTTCGACAAGGGCTACCTGTCGCCGTACATGGTCACCGACACCGAGCGCATGGAGACGGCGTACGACGACCCGTACCTGCTGTTCGTGTCGTCGAAGATCTCCTCGATCCGCGACCTCGTGCCGGTGCTCGAGAACGTCATGCAGACCGGCCGCCCGCTGGTGATCATCGCCGAAGACGTCGAGGGCGAAGCGCTCGCCACGCTCGTGGTGAACAAGATCCGTGGCACGTTCAAGTCGGCCGCGGTGAAGGCCCCTGGCTTCGGCGACCGCCGCAAGGCGATGCTCCAGGACATGGCCACGCTCACCGGCGGCCAGGTCATCAGCGAGGAGATCGGCCTCAAGCTGGAGAACGTCACCCTCGACCTGCTCGGCTCCGCCAAGCGCGTGGTGATCACCAAGGACGAGACCACCATCGTCGAAGGTGCGGGCGACAAGGACGCCATCGCCGGCCGCATCAACCAGATCAAGGCCGAGGTCGAGAACACCGACTCCGACTACGACCGCGAGAAGCTCCAGGAGCGCCTCGCCAAGCTCACCGGCGGCGTCGCCGTGCTCAAGGTCGGCGCGGCCACCGAGGTGGAGCTGAAGGAGAAGAAGCACCGCATCGAAGATGCGGTGTCGACCACCAAGGCTGCCATCGAGGAAGGTGTCGTCGCCGGTGGTGGCGTCACGCTGCTCCGTGCCCAGTCCGCCGTGCTCGAAGCAGCGGCGAAGCTGTCCGGTGACGAGGCGACGGGCGCCCGGCTCGTGGCCACCTCGCTCGAAGGCCCGCTCAAGCAGATCGCCGAGAACGCCGGCATCGAGGGCGGCATCGCCGTGTCGACCGTCCGCGGCATGACCGGCAACGAAGGCCTCAACGCCGCCACCGGCGAGTACGAGGACCTCGTGAAGCTCGGCGTCATCGACGCGGCGAAGGTGACCCGCTCGGCGCTGCAGAACGCAGCCTCGATCGCGGCCCTCTTCCTCACCACCGAGGCCGTGATCGTCGACAAGCCCGAGCCCGCTGCCGCCCCCATGGGTGGCGGTGGCGACATGGACTTCTGATCCGTCCACCCTTCACCGAACGCGTGATCAATCTGCGGCGCTACTGCGCAGATTGATCACGCGTTCGTGGTTTTCGGGGCAGCGGTGCCTCGTTGCCTACGCTTGGGACGGTGGCACGCAAGCGATCGGAGCGGATGATCGTCAGCCGTGTCACGGTGAGCCCGGCCGATTCGTTACGTGTGTGGCGCACGCCCGACGAGCTGATCGTCGAGGAGCCGATGTCGATCAAGCTCGATGACACGCTCGTGGCCACCACCATGCGCACGCCGGGCAACGACTTCGAGCTCGCAGCCGGGTTCTGCTTCACCGAGGGGATACTGGAGGGGGCCACCGTCACCGGTGTGCGCTACTGCGCCGACGGCAGCGCGATGGCGAGCAACTTCAACGTCGTCACCGTCGACACCGACGGTCGTGGCCCTGCTCCGTCGCCTCGGCTCGGCAACGTGTCGTCGAGTTGCGGATGGTGCGGCAGCGATCAACTCGACCAACTTGCCGACCGTCTCGCACCCATCGAACCCACCGAGCCGTTCGACCTCGCGCTGCTGGCGAGCGTGCCCGACCGGGTGATCGGGTCGCAGCGCCTCTTCACCGCGACCGGATCGGGGCACGCCGCCGCGATGTTCGATCGTGCCGGTGCGGTGACCCGGCTGCGCGAAGACGTGGGCCGGCACAACGCCGTCGACAAGGTGATCGGATCGCTGCTGCTCGACGGCACTCCGATCGGACCACGCGCCCCGGCGATGCGCGAGCTCGGGTTGTTCGTCAGCGGCCGGGCGAGCATCGAGATGGTGCAGAAGGCGTGGGCGGCCGGCTTCGGCGCGCTCGTGGCGGTCAGCGCGCCGACTGCGCTCGCGGTCGATGCCGCGCGCCGCGCCAACGTCTTGTTGACCGGCTTCGTCCGCGCCGGACAGCTGAACGTCTACGCGCCGGAACGGGTCGCCTCGACCCTTCCGTCGTAGCCTGTCGGCATGCGCATGGAAGCAGGGCTCAGTGTTCTCCACCTCTTCGCCAAGCCGACCGAGCGGCTCGATCGCGAGGCGGTGAACGCGGCAGTCAAAGCCGCCGAGGCCGACGAGTGCCAGGTGATCAGCGCAGCGATGCTCGGCCACAAGGCCGACATCGCGTTCATGGCGCTGGCGCCCGATTGGCGCACGTTGCGTACCCTCCAGTCAGCGCTGCGCGACGCCGGGCTCGACCTCGTCGACAGCTACGTCTCGGTCACCGAGGTGAGCGAATACGCGAAGGGAATGCCCGAAGAGATGCTGCGGGCGCGGGTGTATCCGCAGCTCCCGCCCGAAGGGCTGAACGCGTTCTGCTTCTACCCGATGAGCAAGAAGCGTGACGGCCACGCCAACTGGTACGCCACCTCGTTCGACGAGCGCAACGACATGATGCGCGAGCACGGCAAGAGCGGCCGCACGTTCTCGGGGCGAGTCGTCCAGCTCATCACCGGCTCGACCGGCCTCGACGACTTCGAGTGGGGCGTCACCCTGTTCGCCAAGAGCCCCGAGGTCATCAAGGACGTCGTCTACACGATGCGCTTCGACAAGGGTTCGGCGCTCTACGGCGAGTTCGGCGCGTTCTACGTCGGCTACCTCGACTTCGTCGACAACATCGTCTGATGATCGCTCGCCCTCACCACGGGTCGGGGCGTGACGGTCGAGGTCGGCCTCGCTGAGCCTCGTCGCTGGCGCTTCCCTCGGGCTCGGCTCGGGCTCAGGCTTCGACGACGAAGTTTCCGAACGGTGTGTCGTGGCCCTGCTCGTCGAAGACGAATCGGTCGAAGCGGGCACGTGACGGGTCACCCGTCGTCGGCCCGAGCTCGGTGAGCCCGGACGGGCCGTTGTAGTCGATCTGGAGCCCGCTGGCGAGCTGTTCGTTGCAGTCGGCGAAGTCGTTGCACGGCGAACCCTGGAAGGAGATCGACGGCAGCGCCGCCGCGATGTCGGCGCCCAGGTCGGAGTCGGCGACGCCGGCGGCGAGCGCGATCAGCGTCACGCAGTCGAACGCCTGCGTGGCGAAGGGCCCGGCAGGGTCGAATGGCGCGGTCACGGAGTCGGCGGACTGCGATTGCGGTGCGACACCCAGGATCGTCGAACGGAGGTTGTTCGGCAGGGCGGCCAGGCGCTGAGCCGACTCCGCCGAGCGCAGGGCGTCATTCACGATCACCCTGTCGAGGTTGACGTCGTTGTTCTTGCCCAGCTGCTCGAGGAACTGGGTGCCGTCGTTGCTGGCGGCGAGCAGGATGAGCACACGCGCCCCGGAGTCGGCCACCCGCTGTATCTCCGCGTCGAGCTGGACGTCGCCGCTCGCGAACGGGATGGTGTCGACGACCTCGATCGGAACGTCGGCGAGCGCGGTGGTGACGGCCTTCGAGAGCGGCCGGCCGTACCCATCGTCGACGTAGGCGACCGCGACGGACAACACGCCGGTGTCCTCCGCGACCTGGACGATCGCCTTGGCCTGCATCGAGTCGCTCGGGACGGTCCGGACGAACAGGCCGTTGTCGGGGAAGGTGTCCAGCGCGAGCGCGCTCGCGGTCGGTGAGCAGGCCAGCACGCCGTCGTCGACGACGCTCGGCAGCACGCCGAGCGCGACCGTCGACGACATCGGGCCGACGATGGCATCGACGTTCTTCGACAGCAGGTTCTGCACCGCGTCCGATCCGCTCGCCGTGGTGGAACCCTCATCGACGGTCTCCAGCCGCACCGTCTTTCCGAAGACGCCTCCGGATTGGTTGATCGCGTCGATCGCCGACTCGACGCCCAGCTGGATCGGGTCGCGCAGCAGGGTCGCTGTCGGTGGGAGCATCACGCCGATCGTGAGCTGCCCGTCCGACACGGGTGCGGTCGGTGTCGGGACCGACGTCGCAGGGGTCGTCTCGTCGGGGCCGGGGTTCGGATCGTCGGAGCAGGCGGCGACCGCCACGAACAACGCGGCCGTCGCCGCCACGTTCCGCGCCCGCACCCTCGGTCTGTTCACGACTCGTCACCCTAGAAGACGCCTGGTCACGCTCGCCGTCAGGGTGCCCGCGGTGAGTGCGGGCAGCGTCAAGATTTGGTCAACTGCGGCGAGATCGTTGGTCGTCTCGGCGCAGGGTGAGGTACAAGCGATGGTGGGCGGAGGCACCGTGTCACCGTCTTGTGCAGACCGAGCAGACCGATGGCGGACCCGATCACGATCTCGAGCGACCGCGACCTCGTCACCGCGGCGCGCTCCGGCGACGACGACGCCTGGCGGGCGTTGGATGATCGGCACCATGCGGCCGTGGAAGCGGTCGCCAGGTCGCTGCGTCCGAGCGGTGCCAGGAGCCGTGCCGCCGCGGCGATGGCCGAGGTCCGCCACGCTGTGGAAGCCGGCGAGTTCGATCCCGATGGGGGCGACGTGTCGGCGCCGGCGGCGCCCGCGTTGCGTGACGTTCGGTGTCGCTCGCTCGCCGCGCTCACCGGGGGCTCGGTCGGCCCGGCGTTGCCCGGCCCGCATCACACCATCGACGAGGTGCACCGAACCGAGCTTGCCGACCGACGCGACCTGAGCTCACTGGCCGAGGCGTTCCTGCTCGCGCCGTGGGCGTGGCAGACGGTGCTGTGGCACGGCCTCGCCGAGGGACGCCCGGCGGCGGAGATCAGTCCGATGCTCGGTCGCAGCCCGAACGACGTGGCCGCGGCCATCCAGTCCGCCGAGGCCGGTCTCTTCGAGCTGTACATGCGCTGCGACGCGGCCCGCATCGGCGACCTCGACCCGACGAGCGCGTCGCTCGTCGGGATGCTGGGCGGATATCGGCGGGGTGTCCTGTCGCCGAACGACAGGCGGCGGGTCGACGACCTGCTCGATCGGCGAACCGAGGGCCAGACCGACGGGCTGCACGCGGTTCGCTGGCTCGCCGTCGGAGCGGCGCTCGACACGATGGTCCCCGATGCGCTGGTGCCGGGCCTCACCGGGCAGAGCCCCGCGTCGTTGAGAGCCGCGCTCGGCGTCGGGCTCGGCGCGATCAGCGCCGCCGGGCTCGCGGCGGAGCGTTCCGAACGGGTCGAGCGCTCGGCTCGCCTCGGCGCGGTGCTCGCCGTGGTGCTCGCGATCATGGGCGCGGCGTTCCTGATCCGGAACCCGTTCGACGGCCTCGACGCCGAGTTCGTCCAGGAGCTCGTCGCCGCTGGACAGGAGAACGAACGCGCCACCACGACGACGCTGGCGCCGGCCACGACGCCCGTCCCACCGACCACGCTCGACGCGCTCGACACCGTCGACGACCGGATCGACCTGGTGTTCCCGGGTGCCAGGCAGGGTGCCGTCTACGTGCCGGGCCAGACCCTGCTCGACCTGAGCGCTGAACTGACGTTGCGCACCCCCTTCGTCGCCGGCGGTGTCGGGTCGATCGGGGCGGCGATCACGAACAACGCCGAAACGACCGCCCACGTCACCTTCGACGTGCGCACCACCGAGGGCCTCACCCTGCTGCCCGCCGAGGCCGTCGGGGCGACGTGTGGGCCCGCGCCTGGCGGGTTCACGACCTGCTCGTTCACGCTCCGGGCGAATGCCACCAGCATCCTGTTGCTGGTGTTCGAACTCGACCCGTCGGTACGTGGGACGGTGACGATCGTGCCCAGCATTCCTGGCCGAGCGCTCGACGTCGAGATCGTGTAGACCTGCGCCGGTGACTTCGCAGTCCCGCCGCCGGCAACAACTCGAGGCAGCAGGGCCCGACGGATCGGTCCGCGGACTGGCCTATTGCCGGCGGCTGGCCGAGCTCACCGACGAGTGGGTCGTCGAGCTGTTCGACGAAGCGTTGGCAGCACATCGGCCCGACAAGGGCCGCGTCGCACTGCTGGCGATCGGCGGATACGGCCGAGGAGAGCTGGCGCCGTTCAGCGACCTCGATCTGCTGCTCGTCCACGACATGAAGGCGAAAGACGTCCGTAAGAAGGTCGAGCCGATCGCCTCGGCGATCTGGTACCCGCTGTGGGACGCGGGCGTGAAGCTCGGCCATTCGGTGCGCAACCTCAACGAGCAGATCGAACTGGCGACGACCGACCTGGAATCGGCCACGGCGATGCTCGCGGTGCGGGCGCTGGCGGGCGACGACGAGCTCGCCCGCGAAGTGGCCGCGGCCGGCCTGCACGCGTGGCGATCGAACGGCGATCGGAACCTGCTGGCGTTGCGCAACCTGGTGCTGGCCCGCGAGGTCGACGAGTCCGAGGTCGCCTACCGGCTCGAACCCGACCTGAAGGACGGCCGCGGTGGTCTGCGTGACATCCAGTCGCTGCGTTGGGCCCAGGAATGCGGCCTGGATCTGCGCGCGGCCGACGACGCCGACCTGACGCGGTGCACCGACGTCCTCCTGCGCGCCAGGGTGGCGCTGCATCTCGCCACCGATCGGCCCGGCGATGTGCTGCGGCTCGAAGACCAGGATGCTGCCGCGTCACGCGGTGGTTGGAAGGACGCCGACGACATGATGGCGTCGGTCGCGATGGCGGGTCGTACCGTCGCCTGGCTGGCCGACGAGAACTGGTACCGGGCGATCCCACCGGAGAACGTGCCTCCGAACCGCGCGGTCGCTCCTGGTGTCGTGTTGTTCGACGGCGAGATCGAGTTGTCCGACGGCGCCGACCCGGCCAACAACCAGGTCGTCGCGCTCAGCGCCGCGGTTGGCGCCGCGCGCCTCGGCGTGCCGATCGGCCGGCAGTCGCTCGACCGGCTCCATCGGGACGTCGAGGGGTGGCCGGGCAACTGGCCGGTCGGCGCGCGGGCCGAGCTGGTGGCCCTGCTCCTCGAAGGGCGCCGGGCGATCCTCCCGCTCGAGGAGCTGGACCAGCACGAGCTGCTCGGCAGGCTGCTGCCCGAGTGGGAGCCGGTCCGATCGAAGCCACAGCGCAACGCGTACCACCGTTTCACCGTCGACCGTCACCTGTGGGAGGCCGCCGCCAACGCGGCCGGACTGGCCCACAAGGTGTCGCGACCGGATCTCCTGGTGATGGGCGCACTGCTGCACGACATCGGCAAGGGCTACCCGGGCGACCACACGGCGGTCGGGATGGAGATCGTGCGCGGGCTCGCGCCGCGGCTCGGCTTCTCGCCGCGGGAGACCGACACGCTGGTGGCGATGGTCGAGCACCACCTGCTGCTGCCCGACGTGGCACTGCGGCGAGATCTCACCGACACCGCGACCATCGAGATGGTCGCCGGCGCCGTGGAGACCATCGAGCGCCTCGAGCTGCTCCATGCGCTCACCGAGGCCGATTCCAAGGCGACCGGTCCGGCGGCGTGGGGATCGTGGCAGGCCGAGCTCGTCGACGAGCTGGTCGGCCGGGTGCGCCACGTGCTCGGTGGCGGGAAGGCCGAGGAGGTCACGTGGCGGCTGTTTCCTGATGCCGACACGCTGGCCCGCATGGCCGCCGGCAGCATCGACGTCCGGCGCGACGGCGACCTCGTCACGGTGGTCAGCCCGGACAGCCCGGGCCTGTTCAGCCGGATCGCCGGGGTGCTGTCGATGCACGGGCTCGACGTCGTGAGCGCCCAGGCGCACTCGGACGAACACGGCATGGCGGCGTCGCAGTTCCGGGTACTGAGCGACACGCCGGACATGAAGTGGCGTTCGGTGAAAGACGACCTGGCGAGCGCGCTGGCGTTGCAACTGGCGATCGAAGCGCGCATCGCCGAGCGCGCCGCCACCTACCGGAAGCGTCGCCAGACACAGGCTCGCCGGCCCGCTGACCCGCAGGTGGTGTTCGACGACGTCGGATCGTCCAACGCGACGGTGATCGTCGTGCGGGCGGCGACGAGCGTGGGGATTCTGCACCGCATCACCAAGGCACTCGGCGAGCTCGGCCTCGACATCCGCCATGCGACCGTGCAGTCGATCGGCATGGAGGTGGTCGACACGTTCTACGTGCGCACGGCATCGGGTGGCCTGGTGACCGACCCCCAGCACCGGCGCGAGATCACCAAGGCCGTGCTCCACGCCGTGTCGTGACCGTTGCGCATCCCCTAGCGTGCACGGCGTGACGGCGAGCGCGAACGACCTTGCCCGGTGGAGCGAGACCCTGGCGGCGATCGCACGGACCGGGATGGGATTCACCCAGAGCCTGTACGAGCGCGAGCGCTACGAGGAGGTGCTCCACGTCGCGGCCGACATCAAGGCCGCCGCCCGCGAGGCCGCCGAGGCGGTGGAGGTGCAGCGTGAGACCGATCACTTCGTGCAGGAGTGGTTGGAGTCGATCGGTGAGGGCGTGCCGGGATACGTGACGCCGAAGGTCGCGATCGGAGCGATCGTCGGCAACGACACCGGCGAACTGCTGCTCGTGCAGCGGAAGGACTCCGGGATCTGGCTGTACCCGACCGGCTGGGCCGACGTCGGCTACTCGCCGGCCGAGGTCGCCGTGAAGGAGGTGGAGGAGGAGACGGGGATCGAGTGCGACCCGCTGCGGCTCCTCGGCGTGATCGACGGCCAACGCATGGGCTTCAGCCGGTTCGGCATGTACATGCTGCTGTTCCACTGTGTGGCCACCGGCGGCGAGCTCAGGCCGCACCCGCTCGAGACCGCCGCCGTCGGCTGGTTCGGTGAGGACGCGCTGCCCGAACCGGTGGCCGGCGCGCAGTGGTGGGGACCGATGGCGTTTGCCGCGCTCCGCGGCGAGCACGCCCCTGCCACGTTCGACCCGGTCCGCTCGCCCGTCTGGCGCGTCGAGTAACGCCGCTCAATCCGCGTTGCGGTCGCGCAGGAACTGCTCGACCTCTTCGACGAGCGCGTCGGGATCGAGCGACGCCGCGTCGAGGGCCTCGTCGGCGAGCGTCTCGTCGAGCTCGTCGTCGAAGTGGCCGTCGGCGCCGTCGTCGGCCATCTGTTCGAGGCGGTGCAGGTACTCGATCATGTCGTCGTCGTCACCGATGATCGCCGCCACCCGGGCGTCGTACTCGGCGGCGGCCGACGCCAACCGGTTGAGCGGCGCCGGGGTTCCGATCATCGAGCAGGCCCGATCGACCAGCGCCATGGCCGCCTTCGGCGACGGGATCTGGGAGGCGTAGCCGGGAACCGCAGCCCACAGCGAAGCTGTCGAGAGGCCGCTGCGTTGGAGCGCGTCCTGCAGCACACCGACGATGCCGGTGGGGCCCTCGTACTGCGAACGTTCGAGTTCGAAGCGCTCCATCATCGTGTCGTCGTTGGCGGTGCCGATGAGCGGCACGGGCCGGGAGTGGGGGACGTCGGCCAGCAGCGCACCGAGCGACAGGGCCATGCTGACGCCGAACCGTTCGGCCACCCCCACGATCTGTTCGCTGAACATCCGCCAGCGCAACGCGGGCTCCGGCCCGAGGACGAGCAGCACGTCGGTGCCGGGCAACGATGCCGACCAGATGCCGACCGTGGGCCACAGGATCGAACGGTGGCGCGACTCGTCGAGGCGGACGTGGGGCCGCACCGTGGCGAAGTCGGTGAAAACGTCGGGGTCGATCTCGGCGAGGGCGGTGGCACCCCACGACTCGATCATCGTGCGGACGGCACTCGACGCCGCATCGCCGGCGTCGTTCCAGCCGGTGAAAGCACTGATCAGGACCGGGCGCGTGGGTGTCGCGTCGGCCATCCAGCGCACGTGCTCGGTACCCACGGGAGTCACGCTACCGCTCGGTGCGATGTAGCGTCAGTGGTCCGTGACCGCCGATCCTGCTGCCGATCATTCCGCCGACCCGTCCGCCGCATCCGACGACGGTGTCGTGATCTCGGCCGCCGAGACGGTCGACGACGAACTGGTCGAGGCGTTCGCCCGGCTGATCCCGCAGCTGTCGTCGTCGTCACCGCCACCGGGGCGCGAGCAGCTCGTCGAGATGGTGGCCAACACCTCGACGGTGGTGTTCCTGGCTCGGGTCGACGGGGTGATCCAGGGCAGCTTGACGCTGGCCTTCTACCGCATCCCCACGGGCCTGAAGGCGTGGATCGAAGACGTCGTCGTCGACGACGCCGTCCGCGGGAGCGGCGTCGGCGCCGCCTTGAACCGGGCCGCGCTCGCCGAGGCACAGCGACGCGGTGCGAAGGACGTCAGCCTCACCAGCCGCCCTCACCGCGAGGCCGCCAACCGGTTGTACCTCCGCCTCGGGTTCGTCGCTCGCGAGACGAACGTGTACCGCTACACGTTCTGATCGAACACCCGCTGGAGGTCTTCGGCAGCCTGGCGGACCTGCCAGTCGCGGTCGACGAGTGCCCGCTCGATCGCCGCGTCGACGTCGCCTCCCTCGAACGGCGCGAGTGCGAGCACCGCTCGCCGCCGGACCGCCGGCTTGTCGGTCGTCGCGGACAGGATCGCGGGAAGGGCGCGCTCGTCGCCGATCGCCCCGAGGGCGGCGACGGCGGCTTCGCGAACGAGTGGGTCGTCGGCGCCGGTGGTCAGCTCCACGAGACGATCGAGGATCGGCGCGCGGTTCGATTCGTGTTCGCCGCACGACCAGGCCGCGACCTCGATCACCGCTGCCTCGGCATCGTGCAGGGCGCCGAGCAGGTCGACGCCGGGATGGGCCGCCGCCAGCTCGGCCGCCCGGCGGCGCACCGCCCGCTCCGGATCGGCGAGCGATCGGGTGATCGTGTGGTCGTCGAGCACTCCGAGCCGCTCGAGTGCGCCGAGTGCGGTCGCCCGCACCGATGGGTCGTCGCTGCCGAGCCCGCGTCGAGCGGTGTCGACGTCACCCTGATGCCCGGCGATCGCGACGTCACGGCGTGTCGGCGATCCGGTCACGGTCGCCTGATCACTGCTTGAGCAGGTCGGTCATCGTGGTGACGATCCACGCCAGACCGAACGCGGTGACGGTGGCGAGCACGACACCGATCACCACGGCGAGGCCCGATCCGGCGATCACCGCCCAGATCCGGCGCAGGATGCCGGGGCGCTTGTAGAGCGTTGCGGGCGTCTCGGCGATCCCGATCGGCACCCACCGGCGACGCAGGGGTGAGCTTCCGCGTGGGATTCGGGCCGCCGCTCTGGCATTCTTTCGCCAGCCAGCGAGCAGCAGGACAACGATGGCCAGCCCGGCCATCCACGCGGCCTGTGTAGTGAGATCCGTGACCGACACGACAGCAACGATCGTACCCCCACCCCCCGAGCCGGCACCGGGCAACGTCCCAGCGTCGGGTCAGCAGCCGGTCGGGCGGGTGAGTCGCTGGAAACGGCTCCTCGGCGGGTTGGCCGGTGGCGTCGGGTTGCTCGTCCTGACCGCGGTCGTCGTGTTGTCGATTCTGCCGTCGTCGCTGGTGGCCAGCAAGGAGAACGCCCGCACCGGTGAGATGGTTCCCACGCCGTACGCGCTCACTCCAGCATCGGCGGAGCCGGTGACCCATCGGATCGTGTTCGGCGAGCTCCCCGACGACGTCGAACGGTTCGAGACCAGCAGCGACTTCTACTTCGTCACCGTCTCGTCGCCGGCGCAATCGGTGCTGGGTTGGCTGGCCGGGCGCAACGACGCCGCAGTGCGCTTCATCTCCTCCGAGGACAAGTTCGGCACCCGCACTCCCGACCAGCGGCGCGAGATCAACCTGCAATCGATGCGCACCGCTGAGCAGGAGGCGCAGTTCGTCGCACTGACGGCCCTGGGGTTCGACGCCGAGATCACGCCGGGCGAGGTGGTGGTGCAGGAGATGCTGTGCCTCACCGCGAGCGAGGATGGCGCGACCTGCCTCGAGTTCTTCCCGAGCGACGCCGAGGTCGACCCCGCCGACACGATCCTCGAGGCGGACGGTCGGCCCTTGGCGTCGGTCGACGACCTCGTGGCGGCGCTCGCCGACAAGGAGCCGGGCGACACCGTCGACCTGCTCCTCGATCGTCCCGGGGTGGGCGAGCTCGAGGTGACCGTCGAGCTGTCGGAGTCTCCGGACGATCCTGGCCGGACGATCGTCGGCTTCCGGCCGTTCGATACGCGGGTGGTCAACCTGCCCTTCGACGTGCACATCGAGACCGGCGCCATCGGCGGGCCGTCCGCCGGGCTCGCCTTCACGCTGGCGCTGATCGACCAGCTCTCGCCGGGCCAGCTCACCGGCGGGCGCAATGTCGCGGTGACGGGCACGATCAACCTCGACGGGACGGTCGGCGCGATCGGCGGTCTCGCCCAGAAGGTGTCGGCGGTGCATCAGAACGGCGTGGATGTCTTCCTCGTCCCCGCGTCACAGTCCGAGCTGAGCGATCCGGTCCAGATGCAGACGCTGGTCGACGCCGGTCGCGGCGAGGTCGAGATCATCCCCGTCGGCACCCTCGACGAAGCCCTCGCCGCGCTCGAAGAGCTCGGCGGCGACCCCCTCGTCCCCCTCGCCTCGACCTGACCCCGTTCGTTCTGGCCCCGTCCCCAAACGCACGACCCGTTCGTTCTGGCCCCGTCCCCAAACGCACGACCCGTTCGTCTGGCCCCGTCCCCGACGCACGACCTCGGTTCGCCGGCAGGTCCGATTGCCACCAACTTGGCGGTGCAGGCGCGTAGCGTTGGGCCGTGGCTATGTCGTTCGCACGTCCCGATCCGTCGTCACCGGCGTCGGTCGCCGACGCCGCGTTCGGCACCAGCCGGCGAGGTTTCGACCAGGGCGAGGTCCGCGAGTTCCTCCGCATGGTCGCGGCCGAGCTCGGCCGCCTGCAGGAACGTGAGCGTTTCCTCGAGCGAGAGTTGCGCACCGCGCAGACCAACCCCGACCTCGACAACGTCCGCTTCGACGACGCGACGCTGACCCGCCTGCTCGGTGAGGAGACCGCGCGCGTGCTCTCCACGGCGCGCGAGGCGTCCACCGAGATCCGGGAGAAGGCCGAACAGAACGCGGCCCGCCTGCTGAGCGAGGCCGGCGACGAGGCACTGCGGATGCGCCAGGAGGCCGAGGTCGAATCGTCGCGCCGTCGTGCCGACGCAGCATCCGACGCCGAGGCCGAGCTGGCGATGGCCAAGCAGCAGGGCCGCGAGATGGTCAACGAGGCGCGCGCCTACCGCGAGCGGGTGTTGAGCGAGCTGGCGCGCCGGCGCGAGCTGGCCCGTGAGCAGATCGAGCAGCTGATGCACGGCCGCGACCGGCTGATGCAAGCGTTCGAGCGGGCGCGCGTCGTCGCCGTCGACGTCGTCGCCGAGTTGAAGCCGCTCGGCGAACCCGACGAATACGTCGATCTGTCGCCCACCACCGGCCCGGTGCCCGTCATGGTGCCGAACTCGCGCCGTCCCGACGAGCACGTCCGCCCCCTCGCGGCCGTCGGCGACACCGCCGAACACGACGTGGTCGCCGAGTTCGTCGAGCAAGGTGTCATCGACGAGGTTGGGATCACTGACGAGGCCGCGATCGTCGACGTGGTCGCACCCGACGAGCCGGCAGGCGACGGCGAGGTCGCTGCCGACGATG
>CAZYWK010000069.1:0-21559 GCA_964651825.1 uncultured Ilumatobacteraceae bacterium | reverse complement strand
ACGCTCTTGTCGTTGAGGCCGAGGTTGAGGACCGTGTCCATCATGCCGGGCATCGAGAACTTGGCGCCCGAACGCACCGACACCAGCAGCGGGTCGTCGGCGTCGCCGAGCGTGCGGCCCATCTGCTTTTCGAGCTTGGCGACCTGCTTGGCGATCTCGTCGTCGAGCCCCGACGGCCAGCCACCCTCCATGTACGCCCGGCAGGCGTCGGTCGAGATCGTGAACCCGGGCGGTACCGGCAGCTTCAACACGCTGGTCATCTCGGCCAGGTTGGCGCCCTTGCCTCCCAGGAGATCCTTGTATTCCATCGGGGGGCGGCGGTGCTTGTGGTCGAAGGCGTAGACGTAGGTCATCGTCGGTCGAGTCTAGGTGGGCCCTCCCGCCGGGCGGCAGTGTCCTCGATGCTCCCACGAGGGTTCCGGCTCCGGCCAGGTCCGTTCGCGCCGTAGCCTGACTTCGATGTTCCGGCTCCTCGGATTTCCCGTCCACGTGCGTGCCGGCTTCGTCATGTTCATGGTGCTGATCGTGCTGCTGTACGGCGGCGAGTTCGGCCTCTGGCTCGCCGGTTCGTTGTTCGTGTTCACGCTGATCCACGAGCTCGGCCATGCGGTGGCCGCGCGCCGCACGGGCGCCGACGCCGAGATCTCCCTCAACTTCATGGCCGGCTACGCGTCGTACGTGCCGACGCGGCCGACGTCGCGGTGGGAGCGGGCCGGCATCTCCTTCGCCGGGCCCGCCGTGCAGATCGTGGTGAGCCTCGCGGTGTTGTTCGCGATGGGGATCGACCCGACCGACCGCACCTCGATCGACGAGTCCGCGGCGAGCTGGGCGATCTGGTGGGCCGGTCCGATGATCGGTCTGCTCAACCTCATCCCGGTCCTCCCCCTCGACGGCGGCAACATCGTCCAGACCCTGCTCGACCGCATCGTCGGCGACCGGTCCCATCGCTGGATGCTCTACTTCTCCCTCGCCGTCACCGGCGCATTCGGTGTGCTGTGCCTCTTCTCCGACCGGGCGCGCGGGTTGTTCATCTTCGTCGGCTTCCTGCTCGTCGCCCAGCTCCAGATGCTCGGCTCGTCGAAGCCGCCGTCGTCACCGTGGATCGACGCCCGCAACGCCCTGGCCGCCGGCAAGGCCGGCAAGGCCCGGCGGATCCTGATCACCGCGTTGAGCAATCCCCGGCCCGACGCCCGGCCGATCGCGGCTTCGTTGCCCGACGCCGATGTGAGGGCGCTGATCGACCTCCTTCCCGAACCGCTGCCGTTCGGTGACCCGCTCAACGAGTACGTGCTGGCCAACGAACTGATCCGGATCGGTCGCTACGAGGACTCCGCTCACTACGCGGCCGCGAGCTTCGAACGCAACCCGCACGCGCTGGCGGCCGCCACGGTCGCCCGTGCGGCTGCCGCCCTCGGCGACCAGGCCACCACCATCGGCTGGCTCCGCGCCGCGGCCGATTCGGGCACCAACCCCAACGGCGTCGCGAGCGTCATCGACCACGCCCCCGAGCTCGCCGCGCTGCGCCACCACCCCCAGGTGAGCGCCATCCGCCACTCCCTCATCCTCCCCGGCCTCCCCACCCCGTAGCCGGCGCCGGAATCACCCCATCGTGTGGGCCGGGGTGCGGCCGACGTCGTGGCCCCGCTTGATGGTGGCGAGCACCTCGGTCGAGCCGACGCTGGTGACCGTGCCGACGGCGGTGCCGGAGGCGTCGAGGACCGGGTCGCCGACCGACACGCCAGCGGGCACGTCCGAGCCGATCGTGAGGATGCGCAGCGACGACGGCGCCTCGGCGCCCCGGCTGTCCATCCGCTCGACCAGCTCCTGGCCGGGATAGCAGCCCTTCGTGAAGTTCACCGCGATACCGGTGACACCGGTGACGGCCGGGATCGTCGCACCGGCGATGATCTCCCGCCCCATCCGCGGCCATCCTGCGGCGATGCGGGCATCCTCGCTCGCCACGGATGGATCGCCCGGGCTGTCGGCTTCGATCAGTTCGATCTCGGCGTCGACGCGAATCTTGAACCGCCGCAGCCGCGCCGCGAGCGCCTCGCCGAAACCGGCCTCGATGTCGAACTCGAACTCATCCTCCTCGCGACGGGTCACCCGCGCCAGCGCCTCGACCTTGCCGGTCGGTTCGAGCACGAGCGTCCACGCCACACCACCGACCGCCAGACCGCGCAGGTCCTGACTGATCTGCGAGTGGAGGTAGGTCAAGGCGTCGCTCCCCCGCACCGACACCCGGTCACGCCGGGCAGGATCGAGGAACGGAGGGTGCAGGATCGGGTCGGCGCTGTCCACATCCCCAGTGTGTCGTGGCACACTGCCATCGCCATGCACCGCTCACCTCGACCGAACCAGGCGGACCGATGAGTTACGACGACCTGAACCCGCAGAGCGTCGCCAACCGAGCGGTCGACATGTTCCTCACGCTCGTGCGGCGTGGCACCGCGCTGGCCGTCGGCACGTTGGCGGTCGTCTCGGTCATCTGCATCGGCAGCTTCGCCCTCGGCTTCGCCGCCGTCAGCGACGACGGCCGGATCCTCTGGCTGGTGCTCGGCGGCATCGGCGTGGTCGTCGGCATCGGCGCCATCGTGCTCGCCATCACCCGCCTCTGGCTCGTGAAACGAAGCGCGACGGCCCTCGTGGCCGAGGTGCAGGGACTGCTCGCCGGCGACCGGGTCACCGAGCGCGTCGTCATCGACACCATCGAGGCCTCCGAGCAGGTGCAGGACCAGAGCGCCATGGTGATGTCACGCCAGTTCTTCACCCTGCGCGACTCCATCGAAGGCAAGAGCCAGCAGTTCCTCGCGCTCGCCTACGCGCTGCGGGCGATGACGACGTTCCCGTTCCTGATGCTGCTCGCCGTGACCGTCACGATCGTCTTCGCCACCCTCGCCCTCATCTTCGTCGGCATCCTGATCTTCTGAAGCGCGTGGTCCGACCCCGACGCAACCTGCAACGCCGGGGTCAGACCCCAAGCGTTGCAGGTCGGCCGGGGTTCGACATGCGGCGGGCGGCGGGGATCGCGGCGAGGAGGGCGGCGGCCTTGTTGCGGCATTCGAGATCCTCGTCGTCGGGCACCGAGTCGGCCACGATGCCGGCACCCGCCTGGAGGCTCGCCCGCTGCCCGTCGCCCGACACGAACATCGTGCGGATCGCGATCGCCGTGTCGAGGTTGCCCGACCAGTCGACGTAGCCGACGACCCCGGCATACGGGCCGCGCTTGACCGGCTCGAGCTCGTCGATGATCTCCATCGCCCGCACCTTCGGTGCTCCGCTCACCGTGCCGGCCGGCAGCGTCGCCCGCAGCACGTCGATCGGGCCGAGGCCCTCGCGGAGCTTGCCGGACACCTGCGAGGTGAGATGCATCACGTGGCTGTAGCGCTCGAGAGTCATCAGCTCGTCGACCTGGACCGTGCCGAAGTCGGCCACCCGCCCCACGTCGTTGCGGGCGAGGTCGACGAGCATCACGTGCTCGGCCCGCTCCTTGGGGTGCTCGGACAGCTCGGCGGCCATCCGCCGATCGTGCTCTTCGGTCGTCCCGCGGCGGCGTGTCCCGGCGATCGGCCGCGAGATGACCCGACCGTCGAGGAGTTGAACCATGGGCTCGGGCGACGACCCCACGATCGTCAGCTCCGGATGCCGCACGAAGTACATGTAGGGCGACGGGTTCACCTGGCGCAGCACCCGATACACGTCGAACGGGTCGGCGTCGAGGTCGAGGTCGTAGCGCTGGGCGAGCACGACCTGGAAGATGTCGCCGGCGACCACGTACTCCTTGGCCACCTCGACCGCCCGCTGGTACAGCCCGCCGGGCATCGACGACCGGAGCTCCGGCAGCTCGTCGGCGGCCGACGGCGGCTCGACCGGCGTGTAGGCCAACGGCTGGGCGAGGCTGTCGATCGCCCTCGTGACGCTCTCGATCGCGGTGTCGTACGCGGCATCGAGCTCGGCGGCCGACAGTCCGAGGGTCGGCACGCTCTCGATGAGGTACACCCGCTGACGCCAGTGGTCGAAGGCCGCCAACGAACCGATCACCGACATCACCGCGTCGGGGAACCCTCGATCGTCGGCCGGAACGTCGGGAAGGTGCTCGACCTCGCGGATCACGTCGTAGCCGAGATAGCCCATGACCCCGCCGTGCAACGGCGGCAGGTCGTCGATCGTCGGGCTGCTGTGGATCGCGAGCAACGCCTCCAGCGCAGCGAGGATGCCGTGCTCGGTCGGGATCCCGTCGGGCAGCTTGCCGTCGAGCTCGACCACCCCGCCGCGCGACACGAGCATCGCGGTCGGATGGCGACCGACGAACGAGAAGCGCGCCCACCGCTCGGCACCCTCCACCGATTCGAGCAGGAACCCCGGCTCGTCGCCGACGAGTTTGAGATATGCGCTGACCGGGGTTTCGAGGTCGCCGAGCACCGACGCCCACACCGGCACGATCGTGTGCTCGGCAGCGTGCGCGTGGAAGTCCTCGCGGGACGGCAGGAACTTCATCGTCAGCCGAAGGCCCGGAAGAAGCACGTGCGGGCACCGGTGTGGCAGGCGCCCGCGCCTTCCTGTTCGACCTTGAACAGCAACGTGTCGCCGTCGCAGTCGTAGTACGCCTCGCGCACGAACTGGCGGTCGCCGCTCGTGTCGCCCTTGCGCCACAGCTCCTGGCGGCTGCGCGACCAGTACACCATCCGCCCCTCGGCGAAGGTCATGGCCAGCGACTCGCGGTTCATCCACGCCATCATCAGCACGTCGCCGTTGTCGATGTCCTGCGCGATGGCCGGTACGAGACCATCGTGGTTGAACGTGACCGCCTCGAGCTGCTCGGGTGTCGCGGCGATCATCGTTCCTTCCGGCATCCCGCCAGCTTACGGGTGGCCCGCCGAACGGCGAAGCCGGTTCCCCGGTCTCCGATCATCGTTTGCGTCGGGATCTGATCACGCCTGTCGGTGCTGAATCCCGACGCAAACGACTGGTGGACCCGTCAGCCGAGGAAGGTTTGGAGGTCGTCGAGGATGGCGTTGGCGCCGAGGACGCCGATGCCGGTCATCCAGGTGCTGTCGGTGATGTCGAACTGGTTGCCGGACTGCACGGCGGGGAGCGCCGACCACAGCGCCTCGACGGCGCCGCGGTCGGTCGCCATCTCACCCCCGCTCTCGGCCTCCGGGTTGGTGGCGAAGATGACGTCGGTGTCGAGCAGCTCGATCTGCTCGGAACTGATGATCGCCATGCCGTACTGCGGGTCGTAGCCCTTGTCGCCGAGGTCGAAGCCCACCTGGGTGAGCACCGAGCCCGAGAACGTCGCCGGGCCGTACAGGCGGATCTGGCCGGGGATGAACCGGACGATCACCGCGGTCGTCCCCTCCGCGCCGATCTCGTCGCCGACCGCGATCGCCCGCTCGTCGAACTCGGTGAGCAGCGCCTCGGCATCGGTCGATCGATTCAGCGCCTCACCCGTGATCCGCACCTGGCTCTTCCAGTCGGTGCCGGACGACTCGCTGAACACCGTCGGGGCGATCTCGCTGAGCTGGTCGTAGAGCGCCTCGTGGCGGACCTTGGCGCCGAGGATGAGGTCGGGCTGCATCGCCGCGATCTGCTCGAGGTTCGGCTCGGTCGTGTTGCCGACGAGTTCGATGTCGGCGGTGACGTCGCCCAGGTATGCCGGCAGCCCCGATCCGGCGATGCCCTCGGTCGCCCCGATGGGCGGCACGCCGAGGGCGATCGAGGCGTCGAGGAACGACGAGTCGAGCACGACCACTCGTGTCGGCGCGCCCGGCACCTCGGTCTCGCCCATCGCGTGCACGACGACGTGCGCCTGTGGTTCGGTCGTGGTCGGCGCTTCGGTGGTCGGCGCCCCGGTCTCGACGGGAGCATCGGTGGCCGGCACCTCGGTGGTCGCCGCTTCGGTGACGACCGGCGCCTCGGTCGGGGCCGGATCCGTCGCCGCGGTCTCCGTCACGGTCGCCCCCGAATCGTCGTCGCTCCCGCATGCAGCGAAGACGAGGCCCGCGACCAGCATCGTTGCGGCCGCGCGTCGAGTGAAGGATGTCGAGTAGATGGCGCGCATGGCGGCGGACGCTATCGGCTGGTTAAGGCCACCTACCGTTCGTGAGTAAGTGAATCTTCCTCAGAGGTAGAGGCCGGTGGATGCTTCGATGCGCTCCGCGGCAACCGCATGCAGCTCGCGCTCGCGCAACATGACGTAGTCCTCGCCCTGCACCTCGACCTCGTAGCGGTCGTCGGGACTGAAGAGCACCTTGTCGCCAACCTCGCAAGCCCGCACGTTCTGGCCTTGCGCGACCACCGTGGCCCAGATCAGCCGCTTGGCCACCTGCGCCGTGGCCGGGATCACGATGCCACCCGACGAACGACGCTCACCGTCCTTGTCGGAGATCCTGACCAGGACGCGATCGTTGAGCATCTTGATCGGAAGCTTGTCGTCCGAGCCTGCCATGGACGCTCCACGCTACCGTCCGGTGATTTCATCCGATCCGCCCGCCGGCGCGGTCGAAGTGAGGCCGAGCTACGCCAGGACGGACTCGATCTCGGCCTTGACGTCATCGGTGAGGAGGGGAATGACGTCGAGCGTCTCGAAGTTCGAGACGACCTGGTCGACCCTCGACGCGCCGGTGATCACCGTCGACACGTTCGGGTTCTTCGTGCACCACGCGAGCGCCAGCTGGGCCATCGTGCAGCCCAGGCGATCGGCGATGGGCCGGAGCCGTTCGACCTGGGCGATCGCGTCGGCGTCGGTCAGCCGCTTGGCGAGCCAGCCGTAGCCCTCGAGCGCGGCCCGCGACCCCTCGGGGATGCCGTCTTTGTACTTGCCGGTGAGCAGGCCGGACGCGAGCGGGCTCCAGATGGTGTTGCCGTAGCTGAAGTCGGCCTGCAGGCGGGCGTAGTCGACCTCGACCTTGTCGCGCTCGAGCAGGTTGTACTGGCTCTGCTCGGTCACCGGCTTGTGCAGGTGGTGCCGTTCGGCGATCTCGATCGCGCCACGGATGTCGTCGGCATTCCACTCGCTCGTGCCCCAGTAAAGGGCCTTGCCGGACGACACGATGTCGCTCATCGCCCACACGGTCTCCTCGAGCGGCGTATCGGGATCGGCCCGGTGGCAATAGAGCACGTCGACGAAGTCGTGCTGCAGCCGATCGAGCGAACCGTCGATGGCCTGCATCAGGTACTTGCGGTTGAGCGTGTTGCGCATGTTCGGTGTGTTCGCGCCGTGGATGCCCCAGAAGACCTTGGTGGTGAGCACGTAGGACCAGCGCGGCCAGCCGAGGTCGAGCAACGCCTGGCCCATGATCGATTCGCTCTTGCCACCGGCGTAGGCCTCGGCGTTGTCGAAGAAGTTGCACCCGGCGTCTCCCGCCGCGGCCATGCAGTCGAGCGCGAGCGATTTGTCGAGCTGCGTGTCGAACGTGACCCAGCTCCCGAACGACAGCACGCTGACCTTCAGCCCGGTGTTGCCCAGCCGGCGGTATTCCATGTTCGGATTGACGTTCGGAGTAGCCATGCCGCCGACCATACCGGTCGTGATCACACCAACGGAATGTGCCCGGCCTCGCGATCGGCGGCGATCTGGGCGGTCATCAGATCGAGCACCTCGCCACGGAGGCGACGCACCGTGCCCGCGTAGGCGCGCTGGTCGAGCGCGCCGAGCTCGGCGGCACGCGCCACCGCCACGTCGAGCACCGCGCCCGCGGGCGCCACCTCGTCGAGGTAGCCCACCTCGACCGCGCCTTTGGCGTCGGTCAGCCGCGCTCCCGCGAGCGCTCGTTGGAGGTGGATGCGAGCGAGCCGATCGATGGCGATCGTGAAGGCCCAGTCGGGCAACACCATGCCGATGGCGACCTCGTTGAGCCCGATCTTGCAGTCGATGTCGGCGCCTACACGCACGTCGCAGCCGAGCAGCACCAGCGCGCCGGCAGCCAGCGCGTGGCCCGTGCAGGCCGCGACCGTCGGGATGGTCGAGCTGTAGAGCGTGCGCACGAGCTCGCCGCCGTCGGAGACGAGGGTGGCCACAGCGGCCACGTCGCCGCCGCGCATCACGCCGAGATCGAAGCCGGCGCTGAACCTGCCCTCCCGCCCGTGCAGCACGAGCGCACTCACCGACTCGTCGTGCTCGGCTTCCCGCACGATGCCGATGATCGAGGCGATGATCTCGCCCGACAGCGCGTTCGCCTTGCCGTCGTCGAGATGGCACACGAGCACGCCGTCGCGTTGTTCGGTGGTGACGGCTGAGGATGAAGCGACTCCTGATGGCATCCGGTCGACGCTATTCGGCTCGGTCACGAGGTCAGGCATCAGCGACGGGACGCACGATCACACCAGCCGACGCCATGAGCGCCTTCGCCTCGGCGACCGTGTGCTCGCGGAAGTGGAAGATCGACGCTGCCAGCACGGCGTCGGCGCCACCTTCCACGATCCCGTCGACGAGGTGCTGCAGCGTGCCGACCCCGCCGCTGGCGATCACCGGCACGGTCACGGCGTCGACGATCGCCCGCGTCAGCTCCAGGTCGAAGCCCTCACGCGTGCCGTCGCGGTTCATCGACGTGAGCAGGATCTCGCCGGCGCCGTGAGCGACCGCTTCGCGTGCCCACTCGACCACATCGATGCCGGTCGGGGTGCGGCCACCGTGCAGGTAGACCTCCCACGCCGATTCGGTGCCGCTCAGCTGGTCGGGCCGGCGCTTGGCATCGATCGCACACACGACGCACTGCGCGCCGAACTCGCCGGCGATGTCGCTGATCAGCTCGGGCCGTTGCACCGCGGCGGTGTTCACGCTCACCTTGTCGGCGCCGGCCCGGAGCATCTGGCGGGCGTCGGCGAGGGTGCGGATGCCGCCGCCGACCGTGAAGGGGATGTAGACCTGTTCGGCGACCCGCTCGACCATGTCGATCGTGGTCGCCCGGTTGTCGCTCGACGCGGTGATGTCGAGGAACACCAGCTCGTCGGCACCCTCGAGGTCGTAGCGGGCGCCCAGTTCGACCGGGTCGCCGGCATCGCGCAGGTCGACGAAGTTCGTGCCCTTGACGACCCGACCGTCGGTGACGTCGAGACACGGGATGACGCGGGCGACCTTCACCGCTCGGCCCGCTTCACCGTTCAGCCTCGCGCCGTAGCAGGGCGAGGGCGTCGGCCACGTCGAAGCGGCCCTCGTAGAGCGCCTTGCCGGTGATGATGCCACCGAGGCCGTCGATCGCCGCGAGCGCGGCGATGTCGTCGAGGCTGGCCACGCCGCCACTCGCGATCACCGGGACCGGTGTCTGCTGCACGGAAGCTGCCAACCCGTCGACGTCGGGGCCCCCGAGCATGCCGTCGCGGGCGATGTCGGTGATGACGAACGCCGCCGCCGTCGGGAACAGGGCATACGCGTCGTCGAGGAACCGGCCGCTGCCCTCGGTCCAACCATGAACTGCCAGCTCGCCGTTGCGGTGGTCGAGGCCGACGGCGACGGGCACCACCGCGGACACGTCGGCGACCAGCGCCGGGTCCTTCACGGCCGCGGAACCCATCACCACGCGGGCCACGCCCGCCGCGGCGAGTTCGGTGGCATCGGCGAGGCCGCGTACCCCTCCCCCGGTCTGCACCGACGTGGCCGCTCCGACCGCTGCGACGATCGCCTCGACCACCGGACGATTGACCGGATCGCCCGTCTTGGCGGCGTCGAGGTCGACGACGTGGATCCACCGCGCGCCCGCCTCGGCGAATGCTCGCGCAACGGCGACCGGGTCGTCGCCGTACACGGTCTGATCGTCGTAGTCGCCGGTACGCAGCCGCACGACCCGGCCGCCGAGCAGGTCGATCGCGGGATACAGCTCCGCGGTCATGCCGCGGCCCGACACACGTCGACGAAGTTGGCGAGCAGCCGCAGACCGGGTGCGCTCGACTTCTCGGGGTGGAACTGGGCGGCGAACACGTTGCCAGACCGGAACGCGGCGTTGATGGTCGTGCCGTACTCGACGGTGGCGGCGACGACGGCCGGATCGGTCGGGACGCCGTGCAGGGAGTGCACGAAGTACACCCACGGCTCGTCGCCGAGCCCGGCGAACATCGGGTCGTCGCGCCGGATGGTGAGCCGGTTCCACTGCATCTGCGGGATCTTCGGCCCCGGCGGGATCCATCGCACGGTGCCCTCGATGATGCCGAGCCCGGCGGCGTGGGCGCTCTCCTCCGACTCGGTGAACAGCATCTGCATCCCCACGCAGATCCCGAGGAACGGCCGGCCGGAGTCGACGGCGGCGTGCGCCTCGTCCTCCAGCCCCGTCGCTCGCAGCGCGTCCATGCATGCCCCGAACGCGCCCACTCCGGGGAGCACGACCCCGGCTGCGTCGCGGATCACCGCCGCGTCGGCCGTCAGCCGGGCGTCGGCACCACCGCGCTCGAGCGCCTTTTGCGCCGAGTGCAAATTCCCGATGCCATAGTCGAGCACCGCGATGAGCGGGCCGGCCGAACCGATCATCACAGCACGCCCTTCGTCGACGGCACGCCGCCCGGGTCGTCGATGCGCACCGCGTCGCGCAGCGACCGGGCGAGGCCCTTGAACGTCGCCTCGATGATGTGGTGGACGTTGCGGCCCCGCACCAACTCGACGTGCAGCGTGATGCCGGCCGACGTGGCGAACGACGACACCGCGTGCTCGGCGAGCTGGGGATCGAAGGGTGGGTTGCCGAGCGGCAGGCTCTCGGGCAGCGGCACGTGCCACTCGACGAACGGGCGACCCGACAGGTCGAGGGCGATGTCGACGAGCGCCTCGTCGAGCGGGTAGCGCCCGCTCGCGAATCGCCGGACCCCTGCTTTGTCGCCGAGCGCCTCGGCGAACGTCTCGCCCACCGCGATCGCGACGTCCTCCACCGTGTGGTGGGTGTCGATGTGCAGATCACCGTCGGCGTGCACCGTCAGGTCGAACCCGCCGTGGCGGCCGAGCTGGTCGAGCATGTGGTCGTAGAACGGGATGCCGGTCGACACGTCGGTGCGGCCGCTCCCGTCGAGGTCGATCGCCACGTCGATCGTGGTCTCCTTGGTGGCGCGGTGGCGCTCGGCGGTACGGCTCATGGTCACTCCCCTGACAGGTCGCCCAGCACGTCGGTCAGTGCGGCGATGAAGATCGTGTTCTCCTCGGTCGTGCCGACGGTGACCCGGAGGCAGTTGTCGAGGTGTGGCCAGCTCGAACAGTCGCGAACGAGCACCGACCGCTCGACGAGCGCCTGCCACACCTCGCCGCCGTCCATGTCTCGGGGCCGGAAGAGCACGAAGTTGGCGCCGCTCGGCACCACGTCGCATGGCAGTGCCCGCAGCGCGTCGGAGAGCCGCTCGCGCTCGCTCACGATCTGGCGCACCCTCGCGTCCATGTCGTCGACGAAGCGCAGCGCCACCCGGCCGGCGATCTGCTTCACCGTGTCGAGGTGGTACGGCAGCACGACCTTGTCGAGCTCGGCCACCAGCCACGTCGGCCCGATCAGGTAGCCGAGACGCGCACCGGCCATCGACCACGTCTTGGAGAACGTGCGGGTGACGACGAGCGGGCGGTCCTCGGCGAGCAGGTCGAGCGCCGTCCATTCGGCGAACTGGGCGTACGCCTCGTCGACGACCACGAGCCCGTCGCTCAGCTCGAGCAACTGCAGCACACGGCCGACCGGCTCGACGAGCCCCGTCGGGTTGTTCGGCGAGGTGAGGAACACGACGTGGGGAGCGTGCGTGGTGATCACCCGCTCGACCTCGGCGGGGTCGAGTGTGAAGTCCTCCGCCCGACGCCCCTCCACGACGGTGGCGCCCGTGACCCGGGCGATCTGGGCGTGCATCTGGTAGGTCGGTTCGAACGTCGCCACCGTGCGGCCCGGCCCGGCGTAGGCGAGCAGGACGGTCTGCAACACCTCGTTCGATCCGTTCGCCGCGAACACCTGCTCGGGGGCCACCCCGTGGAACTCGGCGATCGCGACGCGCAGCTCCCACGCCGACCGGTCCGGGTACCGATGCCAGTCGACCCGGGAGAGCTCGGCGGCGAACGCGTCGCGGAACGCCGCCGGCGGCGGCTCCGGCGACTCGTTCGTGTTCAACCGGACCGACACGTCGACCTGTGCCGAGTGGTATCCCTCGAGTGCACGAAGGTCGTCGCGAACGCTGATCACCTGGGGAGATGCTATCCAGCGACCACTCGGTGGACCCGGTGGATTCCGGGCCGGGATTTCGGCGCCGGGGAACGAGGTCTCGGTAGGGTGCCGCCGTGGACCCTGCCTCCCCACAGCCGTCCGACGCGGCGATCAGTTCGGCTGCTGCCGAGCTGGCGATCATCGCCGACAGCATCAGCCAGTACCGCACGCGGGTCGCGGACCTCGCCGTGCCCTTCGTCGGGACGACCCGTGACGACCTGGTCACCGCGATCCACGAGGCTGAACGCCAGCTCCGCAGCGCCGAGCGCGGCCTGATCCGGGCCGCCCGAATCGCACGCTGAGCGCTCGACGCTCCACGCAGCGCGACCTGACAGGAAAAAGCGGCGACGGCCCCTGGTGGAGGGGCCGTCGCTCAGGCGAGGCCAGGAGGCGGATCCCGGCCGTCGCAGCAAACCAGGTGGCGGGAACCTGGTTGTGTCGTCAACTATACACCCGCTCGGAATCGTGACAATGCCCCGCGTCCACACCGGATCGGTCGCGACTGCACCTCCAGTACCCTCGGGCGGACCATGGGAACACTCGCACCGGGCGAACGTGCCGATCTGCTGGCCCTGGCCGACGACCTGGAGCGATCCGGAGGACGGCCGGTCTTCTCCGACCAGAGCCGTCTCCTGCTCCAGAGCTCCCCCGACGACCTGCACGTCGTCGTCGACCGCGCTGACGACGGGTCGATCGACGCGTTTGCCCTGCTGACGCCGGCCAGCGTCGGATGGACGCTCGACGTGGTGGGCCGACCGCCGATCATCTGGTCCGCCGCCGTCGAGCCGCTCGTCGAGCGGGCCATCGGGCTGCTCTCCGGCGCTCCCGATCGCCCGACCGGCGGCTCGCCGACCGGCGTCACCTGGTGGCGAGACGGTTCGGGCCCGTCCGACGGCGCCTCCGAGCGCCGGCTCGGTTTCACCCTGCAGCGCGAGCTCCTGCAGATGCGTCGTCCGCTCCCGACCGGCGAGCCGGTCGAGATCGACACCAGAGCCTTCGTGGTCGGTGTCGACGAGGCCGCCTGGCTGGAGGTGAACAACCGGGCGTTCGCCGGACACCACGAGCAGAGCAACTGGGACCTCGACACCCTGCTGCTGCGCGAGTCCGAGCCGTGGTTCGACCCCGACGGGTTCCGCCTGCACGAGCGCGACGGGCGGTTGGCCGGCTTCTGCTGGACGAAGATCCACGAGCCGATCGACCCGTCGCAGTGTCCGGCCGACCGGCCCGCCGATCGGCTGGGCGAGATCTACGTGATCGCCGTCGATCCCGACTTCGGCCGTCTGGGTCTCGGCCGTCAACTCACCCTCGCCGGCCTCGAGTGGCTCGCCGCTCGTGGCATCGTGCACGGCATGCTGTACGTCGATGCCGGTAACGGTCCCGCCGTGTCGCTGTACGAACGGCTCGGGTTCCACGTCCACACGTCCGACCGGGCCTACGTCCGCATCATCGAGGAAACCTCATGACCACCACCGAACCGATCGACCTTCCCCGCTGGAGCATCGCGGACGTGTTCGAGTCATTCGACGCGCGCGAGTTCACCGATGCCATGGAGCGCTCGGCGTCCGGCGTGGAACGTCTCGTGGCACTGTTCGACGAGCTCGGTGTACGCGCCGTCGAACCCCGTGCCGCCACGACGGCCGACGGCGAGGCGGCAGATCGCGTGCTGCGCGAGTTCAACCGCGTGTCGGCCGACTTCGACATCGTCGAGGCGAGCATCTACGCGACCGTGGCGACGAACTCGCGCGACGCACAGGCCCAGGGCCTGCTCAGCGAGCTCCAGCCGGCCGCAGCGGCGATGCGCCCGCTCCTCGCCAGGCTGTCCGATTGGGTGAAGGCGCTCGGCGCGGACTCCCTCGCGTCGGTCAGCAACGAGGCGGCCGAGCACCTCGGCCCGCTCACCCGGCTCGCCGAACGTGCCGACCACCAGATGTCCGAGGCCGAGGAACACCTCTACGCCGCGCTCGCCACGACCGGCTCGGATGCGTGGGGGCGGCTCCAGCGTGACGTCACCTCGCAGCTGTCGACCGAGGTCGACCTGCCCGGCGGGGCGAAAGTGCTGCCGATGCCCGCCGTGCGCGGGCTCGCCACCGACGCCGACGTTGCCGTCCGGCGGGCGGCCTACGAGGCCGAGCTGCGCGCCTGGCCCACCGTCGAGCTCCCGGTCGCGGCGGCGATGAACGCGATCAAGGGCGAGGCCAACACGGTGAACCAGCGCCGCGGCTGGGACTCGCCACTCGACGCATCGCTGTTCGCCAACAGCGTCAGCCGCCAGACCTTCGACGCCATGCAGTCAGCGGTGCGCGACTCGCTGCCGGACTTTCGCCGCTGGATGCGCGTGAAGGCCGGCCTGCACGCCGCGGATCCCGTTCCGTCGGGGTCGGACCTCGTTCGTTCGGGGTCGGGGCCAGAACGAACGGGGTTGGCCTGGTGGGACCTCGTTGCCCCGCTGCCGGTGGCGCCGACGGATCTCTCGTGGGACGAGGGCATCGACGTCGTGCGATCGGCGTTCGGTGAGTTCAGCCCGGCGCTCGGCCGCCTCGTCGACCGTGCCCTCGAGGAACGCTGGATCGACGCTCCCCCGGCGGACGGCAAGACCGGCGGGGCGTTCTGCATGCCGTTCGTCGCAGACCGCTCCCTCGTGCTGCTCAACTGGTCGGGCTCGGCCGAGTCCGCGCAGACCACGGCCCACGAGCTCGGCCACGCCTACCACAACACGACGCTCGCCGAGCGCTCGGCGCTCCAGCGGCGCCTGCCGATGGCGCTCGCCGAGACGGCCAGCATCTTCTGCGAGACGTTGGTCGTCGAGGCAGGCCTGGCCCGCCTCGATGGCGCCGACCGGTTGGCCTTGCTCGACGTCGACCTGCAGGGCACGAACCAAGTGGTGGTCGACATCCACTCGCGGTTCCTGTTCGAGACCGAGGTGTACGCCCGCCGCCAGCGGCGGACCCTCGCCGCCGCCGAACTGTGCGAGATGATGACCGACGCCCAGGACGCGGCCTACGGCGACGGTCTCGACCAGTCGACGGCGCACCCGTACATGTGGCTGCTCAAGCCCCATTACTACGGCAGCGCGTTCTACAACTGGCCGTACACCTACGGGTTGCTGTTCGGGCTGGGGCTGTTCGCCCGGTACCAGGCCGACCCCGATCACTTCCGTTCCGGCTACGACACGTTGCTGTCGCGGGCCGGCATGGACACCGCCGAAGAGCTCGGGCAGGCCTTCGATCTCGACGTCACCGACGTGGCGTTCTGGACCGCCAGCCTCGACGTCGTCCGCGCCCGGATGTCCGAGTACGAACGCCTCGCCACGGAGCTCGGCGCCCAGCCGCGCGGCTGAGCCGCGCGACACGACCGGTCCTCCCCATGGCTGCCCCGACACTCGCTGCGACCCGGTACGCGGTGACCCGCGACGAGCTGGCGGCAGTGCTCGAGGGCGAGCCGCGCTACCGGCTCGACCAGGTGTGGGCCGGGCTGTACGGGCAGCTCGCCGAACCGACCGAGATCACCAACCTCCCCAAGGCGCTGCGCGCCCGGCTCGACCGTGACCTGCCGGTGGCCCTCACCGCGGTCACCGAGTCGGTCAGCGATCGTGGCGACACGGTGAAGTTCCTGTGGGAGCTCCGGGGTGGCAGCCGCGTCGAGACCGTGCTCATGCTGTATCCCGACCGGGCGACGGTGTGCGTCAGCAGCCAGGCCGGCTGCGCGATGGGCTGCGGCTTCTGCGCCACCGGGCAGGCGGGGTTCACCCGCCACCTCACCACGGGCGAGATCGTCGAGCAGGTGATCCGGGCGGCGCGACGAGCGAGGGACGGCGGCCGCCGGGTGAGCAACATCGTGTTCATGGGGATGGGTGAGCCGATGGCGAACCTCGACGCGGTGTGGCGGAGCGTCGAGCGGTTCCACGGCGACTTGGGCCTGTCGGCGCGGCACATCACGATCTCGACCGTCGGGCTGATCCCCGGCATCCGGGCGTTGGCCGAGCTCCCGCTGCCGGTCAACCTGGCCGTGTCGCTGCACGCGGCCAACGATGCGCTCCGTGACGACCTCGTACCGATCAACCGGCGCTATCCGATCGACGCGCTCGTCGACGCCTGCGACGACTACCTGGCCGTCAAGCACCGCCGCGTCAGCTTCGAATGGGCGATGATCGACGGCGTCAACGACCGCGACAGCGACGCCGCGGAGCTGGCGCGCATCTGCCGCCGGCTCGACCCGCACGCCCACGTCAACCTGATCCCGCTCAACCCGACACCCGGCTACCCCACTCGCGGCACCCCGTTGCAGCGGGTCCACGAGTTCCGCGACCTGCTCGAGGCCAACGGTGCCAACGCCACCGTGCGCCAGAACCGCGGCACCGACATCGACGCCGCCTGCGGCCAACTCGCTGCCGGCGCGCCGGTGAGCCCGGTGAAGCTCGGCCGCAGCCGTCAGGCGCTCGGCGCGGACCGACCCGCCGGCCCGTCGCCCGCCGAGTCGAGATCGACGTAGCGCGGGTTGGCGACGGCGAGCTTGTCGTCGACAGCGGCCCGCAGGAGCTCGCGCACCTCGTCGGCGCGATCGTCGAGGCGGCGGCCGCGAATCGCGGCGGCCAGTGCGGCGTCGTCGGCCACGCCGAGCGCCGCCAGCCGTTGCGCGTGGGCGTGGGCCTGGCCGGGGCCGAGCACGAGCTCGCGCTCCACCATGGCGAGCATGTTGACCGCCACCCGGGCGTGGAACTTCAGCCGCCCTTCGGTGGCGTCCATCACGTCACGTTCGAGCCATTCCCGGACCGATTCGAGCAGCTCGGCCGCGCTCGGCGCGTCGTGCGGGGCAGCCATCACCAGCTCCCGTCGAGGGCCAGGAACAGGTCGTGTTCGTTCTCGCAGACCCGCCGCCCGATGGCGGCCAGCTCGTGGCTCCGCGCCGCCCCGGAGAGGTGCGCGTCGGCCTGGAGGATGCACATGATCGCCCACTTCCAGGTGCCGAGCACCTCCCACCAGTGCATCACCCGTCGGTCGATCGTGGCACCGGACGCGGCCTCGTACGCGTCGACGAGCTCGTCGTAGCTGCCGATGCCGGCGACGGGCGGGCGCTTGCCGAAGCGCCACGCCTTCACGCACAGCCATCCGAGGTCTTCCATCGGGTCGCCGAGGTGGGCGAGCTCCCAGTCGATCACCGCATTGAGCCCGCGTTCGCCGACGATCAGGTTGCCGAGCCGAAAGTCGCCGTGCACGACTGCGACGTGCTCGGTGGTCGGCCGATGATCGAGCAGCCAGTTGCGGACGAGCTCGAGCACCGGATGGGGCTGGCCGAGCGAGTCGAGCACGTCGGTGTAGAACGCGATCTGATCGGTCTCGACCAGTGCCGGCAACGTCGCCGGTTCGATCGAGTGGATGGCCGCGAGCGCCCGCCCGACGTCGCCGACCAGGTGCTGGCGAGCGACGACGAAGGCGTCGTCGCGCAGGATCTTGCGGGCGATCGTCTCGCCCTCCACCGCTTCGAGCACCATGAACGCCGCACCGTCGGGGCGACGTTCGGCGGCCAGCAGCCTTGCCACCGGCACGCCGGCTGCCCCCGCGGCACGCACGACGTCGGCCTCGATCAACATGTCGCGCACGTCGCCGGCCCGCTGTCGCTGAACGACCCGCGGGGCGCCGTCGGCCACGAACCGCCACGTCTCGCGCGACGCACCGCCCGACAGGCGCTGGAGGTCGGTGACCGCCACGCCGCCCAGCGCCGTGCTCAACGTGTCGGCCAGCGATGACGTCACATCCATCGTGCCCGAGGCTGGCAGATCTCGCGCGCGGCCGACGGATCGGCCCGGCGGTCAGCAGCCGGCGAAGCGAACACTCGGGGTCGGGTTCACCGCGAGCCCGCCACCCGGGTGGATCTCGAAGTGCAGGTGCGGGGTGCCGCGGGCGTTGCCGGTGTCGCCGTTGTAGGCGATCACCTCGCCCGCCTCGACCCGGCGGCTCACGCCCTCGTACCCGTCGAAGTGCGCGTAGTAGTAACGGTTGCCGTTGTCGCCCACGAGCGACGCCGCGTTGCCACCGAGGTGGTTCTGCTTGAACGTCACCTGCCCAGCGGTCACCGCGACGATCGGGGTGCCACGCGGGGCCAGCATGTCGACGCCTTCGTGACGCCGCCCACCCGAGCGAGGCCCGCCCCACGAGTCGCCGTAGCGCGCACCGACGATCGGGCACACGATGTTGTCGATGTATCCCGCCCCGGTGTCGAGCCCCGGAGCGGTGCTGCCGATTCCGCCCGTACCGGTCCGCCCACCGCTGGTACCCCCGGACGCCCCGGTGTTGGGCGCGATCGCCGCCGCGTTCGCCGGCGGCTCGATCTCGCCGTCGGCCGGTTCCCCCGGTGCGACCGCCACCTGGTCGACCGTGGCGGCGAGCCCCGGGTTGGGCTGGGCCTTCGCGGCCGCTTCGGCGTTCTTGCGCGCCTGGTCGTACCACCTGGCTTCGTTGGCCGCCTGCTGTTCGAGCAACGCCTTGCGGACCGCCTCGTCCTGCAGCCGCTCCTCTTCGATCTCGCGCAGGCGCACCACCTCGGCCTGGGCATCGTCCTGCAGCTGCTCGAAGACCTCCTGTTGCTCTTCGATCTCGCCCCGCTGCGCCTCGAGCGCCTCCCGGTTGTCCTCCAGGTCCGACTTGGCCGACTCGTACTGGTCGAGCACGTCGGCGCCGTTGTTCTTCAACACGTCGACGAACACCTCGGCCTGCACCTGATCCTGCGGGGCCTGGATTCCGGTCAGCAGCGGGATGCCACTCGCACCGCTGTCGACGAACCGGCCGAGCGCGACCGCCTCGACGTCGCGGCGCAGCTTGTCGACCTGGACTTGGAGCCGATCCTGATCGAGTTCGAGCCGTGTCAGTTCCGACCGCAGCGTCTCCAGGTCCGTCTGGGCGTCGAAGAGCGCGTCCGCGGCCTCGTTGGCCCGATCCCTGGCCGCTTGGATCTCCGCCGCGGCCTGCTTCGCCGCGTCGTCGCTCGTCTGGGCCGTCACGGCGCCACCCCCGACCGAGGCGATCGCCACACACATCGCCACCGCGATTCCCGCCATCGCCGCACGCGCGACGGCGCGATGTCGTGCCCGAGGGGCGCAGGGATGGTGGCGCGAGACGTGGGGGGTGGGCATGTGGGTGCGGTTCGGCAGTGGCTCGTGCCTACATCGGCAAGAACGCGTCAAGTCTTGAGCGCACGGGGGTCACGAGCCGGCCAGCTCGACGAGCGCCTCGCTCCCCCGGCCGATCTCGTCGTCGAGCACGCGTTCGAGCAACCCGCCGGTCCAGAGCCTGCCGCCGTAGCTGAGCCGCATCGTGAGGTTCGTCGCTGCCGCCCGATCGGCGCCCATGGTGGCTTCCAAGGTGGCCGACAGCATCCACGGCGCGTGGGCACGAGCGTCGATCTCGGCCCGCTCGAACACGACCCGCCGATGTGGAACGTGGACGGTGCGCGCCATCCGCAGCCGCTTCGACCGGGCGAGCGGGCCCACCTTCGCCCGCAGCTCCACGATCCACACGGCGAGATCCGGCGCTTCGGCCGCGGCGGGCTCGGTCGCCGTGGCGGTGTGCACCAACCCCATCCACGAGGGATAGCCGGTGAGGTCGTCGACGAGCGCGAACGTGCGCTCGACAGGCGCCGGAACGAGCAACTCGCGGGTGACCTCCATCGTCGTCGAGCTCAGTGGGCGCGAGGGCGGTCGTCGCCGCGAAAGGCACGGGCCAGCAACGGTGAGCGCGCCGAGAGCAGACCGTCGAGGTCGTCGTGCTCGTCGAAGGTCGGAGTCCACGGGACGACGTCGTCATCCGGATCGGTATCGACCGGGCCGCCGGACACCGGCTCGGCCCGCACTCCGCCATCGGCGACGTCCGGTGACGGTGCCGACGTGACGTTCGGATCGAGCGGCAGCTGTTCGACCTCGACGGTGGCGCGGGCGCGGCGGCGGCGCGTCGTCGCCGTGGCCGCGAGCGGGGCCGGCGGGCGGAACAGGTGAAGATCGGGGTCGCGCAGGTCGTCGAGGGTCCAGTGGCGAGGGACGACCATCGAGTCGGCGTGACGGCGACAGAGCACCCCGTGCGCAGGATCGGTGCCGTCGCGGAGGACGTCGAGCCAGAAGACGAGATCCTCGGGGCGCATGCCGTACGCGACGGAGGCGGCTTCCGAACAACCCGGTCGCTCGCACAGCCTGCCCATGTGGGCTCGACCCTAGCCGTCCCACCCTTTGACGGCGGGGCCAACTAGCGTCCGCGTTCGATGAAGGTGGCGCGGCGATGAGACCGCTCGCATGAGGCTGCTCGAGCGGTCCGACCCCAGGGATCGATTCGGCCGTCTGCTCGCGATCATCGTCACCGCGCTCCTCGTGTCGGCGATCCAACAGGACTGGGCGGTGACCGTCGGTGCCGTCGTCAACGTCGTGCTGGTCGTCGTGGCATTCCGCTCCACCGGGCTGCGGATCTCGCTGTCGCACACGACGGTGCTCGCGGTGGTCGCAGTGACAGCCGCGGCGCTCATCGCCATCGCCGACGTCGACTCGACCGGCGCCGGAATCTCGTCGTTCCTGCAGTTCGCACTGCTCGTCGTGATCGTGGTCGCCATGCTGCGGTCGGTGCTCGCGCACGATGTCGTCTCGATCCAGACGATCCTCGGCGCCATCTCGGCCTACCTCCTGATCGGGATGGCGTTCTCCTGGCTGTACTTCGGCATGTCGTGCTTCGATCCGGACGCCTTCTCGATGAACGCGTCGACGCCCACGGCGTTTCCCGAGTACAGCTTCGTCGTGCTCACCACACTCGGGTTCGGCAACCAGCTGCCGGTCGCGCCGTTCGCCGCACGGATCACCGTGATGGAGGCAGTCGTCGGGCAGATCTTCCTCGCCACCTTCGTCGCCCGGCTGGTCAGCCTCTTCCCTGGCCGTCACTCCGACAAGGCCACGTGATGTGGCAAGATCCGGTGATCACCACGTCACACATCCGAGTCGAATGAGGTCGTCATGGTCCGAGGAATCATCAAGATCCTGCTGCTGATCGTCGGCAACGCGATCGGGCTGATCGTCGCCGATCTGCTGCTCGACGACGTGCGCCTCAACTTCAGCGGCTTCCTCATCTCGCTGGCCATCTTCACCGTTGCCGAGATCGTGATCGCCCCGCTCATCGACAAGGCACTCGCCCAGCGGGCCTCGATCATCCAGGCCGCAGCGGCGCTGATCACGACGTTCCTGGCGCTGCTCATCACCGACGTGGTGTCCGACGGCCTCGGCATCACCGGCGCGCTCACCTGGGTGCTGGCCACGGTGATCGTGTGGCTCGGAACGCTCATCGCCGGCGTGCTGCTCGTGCGGGCCTTCCTCAAGGACGCTCGCGAAGATCGCCGGCGCTGACGCGTCCTGCGCGTCCGCTCACGCGTGAGAACGCATCTCGTCTCAC
>CAZYWK010000068.1:0-22244 GCA_964651825.1 uncultured Ilumatobacteraceae bacterium | reverse complement strand
CAGAGACCGTCGCCGGTGCACAGGTCCTGATCGATCCAGACGCGCATGGTGGACGGAACGGTACCGCGCCCTGTCTACATTGGCTCGGCCGTGACTGACACAACTCCGCCCTCCCCCACCGCGCCCGATTCGCCACCGATCGCCCCACGCCGGCCGCACGTGTGGCACCGTCCGACCGGCGACCGTGACGATCCGTGGGCATGGATGCGCACGCTCGACGATCCCGAACTGCTCGCCTACCTCGCCGCGGAGAACACCTACGCCGACGGGTGGTTCACCGGTCATGACACGACGATGCGGACGATCTTCGACGAGATCAGATCACGGGTCCAGGAGACCGACATGTCGGTGCCGGTGTTCTCGGGTGGCTGGTGGTACGTGACGAGCACGGTCGAAGGCTCCAGCTACCCGATCCACCACCGCGGACCGACAGCAGCCGCGGCGAACGCCGACGTACTGCTCGACGAGAACGTCGAAGCCACCGGCCACGAGTACTTCGACCTGGGAGCGTTCGACCTCTCGCACGACCACACGCTCGTCGCCTGGTCGTACGACACCGACGGCGACGAGCACTACACCCTGCGGATCCGCGACCTCACCACCGGCGTCGACCACACCGACGAGATCACCGACGTGTGCAACGCCGGCACCGCGTGGTCGCGGGACGGGCGACACCTGTTCTACGTGACCGCCGACGACCAGGAGCGCCCGTACCGGGTGTGGCGTCATGAACTGGGAACCACGCCCGAGTCGGCGCCGGATGCGCTGGTGTTCGAGGAGGTCGACGAGCGCTACTTCGTGGGTCTCGGCGAGACGCGCTCGGACCGGTACGTGATCATCCAGTCGGGCAGCAAGACGAGCACCGAGGTTCGCCTGCTGCCCTCCGACGACCCGACCGGCACCCCGGTCGTGGTCGCCCCGCGCCGCGACGACATCGACTACTCCGTCGAGCACTGGGGCGACCGGATGGTGATGCACACCAACGCCGACGCGGTCGACTTCCGCGTGCTCGTCGCTGCGACCGATGCCGACTGGACCGACGCGGCTGCGTGGACCGAGCTCGTCGCGCACGAGGCCGGGCGACGCATCAGCGGCATCGAACCCTTCGCCGGCCACCTCGTGCTCCACGAGTGGGCCGAGGCCCAGCCGCGGCTGCGAATCCTGTTCGCCGACGGCGGCGAACGGACCATCGATCTCGGCGCCGAGCCGCACGATGTCGACCTCTCCTCGAACCCGGAGTGGACGACCGAGCTCGTGCGCTTCGGGACGCAGTCGACGTCCGTGCCCCCGACGCTCTACGACGAGGATGCCCGCACCGGTGAGCGGACCCTGCTCAAGCGCTCTCCGACCCCGAACGTCGATCTGTCGCAGTACCGGTCGGCGCGCGTGTGGGCCACGGCGGGCGACGGCACCAGCGTTCCGGTCGACATCGTCCATCACGTCGACACCGCGCTCGACGGGACGGCGCCCGGGGTCGTCTACGGGTACGGCGCCTACGAGGCGTCGTTGCCACCGTGGTTCTCGGTGGCCCGCCTGTCGTTGCTCGATCGTGGCTTCGTCTGGGCGCTCGTCCATCCGCGCGGGGGCGGCGAGCTGGGTCGGCAGTGGTACCTCGACGGCAAGCTCGAGTCGAAGCTCAACACGTTCACCGACACGATCACCGCCGTCGAGCACCTCGTCGCGGAGCGGATCGTCGCGGCCGAGCGGGTCTGCGTCCGCGGTGGCTCGGCGGGCGGCCTGCTCGTCGGCGCGTGCATCACGATGCGGCCCGACCTGTTCGCCAGCGCCGTCGCCGAGGTGCCGTTCGTCGACATCGTGTCGACGATGAGCGATCCGACCCTGCCGCTCACCGTGACCGAGTGGGAGGAGTGGGGCGACCCCCGCACCGAGCCGTTCGCGTCGATCATCGAGGCCTACTCCCCGTACGACAACACGGCGCCGGCCGCGTATCCGGCGATCTACGCCACGGCCGGGCTCAACGATCCGCGGGTCAGCGTGCACGAGCCGGCCAAGTGGATCGCCCGGTTGCGGTCCGCCGCGACCGGCGACGCGCCGATCCTGTTGCGCACCGAGATGGGCGCCGGCCACGGCGGTCCGACCGGTCGCTACGACGCCTGGCGTGACGAGGCCCGCACCCTCGCCTTCATCCTCGCCACGACCTGAAACGTGGGGTCAGGCACTTCGTTTCACGTTGCGACGATCGCGAGCACGGTCAGAACGATCAGCACGCCGTTGCGGACGAGGTGGCCGGCCCCGATCGGTTTGGCCGACCACGCGCCGAAGCAGGCACAGGGTGGGTGACGGCCGTGGGCGAGGGCGTTCACGATCAAACCGCTGAACGCCCCGAGCAGCAGCAGCGCGGCGACGGCCGGCCACGGCGCAGCGACCTGGGCGATGAGCAGGGCGCCCACCACGATCTCGACCCACGGCACGAGTTGGATCGTCCACGACGGTGCACCGAGGCCCCGCGCCTGCACCGGCCACGACCCGCCGGCGGCGATCTTCGACCCACCTGCGACGACGAACGCGACACCCACGAGGACCGAGGCTCCAAGTGCGAGCGTGTCCATCGATGATCAGTCTGCCGACTCCCCCGGCCTCCGGCGCCGGCGATCAGAGATCGAGGACGAGGCCCTCGTACGCGGCGATCACGTCGACGCCCATCTTGCGACCACAGTCGTTCGCCGCGGCGGCGAGGATGTCGAGCAGGTCGTCGTGGTGTGCGGGGTCGTGGTGGAACAGCACGAGCTGCTTCACCCCGGTCTCGGCCGCCAACCACACGGCGTACTCGACCGTGCAGTGCCCCCAGGTGTTCTTCTCGCGGAACTCCGACGGCGTGTACTGCGCGTCGTGGATCAGCACGTCGGCGTCGTGACACAGCTCGAGCGCTCCCTGCGTCGCCGCGAACGTGCCGTCGTGGGGCATCTGGTGATCGCTCATGTAGGTGACGGTGCGACCTTGCCAGCTGAGCCGGTAGCCGAGCGTGTTGCCGACGTGCGGGATCGAGCGCGACATCACCGTGACGTCATCGCCGAGCCTGAACTCGTCGTCCCACACCTCGTGGAACTCGATCATGCCCGGCAGCATCGCGAACTGGATGGGGAACAGCGGCGGCTTGATCGTGTCGGTGAACACGTCCTCGACGGTCAGCTCGCCCTCCTGCACCGGCGCGTAGATGCGGATGTCGGACCCGTCACGCAGCAGCGGCTTGAAGAACGGCAGGCCCTGGATGTGATCCCAGTGGAGGTGACTCAGCAGGCAGGTGGCGGCGAACGACGTGTCGGGTGAGCACTGCTGGCCGAAGTAGCGCAGCCCGGTGCCGAGGTCGAACAGGATCGGGTCGTGGCCGGGAAGCTGGACGGCCACGCACGACGTGTTGCCGCCATAGCGGACGATCTCGCGGCCGTGGCAGGGCGTCGACCCACGCACACCGTGGAAGGTGACGCGCATCCCGTCGGTCGCGGTACGTGGCGTAGCTGAACCCCCGATGAAGGCACGATAGGTCGTCCCGCGTGGCCAGGCACTCACCCGGGCGACGTGACGTCGGTTACACGCGCGAATCGATCGTCACAACGCCGCGATCGCATCGGCGACCGCGAGCACGCGTCGGGCGTTGGCCACGTGGAGGTTCTCGATCATCCGCCCGTCGACGGTGACGACGCCGCGCCCGCCGGCGACCGCCTCGTCGAACGCCGCGATGACACGGCCCGCGTACTCGACCTCGTCGGCCGATGGCGCCCACACGTCGTTGGCCGGGTCGACCTGGCTCGGGTGGATGAGGGTCTTGCCGTCGAAGCCCATCTCCATGCCCTGCCGGCACTCCGCCTCGAAACCATCGGGGTTCTTCACGTCGTTGTAGACACCGTCGAGGATCACCTTGCCGGCCTCGCGCGCCGCGAGGAGTGCCGTCGCCAGGTGCGCGACGAGCGGATGGCGGCCCGGCACGATCGGGGAACGCAGCTCCTTGGCGAGGTCGTTGGTGCCCATCACGAGCACGGCGACCCGCGGATGGCGGGCGATCTCGCGCACGTTGAACATCGCCGTCGGTGTCTCGATCATCGGCCAGATCCGCACCGACGCCGGCGCGCCGGCCGAGTCGAGCTGTGCGGCCACCGCGTGGACGGCATCGACGGAGTCGACCTTGGGGATCACGACCGCCGACGGCCCCGCCGCGCCCGCCGCGTCGATGTCGGCGCTGCCCCACTCGGTGTCGAGTCCGTTGCAGCGGATCGTCAGTTCGCGGTTCCCGTAGTGGCCGGATCGCACCGCGGCGACCGCCTTCGCACGGGCGTCGGGCTTGGCGTCGGGTGCGACGGCATCTTCGAGGTCGAAGATGATCGCGTCGGCCGGGATGCTCTGCGCCTTTTCGAGCGCGCGCTCGTTGGCCGCCGGCATGTACAGCACGGAGCGGCGCGGCCGCAGGTCGTCAGAAGCGTTCGGGTCGGTCATCGGGTGCGTTCTCCGTGCGTCAAAAGCCGTAGCGGTCGGCGAGTTCGGGGTCGCGGCCGGCGAGCTGCCGGGCGAGCTGGACGATCACGTGGCACTGCTTGACCGACGCGTCGTCTTCCATCTTCCCGTCGAGGAGCACGGCGCCGGTGCCGTCGCCCATCGCGTCGATCACCCGCTGGGCGTGGGCGACATCGGCGGGGTCCGGGGTGAAGACGCGCTTGGCGATGTCGATCTGCACCGGGTGGAGGCTCCACGCGCCGACGCAGCCGAGCAGGTAGGCGTTGCGGAACTGGTCCTCGCAGGCAACCGTGTCGGCGATGTCGCCGAAGGGTCCGTAGAACGGGAGGATGCCGTGGGTGACGCACGCGTCGACCATGCGGGCGATCGTGTAGTGCCACAGGTCCTGCTGGGCCGTGGCGCGCTCGGCGTGGTAGTCGGGCGCGTCGGTGCCGGCCGGCGGATCGTTGCGTACGAGGTAGCCGGGATGCCCTCCGCCGACGCGAGTGGTCTTCATCCGGCGGTTGGCGGCGAGGTCGGCGGGGCCGAGCGACAGACCCTGCATGCGCGGCGACGCGCCGCAGATCTCCTCGACGTTGGCCACGCCGCGGGCCGTCTCGAGCAGGGCGTGGACGAGGATCGGCTCGGTGAGCCCGGCCTTCGCTTCGAGCTGCGCGAGCAACCGGTCGACGTAGTGGATGTCCTCGGGCCCTTCGACCTTCGGGATCATGATCACGTCGAGCGCCTCGCCCGCCTCGAGCACCGCGGCAGTCAGGTCGTCGAGACCCCATGGGGAATCGAGGCTGTTGACCCGGGTCCAGAACTGCGTGTCGCCGAAGTCGGCCTTGGCCGCGACCTCGACGAGGCCGGCCCGTGCGGCCTCCTTCTGGTCGGCCGGAACTCCGTCTTCGAGGTTGGCGAGCAGGATGTCGACCGTCGGCGCGATGTCGGGGACCTTGGCCCGCATCTTGTCGTTCGCGGCCGGGAAGAAGTGGATCATCCGGCTCGGCGGGAAGGGGATCTCGCGGACGGGTTCAGGGGCGCCGACCGCGAGCGGTCGGAAAAAGTCCTTGGGCGGGCGCATCGCCACCAACCGTACGAGACCTGTTCCCACGCCACCAACACCACCCTGTCCGAAGCTACGGGAGGGAGGCGGTGCCGGCGAGGTCGATGGTGACGAGGCCGTCGGCGACGAGCGTGGCGAGGATGCGCGCGTCCAAGTTCCCCGCTGGCGCGCTGCCCGTGGCAAGGATTGCGAGCACGCGGCCGCGGGCCTGACGATCGCTGCCCTCGAAGCGAGCCTGCTTCGTGCTGACCCCCGCCGACCCGACCGCTGGGTCGGGGTCGGCGTTGCCGGCTCGGCGCCAAGCACACGACGCCGCGATCGGGCACACCTCGCAGGCCGGCACCGGTCGGCACACCGCGGCGCCGAGGTCCATGAGCGCCTGATTCCACGCCCATCCCTCGCCGACCGGCACGAGATCATCGGCGAACGCCTGTGCTCGCTTCGCCGTCAACCGCTCCCCCGCCACCCGGGCGAGGACCCGGGCGATGTTCGTCTCGACGACCGCCACGTCGCGTTCGAACGCGAACGCCAATACGGCCCGAGCCGTGTACGGGCCGATGCCCGCCAGCGCGAGGAGCGCATCGAGGTCGTCGGGCACACCCCCGCCGTGGTCGTCGACCACGTGACGGGCCGCGAGCTGGAGGTTGCGGGCCCGGCGGGGGTAGCCGA
This sequence comes from uncultured Ilumatobacteraceae bacterium, assembly GCA_964651825.1. Taxonomy (GTDB): domain Bacteria; phylum Actinomycetota; class Acidimicrobiia; order Acidimicrobiales; family Ilumatobacteraceae; genus Sva-07. The sequence continues at coordinate 16,063 of CAZYWK010000068.1, read as the reverse complement.
GCCCCTGCCACGACCTGAGCACGTCACCGAGCGGGGCGTCGGCGCAGGCCGCCGGCGTCGGGAACGAGTGCAGGAACGCCTCCCACTTCGGGATCACCCGCAGCGTCTGGGTCTGCTGGAGCATCACCTCGGCGACGAGGATCGCCCAGGGATCGCGGGTGCGCCGCCACGGCAGGTCGCGCAGCCGCGGCATCCCCCACGCCAGGACCGCTGCCGGATCCAGCGGCTCAGTCCCAGACGTCGGCGCCGTCGTACGGACGGGTGCGGTCGGGTGCATGCTCGCGCTTCCAGATCAGGACCTTGCGCTTGAAGTAGCAGACCTCCTTGCCGTCCTGGTTGAAACCCTTGGTCTCGACCGTGACCACGCCGCGATCAGGCTTGGACGACGACTCCTTCACCTCGAGCACCCGCGTCTCGGCGTGGATCGTGTCGCCGTGGAACGTCGGGAACTTGTGTTGCAGCGTCTCGATCTCCAAGTTGGCGATCGCCGCGCCACTCACGTCGGGCACGCTCATGCCGAGCACCAGGCTGTACACGAGGTTGCCGACCACCACGTTGCGGCCCTGCACCGAGTTGGCCGCGAACCAGTCGTTGGTGTGCAGCGGGTGGTGGTTCATGGTGATCATGCAGAACAGGTGATCGTCGTACTCGGTGATGGTCTTGCCGGGCCAGTGGCGGAGGATGTCGCCGGGCGTGAAATCCTCGAGATACCGGCCGAACGGCCGCTCGTGCGTGCTCATGGCGCCGACGGTACCGCCCGCGTTCACTCGTCCGGAAAGCGACTCGGCGGCTCGGGCTCGGCGACCGGGTTGTCGTCCGCGTCGACGCCGCTGCCGACCGCCGTCTCGCGCTGGAACCGGAGTGCGAAGTCGATCCGCGACTCGCCCTTGGCCGTCTCGACGCGCGCCAGGTCCCGCAACCTGATCAGGCGGTCGCGCTTCTCGATCCTCCACGGCCCGACCCGCAGCGACGCGTACGCCAGCGCGCCCAGTGCGATCGGCATCAGGTACTGCGCGGACCGGTAGGCGGCGATCGCCGGTGCGACCACCCGCTTCGGCAGACCGAAACCGACGAGCACCGTGATGTAGGTGCCCTCGACCACACCGAGGCCGCCGGGCAGGATCGGGATCGCCGCCATCAGGTTGGCGAGGCCGAACGCCACGACCAGCGCGTCGACACTCAACGAACCACCGAAGGCGCGCAGGAACATCCACAGCGACGCCATGTCGAAGAGCCAGTTCAGCGTCGCCCAGAACACCACGGAGCGCAGCAGCTGACGGTCGCTGACGAGCTCCTCCACCCGTTCACCGACCTGACGCAGCACGCGCGCGAACCGGTCTTCGTTGAGGCTCAGCTTCCGGGCGATCCAGCGCGCCGCCTTCTCGGCCCGTCCCTGGCCGTCGGTCAGGCCGATGACGAGCATCGCCGCGATCCCCATGATGATCACACCGCAGATCGCAGCGATCCCGTACAACGGGTTCACGCCCCGGATCGGGATCGAGACGACGAGGCCGAGCCAGAAGATGATGTTCAGTACGACGGCCGAGCCGATCCCGGCCGTCGCCAACGCGAAGCCTGCGTCGGGGCCGCTCACGCCCGACAGCGTCAGCAGCCGGTAGCCGAGCGCTGAACCGGCCGCGTTGCCGCCCGGCACGATGTTCGACAGTGCCTTCGTGCTCAGCTGGATGCGGAAGATCCGCGCGTGCGACAGCCCCGCCCCGGCCGAGCCGAGCGAGGCCCTGGTGAGGAACGAGTAGCAGGCGAGAGAGATCAGCTGGAGCCCGAAACCGGCGGCGATCATCGCCGGGTTCACGGTGCCGATCGTGTCGGCCGCCTGCCGGAAGCCGGTGAGGACCGGCGGCAACAGGAACACGGCCACGACGATCAGCAGGAGTGCCTTGATCGTGAACCGCAGCGGCCTGATCCGGCGCCGCTTGACCGGTTCGTCCTTGACCAGCGCCGGCAGCTCACCGGTCGGCAGCACCCCCCGGTCCATCTCGTGGGTGGCGTCGTATCGACTCGAACGCGGCACTCCCACGGTGTCGTCGGTCGCGTCGCTCATCGCGTCGGCCATGTCGTCAGAAGGTCTCGACCAGTTCGCCCAACCGGTGACGGAGTTGTGGTGCGACCTCGATCGGGGTCAGACCGAGATGGACCACGATCAGCTCTCGGTCGGGCACGACGATCGTGAACTGTCCCTCGTAGCCGTGACACGCCAGGCTGCCGGGGAACTGGGGCCACATCCACCAATGGCGGCCGTAGTCGAAGCCGTTCTCCGGGTCGTGGGCGACCTTCGTGCGCGCATGGTCGCGCCAGCCTTCCGGCAGCAGCCGCACGCCCGACGCGGCGACGCCGTCGTTGCGGTAGAGCTCGCCGAACGTGGCGAAGTCGCGCGCCGTCGCGTACACGTAGGAGGAGCCGACGAAGTCGCCGGCGTCGTCGAACTTGGCGACGGCGGACGCCATCCCGGCCGGCGTGAACAGGCGATCGTGCAGGAACGTGTCGACGGCGTGCCGGCGCAGGGCCGGATCACCACCCGGCCCACCGGTCAGCACATCGCCGATGATCCGGCAGATGATGTTGGTGGTACCCGACGAATAGCTCCAGAACGTGCCCGGCGCGTGATCGAGCGCGAGCGCGGCCGCGTAGGCGGCGTGGCTCGGATCGGTGCCACCGAAGAGCATCTCGATGCAGTTCGACGCCTGATCGTCGACGTAGTCCTCGACGAAGTGGAGCCCGGAGCGCATCTCGAGCAGGTCGAGCAGGGTGATCGCCGCCTTGTCGGTGCCGACCCAGTCCGGCACGGCCGCCGGGGCGTGGACATCGACGGCGCCGTCGCGCACCAACACCCCGATCGCGGCGTGCGTGATCGACTTGGCCATCGACCAGGAGATCAACGTGCTGCCGGCGGTGATCGCCTGCTCGGGCTCGAACGCGTTGGCCGGCTTCTTGCCGTACTGCTCGGCCACGACCTCGCCGCCCTGCATCACGACCATCGCCAGGGAGACGCCCTCGCCGGCCGGACGGGAGAAGAAACCGTCGAGCCGCGCGTCGACATCGGGCCCCCGACTCGCGAACGTCACCCGATCACGTTATCCCTGACCCACCAGATGATCGGCGAGCGTTGCCAGGCCGTCGACGTCGTGGACGTCGACCGAGCGCAGCGCGAGCTCGACGATCGGCGCGTCGCCGGTGAGGTCGACGAGAGCCGCGAGCTCGGCCCGTTCGGCGAGGGCAAGCGCGCGCAGGTCGTGGTGCCACGCCACGTGGTCGGCCAGCGGGCCGGGTTCCAGGTCGAGGAGCGACGGGTCGTCGAGCTCGCCGGGCAGGGGGTGGATCAGGTTGATCACCACGCCGCCGAACGGGAACTTGCCGGCGCGCAGGGCATCGACGAGATGCTCGGCCTCCCCGATCGCCTCGGCCCGCGGGCTCGACACGACGACGAACGTCGCGGCGTCGGAGCGCAGCAGCGCCGACACCTCGCCGGCGCGCTTGCGCAACCCTGGCTCGATGTTCGACAACGACCGGAAGAACTCCATCGTGTCCTCGACGATCTGCGGGCCGGCCAAGCGGCGCACCGCCCACAAGAACATCGACGCCGCGGCGTTGGTCACCTTGGCGAAGGTTCGTTGACCGATCGTGAGCGCGCGGTAGACCGGATGGCTGAGGAACGCGACAAGGCGGTCCGGTGCCTCGAGGAGGTCGATCGCGTGGCGCGACGGCGGGGTGTCGACGATCACGAGATCCCACTCCCCGCTCGTGTAGAGCTCGTGGAGGCGCTCGATCGCCATGTACTCCTGGGCGCCCGACAACGACCCGGAGATCGCCCGGTACACCGGGTTCTGGAGCAGCGCCTCGGCCTGCTTCGGGCTGGAGGCCTGCTCGCGCACGAGCCGGTCGAACGTCGACTCGGCGTCGAGCATCAGCGCCCACAGCTCGCCGTCGCCGGTCTCGCCGACACCGGCGACGCGGTGCGGGTCGTCGGTGGCCGCGCCGAGCTCGAGCCCGAGGGCGTCGGCCAGGCGGCGGGCCGGGTCGACGGTGACCACCACGACCCGCCGGCCGGCTCGGGCCGCGGCGACGCCGAGGGCGGCGGCGGTAGTCGTCTTGCCGACCCCGCCCGGACCGCAGGTGACCAGCAACGCTGCGTCCTCGACCGCTCCGGCCAGCGAACCGTTGATCAGCTCATCGACCATCTGGCACCGCCGTCGCGGATTCGGTGAGCGCATCGGCGAGGACCGACAGGTCGTCGCGGTCGAGGTCGGTCGTGATCAGCCGCGGCAAGGTCAGCACGTCGACGCCCGCGCCGGCCGCGGCGCGGACGCGGTCGATCTGGGCGCGCTGTTGTTCGAGGCGGGCCCGGCCGAACTCGGCCGAAGCTTCGAGCGTGCGCCTCGCCGCGGCCGGCAGTTTCACCTGCTGGGAACGGGCGGCCGCAGTCGGCGTCTTGTCGAGCCCCGAGCGATCCGGCCAGCACGAGTTCACGACGAGCGGCAGCAGGCCGATCGCCAGCTCGTCGCCGATCTCACCGACGAGTTCGAGGGCCTCGGTCACCGGCGTGATCTCCGGCAGCGTGACGATCATCGCCCGGCAGCGACCCGCATCGGTCAGCATCGCGTTCACCTCTTCGGCCTGCTCGCGGATCGGGCCGGACTGGACCACGTCGGACAATCCGGTCGCCGACCGGAGGAAGGGTGCGGCGTGGCCGGCCGGCGGGGCGTCGACCACGATCAGGTCGGCGGCGCGTTCGCGTTCGAGCTCCTTGATCTTGCCGAGCACCAGCAGATGCTCGAGGCCGGGCGTGGCCGCGGCGATCATCGGGAGCGACGCCGCCGATGCGGCCCGCCGGAGCAGGCCGCCGACGCCCCGAAGGTCGAGGTAGTCGCCGAAGGCCTGATCGGCGGGGATGGTGCGGCCGCGCACCTGGCCGGCACCCTTGACCCGCTGCAGGATCCGGTCGGTGGCGTCGAGCGGTCGGCCGCCGAGCAGCGTGCCCATGCCCGGGCGGCCGTCGACAGCGACGAACAACACGTCGGCACCATGCCGAGCGGCGGCGAGGGCGTAGGCCGCGGCGACCGTCGACGAACCGACGCCGCCCTTGCCGGCGACGACGGCGACATGGGTGCTCGTCAGCCAGCCGGCGGGCCCGGGAGGCGACACGGTCATCCGGGAGACGGTACTGGTGCGGCGAACCGCGGGCCGGCGATGCCGACGTGACTCCCGACCGGCCGACCGACCGCATCACAGGCCAGGCGGGCGACCTCGATGAGGCCTTCGACCGAGCAGCCGGTCTCGATGCCCATGCCGGCCAGGGCGTGCACCAGGTCTTCGAGTGGCACGTTGCCGCTCGCCCCCGGCGCGAACGGGCAACCCCCGAGTCCCCCGACGCTGCCGTCGAGGCGCACCGCACCGTGCTCGATGGCGACGAGCCCGTTGGCGATCGCCAGACCGCGGGTGTCGTGGAAGTGGGCGCCGACCGGGACGTCGACCGCGTCGACCACAGCATCGAACAATGCGGCGACCTCGGTCGGCACGGCGACGCCGATCGTGTCGGCGAGCCCGATCGACGACGCGCCGGCGGCAGCCGACCGGCGGGCCGCCTCGACCACCGCCGCGGGGTCGATCCGGCCCTCGTAGGGGCAGCCGAACGACGTCGACAGCGTCATCTCGATCGTGGCGTCACCCGCGAGCCCGGTGGCGAACGCCTCGAACGCGGCGAGGGCGTCGGTGGTCGAGGCGCCGGCATTGTGGCGGCTGTGCGTGTCGCTCACCGACACGACGTACTGCAGGTGATCGATGCCGGCGGCGAGCGCCCGCTCGGCGCCACGCCGGTTGAGGACCAGCCCCCAGCGCACGACGTCGAGATGGCTGGTCGCCGCGCACATCGCCTCGGCGTCGGCCATCGCCGGCACCCGATCGGGGCGGACGAAGCTCGTCAGCTCCAGCTCGCGGATCCCCGCCGCGACGAGCGCCTCGGCGATGGCGACCTTGGCCTCGGTGCTGATCGGCTCCTCGTCCTGCAGCCCGTCGCGCAAGCTCACGTCCCGGATGAGGACCGAGTCGACCATCGACGATCGCGACGTGTTGCTCATGGCCCCATCATCGCAGCCGACCGGTGGTCTCCCACCGTTTGGCCGGACCGGCAACCGGCTCGGCAGACTTGCACCGTGACTTCGACCCCTCCGACTCGAACCGGCCCGCTGTCATCCACCGGGCCGTTGAAAGGCGTGCGCGTGTTGGAGCTCGGCAGCTTCATCGCCGGGCCGTTCGCCGGGCAGCTGTTCGGCGACTACGGCGCCGAGGTGATCAAGGTCGAAGCGCCCGACGGGGGCGACCCGATGCGCACGTGGGGCGTCACCGTCGACGGCGCCGGCCTGTGGTGGCCGACGATCGCCCGCAACAAGCGCTCCGTCGTGGTCGACCTACGCGAGGCGGACGGGCGCGCCGCCGTGCTCGAACTGGCCGCCCAGTGCGACGTCGTCATCGAGAACTTCCGGCCCGGCCGGCTGCAGGAATGGGGGCTCGACTACCCCGCGCTGAGCGCGGTCAATCCCGGCCTCGTCCTCACGCACGTCTCCGGGTTCGGGCAGAGCGGGCCACGCTCGGCCGAGGCCGGTTTCGGCTCGATCGGCGAGGCGATCGGCGGCATCCGGCACACGACGGGCGACCCCGATCGCCCGCCGGCACGCTGCGGGATCAGCCTCGGCGACTCGCTCGCCGCGATGTTCGCGGTGATCGGCACGCTGGCCGCGCTGCACGAGCGCTCCTCGAGTGGGCTCGGCCAAGAGGTCGACGTGGCGATCTACGAGGCCGTCGCCGCGCTGATGGAGTCGTCGATGGCCGACTACGACGTCGCCGGCGTGCTGCGCAACCGCTCCGGCGGCACTCTGCCCGGCGTCGCGCCGGCCAACGCGTACCCGACCCTCGACGGCGCCGATGTGCTGATCGCCGGCAACGCGGATGCCGTGTTCGCCCGGTTGTGCCGAGCGATGGGCCGGCCCGAGCTGGCGGCCGATCCCCGGTTCGCCACCCATGTCGCGCGCGGTGCGGCCGAGCGCGAGCTCGACGGCATCGTCGCCGAGTGGACCTCGACGCTCACGTCCGAGCAGGTGCTCGCGACCCTGCGCGAGCACTCGGTTCCGGCCGGGCTCGTGTACACCGCGGCCGACATGCTCACCGACCCGCACTACCTCGCCCGCGGGATGGTCGAGCGCCATCTCTCCCGCGTCGGCGTCGACACCCCGATGCTGGGCGTGGTGCCGAAGTTCTCCCGCACGCCCGGCTCGATCACCGACGTCGGCCCGACCCTCGGCGAACACACCGCGCACTACTTGACCTGATCCGCCCCGTACGCTCGGCCGGATGGAATGGACCGTGCACGGGGAGCGCTCGGTCTATTCGAGCGAGTGGATGGGCCTGTCGCTCGTCGACGTCGAACTGCCGAGCGGCAAGCGCTTCGAGCATCATGTGCTGCGGATGCCGTGCGACGCGGCAGGGGTGGTCGTGGATGATCCCGGCCGCGGTGTGTTGCTCTTGTGGCGGCACCGGTTCATCACCGACACGTGGGGGTGGGAGGTGCCGGCCGGCCGGGTCGACCCGGGCGAGTCACCCCAGGAGTGTGCGGCGCGCGAAACCTTGGAGGAGACCGGCTGGCGGGCCGGCGAGCTGACGAAGCTCACCTCGTACCGGCCGCACAACGGCACCTCCGACGCCCACTTCCACCTCTACCGTACGACGACCGCCGAGCACGTCGGCGATCCGACCGACCCCGACGAGGCCGAACGGATCGAGTGGATGCGCTGGCCCGAGCTGCGCGCCGAGATCCGCGCCGGCCACGTCAACGACGGCCTCTCGCTCACCGCCCTGCTCTGGTGCGCCGGGTTCTCGTGAACGTTCTGCGTACGCGGGTACGCAGAACGTTCACGAGAACGGGTCAGAACTCTTCGTCGAAGGCGACGTCGCCGCCGACACCGACCTGGTACGAGCTCACGGTGCGCTCGAAGAAGTTCGACAGGCCCTGCACGTCTTGCAGCTCCATGAAGCTGAACGGGTTCTTCGAGCCGAACTCGATGCCGTAGCCGAGTTGCACCAGGCGCTGGTCGGCGACGTACTCGAGGTAGGTGCGGGTGTCGACGAGGCTCATGCCCGGCACTCCCTCGCCGAGCACGTCGGCGGCGAACAGGTGCTCGCACTCGACGGCGTCGCGCAGCATCTCGCGGATCGACGACTCCAGGTCGGCGTCGAACAGCTCGGGCTGCTCCTTGCGCACGGTGTCGACCACTTCGAGGGCGAAGTTCATGTGGCAGCTCTCGTCGCGGAACACCCAGTTCGTGCCGTCGGCGAGCCCGTTGAGCAGGCCCTTCGAACGCAGGAAGTAGACGTAGGCGAAGGCGGCGAAGAAGAACAGCCCCTCGATGCAGGTGGCGAAGCAGATCAGGTTGAGCAGGAACTGCTTGCGTTGCTCGGGCGTCTCGATGCGGTCGAGGCCCTGGATCGAGTCGATCCACTTGAAGCAGAACTCGGCCTTGGCGCGGATCGACGGGATGTTCTCGACCGCCGCGAAGGCGGCCTCGCGCTCGGACATGTCGGGGATGTAGTTGTCGAGCAGCGTGAGGTAGAACTGCACGTGCAGGGCCTCTTCGTAGAGCTGCCGCGACAGGTACATCCGGGCTTCGGGGGCGTTGATGTGCTGGTACAGGTTGAGCACCAGGTTGTTCGACACGATCGAGTCGCCGGTGGCGAAGAACGCGACGAGCCGTGACACGAGGTGCTTCTCGGCCGGCATCAGCTTGCGGTCGAGGTCGACGAGGTCGTCGGAGAAGTCGATCTCGTCGACGGTCCAGGTGTTCTTGATCGCGTTCTTGTACATGTCGAAGAACACCGGGTAGCGCATCGGCCGCAGGGTGAGGTCGAACCCCGGATCGAGGATGTTGGTCGGACGCGCCGCCCGTTGGGGCGCGACGGGCGCGACCGCCGGTGCGTCGGCGTAGTCGGTGATGGGATCGATGAGTGCCACGGTCAGTCACACGCCTCGCAGGCTTCGGGGTTCTCGAGGCTGCAGGCGACCGCCTCTTCGTCGGTGAACGACTTGGCCTCCGGTGCCAGCTCGCCGCCTCCACCGCCTCCCGATGGCGACGGTGTCGTCGCCTTGCCGGACGTGGTGGTCTGGTTGATGCGGGTGGCCGGTCGGCTGCGCAGGTAGTAGGTGGTCTTCAGGCCGGCCTTCCAGGCGTGGAGGTACATCGAGCTGAGCTTGCCGATGGTCGGCGTCTCCATGAACAGGTTGAGCGACTGGCTCTGGTCGATGTAGGCGCCGCGCTCGGCGGCCATGTCGATCAGCGAGCGCTGCGGCACCTCCCAGGCGGTGCGGTACACCTCCTGCAGCTCAGCCGGGATGCGGGGCACGTCGAGCACCGAGCCGTCGGCGCGCTTGATGTCGCCGATCATCTCCTCGTCCCACAGGCCACGCCGCTGGAGCTCGGTGACGAGGTAGCGGTTGATCTGCATGAACTCGCCCGACAGCGTCTCGCGCTTGAACAGGTTCGACACCTGCGGCTCGATGCACTCGTAGCAGCCGACGATCGAGGCGATCGTGGCGGTGGGGGCGATGGCGATCAGCAGGCTGTTGCGCAGGCCGTGGGTGGCGATGCGGGCCCGCAGGCCGTCCCAGTCGAGCTCGGCCGGCGGCACCACGGCCTTGCCGTCGCGCTGCCACAGGTCGAACTGGAGCTTGCCCTGCGCGGCCCGGGTGCCGTCGAAGGCCTCGTGCGGGCCGTTCGCCTCGGCGAGCTCGGTCGAGGCCCACAGCGCGTGGAAGTAGATGTGGGCGCTGATCTGCTGCGACAGCTCCTTGGCGTCGGCCGAGTCGAACGGCAGCGCCTTCTTGAAGAACACGTCCTGCAGCCCCATCAGGCCGAGCCCGACCGGGCGCCACTTGTGGTTGGAGAACTCGGCCTCGGGCGTCGGGTAGTAGTTGATGTCGATCACCCGGTCGAGGAACGGCACGACCTGGCGCACGACCTCGCCGAGGCGGGCGAAGTCGAACCGACCATCGGCGTCGACGAACGCGCCGAGGTTGAGCGAGCCGAGGTTGCACACCGCGGTGTTGGCCTGGTCGGTGATCTCCAGGATCTCGGTGCACAGGTTCGACAGGTGCACGACCCTGGGCGTGCCGTCGTCGTTGGCCGCGCCGGTCTGGTTGCACTTCTCGTTCGAGGAGTCCTTGAACGTGATCCAGCCGTTGCCGGTCTGGGCCAGCGTGCGCATCATCCGCGAGTAGAGCTGGCGGGCCGGCACCTGCTTCTCGTAGAGGCCGGCCTCCTCGGCGGCGAGATAGGCCCGCTCGAAGTCGGCGCCGAACAGATCGGTGAGGTGCGGTACGCGCTTGGGGTCGAACAGCGACCACTGCCAGTCCTTCTCGACGCGCTCCATGAACAGGTCGGGGATCCAGTTGGCGATGTTCAGGTTGTGGGTGCGGCGAGCGTGGTCGCCGGTGTTGTCGCGCAGTTCGAGGAAGTCCTCGATGTCGGCGTGCCACGTTTCGAGGTAGACGCAGGCGGCGCCCTTGCGGCGGCCGCCCTGGTTGACGGCCGCGACCGACGAGTCGAGCGTGCGCAGCCACGGCACGATGCCGTTCGACAGGCCGTTGGTGCCGGTGATCAGGCTGCCCTTGGCGCGGATGCGATGCCACGCCACGCCGATGCCACCGGCGAACTTCGACAGCTTGGCGATGTCGGTGTAGCGCTTGTAGATGCCTTCGAGGCTGTCTTCCGGTGAGTCGAGCAGGTAGCAGCTCGACATCTGCGAGTGCGACGTGCCGGAGTTGAACAGCGTGGGGCTCGACGGCAGGTAGGCGAGCGACGACATCAGGTCGTAGAACTTCACGGCCGCGTCGAGGTCGCCGGTGCCGTCGGGCTCGGCCACCAGGCCGCAGGCGACGCGCAAGAAGAAGTACTGCGGGGTCTCGATCACCTCACGGCGTTGCGGGTGACGGAGCAGGTAGCGGTCGTACACCGTGCGCAGGCCGAAGAACTCGAAGGACCGGTCGCGGTCGGAGTTGATCGCCGCGTTCAGGCTCGGAGCATTGGCCTCGACGAAGGCGAGCACGTTGTCGGCGACGAGACCTTCGGTGTGGCCGACCTTGATCGACTCGGAGAACCACGGGATGTTCTGGTTGCGCACCTCCTTGTCGATGACGGTGGCGAGCAGGCGGGAGGCGAGCTTGGAGTAGTTGGGTTCCTCGACGATCAGGCCGGCGGCGGTGCGGATCGACAGGTCGTCGAGCTCACGGGTGCTGGCACCGTCGGCGAGGGCGGAGATGGTCCGGGTGGCGACGCGCATCGGGTCGACGCCGAGCAGGCCCTCCGACGCCCGGGCGATGGCGTTGACGATCTTGTTGACGTCGACCGGTTCGAGGGCACCGCTGCGCTTGCGCACCCGCATCCCGCCCGACGACGGTGCCGGCGAGGTGGAGCCCACGGACTTGGAGGTGTCGGTGAGCGTCGGTGCCGCCGGTGCAGCGTCGTTCGCGTCGCTCACGTCAGCGGTGTTCACGCTGTCGTCCACATTGCCATCGATGAGTGTCACCACTTGCTCCCTGTCGTTTTCCGTCTGTGGGGCCAGATGGCCCCTGACCACCACATCTCGTGGTGGTCCGCACCCCTCACCCCCATATCTCGTGGGTGACGGGCCCGTAATTACAGCAGTGTCGTTCCCCGCGCGCAAGTACCAAATCGGCGTGATCCGGCGGGATCGGCCGGGATTCGGCGACGGGTGCCGCGACGTCCCAGCTCAACCACTACGCGCGACGCGCGCGATCGATCGACGAATTCTCCGCCGGTCCGCCCGGTTCAGGACGCCCGGCTCTGCACCGCCTCGAGACCGGCTCGCAGACCGACCCCAGCGCCCGCCTGGCCCGGCCGTCGCACGTCGGCGAGCTCGGCTTCGACACGCAGGCGAGCCCACACCGCGTCCGCGTTGTCAGCCGTCGCGGTAATGAAGTCGATCCCGCGCTCACCGCTCCATCGCGCCGATTCGGACCGCTCCGCCTCGGCATGCCACACCGGTTCGACCTGCAGGAGCCGGCCGTCGCGGGCCCGGATCAGGTTCTCCCGGTAATCGAGCGTCGTGCGCCAACCCGCACGTTCGAGGTCGCGCCGGTCGTGTTGCTGGAGCACCGCTCCGTGCTGTCGTTCTCGCCGGACCCCTGGGGTGCTCCCTCGCAGCATGGGGCCATCATGAACGAGGTCGCCTGTGGAACGTCAGTCCCGATTGGGTGTGACTTTCGCGACGCTCGTTGTGGACAACCCACCATGACCTGTGGGCGCCCTGTGCGCAGTGCCCGACACGACCAATACAGCCGATCAACACAGACGGTCGTCACAACTCGCCGAGGATCTCCTGGCACTGCATCGCGGCAGTCAGGAAGTTCGGATCGGCCGGGTCGAGTGCGTCGAGGAGCTGCTTGCCCGTCGGATCGGCGAGCACGTCGGCCAGCGTCAGCTCCGGCACGTCGGCGCCGTGCTCGCGCAGGCAGTCGAACAGCGCGATGACCAACTCGACGTCGCTCTCGCCGGGTGGTGGGAAGAAGTCGGCCGTCGCGTTGTCGGAGCACGAAGCACCCTCGTCGGGAACCTGGAGATCGATCAGGTAGGCCGACACGATCGGGTTCACGCACTCGATGGTCAAGAACGCCGTGTGCCCCTCGGCCTCCACGGTGAACAGCACCGCGGACGACAGCGAGTCGGCGAGTGCGACCGACCAGTCGTACGGAGTGGCCGGGTCGCCGGTGTTGCCGATCACGAGGATCGGCGCCGCACCGTCGGCCGGACCGACGATCAGCGGATCGACGGGGTCCGGCGTGCCGATGCAGCCGGTGCTGGCGCGCAAGAAGTCGTCGAAGTGGACCGAATCGGCCGCCGCCGCATCGGCGAGCTCGCGCTGAGTGGGTTCGTCGGGACGGTTCGGATCGTCGGCGCAGTTGACGAAGACGTTCGCTTCCTGCTGGTTGGTGTAGGTGCCGTCCGGCTGGCGGCCGACGAGACCGTCGCCGAGCACCTGGAGCAGTGAGCCGTCCTGTTCGGTGGCGGCGTCGTACATGGCCTGGGCGAGAAAGGGCCAGGCGTCCTTGCTGTAGAGCGCGGCGATGACTCCGAGTTGGAGCTCGCCCGGGGTCAGCACGCGATCCGGGTCGTTCGTCTCGAAGCTGCCGGCCTCGGCGATGCCGGCGACGAGGGATTCGTAGGTGTCGAGCACCGGGCCGAGCTCGGCGAGCACGCAGTCGTCGTCGACGTCGCACGCCTCGGCAAAGTTTTCGAGGGCGAGGTCGAAGCCGGCACCCTGCTCGGCGTCGAGCTCGGCGGAGTCGCCGGTCGGCTTCACGCCACCGTCGAGCACCAGCGCCCGCACCCTGTCGGGGAACAGCTCGGCGTAGGTCGCGCCGAGGCGCGTGCCGTAGGAGAAGCCGACATAGGAGAGTTGCTCGTCACCGAGGGCTTCGCGCAGGCGGTCGAGGTCGCGGGCCGCGTTGTTGGTTCCCACGAGCGGAGCGAGGTCCATCGCGGCCGCGCCGCACTCGTCGGGCAGCGACTCGGCTTCCTCGACGAGCTCCTGCCAGCCCGTGTCGTCGCCTTCGTCGAGCAGGGTGACGTTGTCGTCGATCCGGATGTCGCAGTCGACCGCCGTGCTCGCGCCGACACCACGCGGGTCGAAGCTGACGAGATCGAAGTGTTCGGCGATGTCGTCGGGAACGAGGAGCGCGGCGGCGGTGAGGAAGTCGATGCCGGAGCCGCCCGGGCCACCCGGGTTGAACACGAGCGAGCCGATGCGCTCGCCGGGCTCAGCGGTGGCCACGCGGGCGACGGCGATCTCGATCGTGTCGCCGTCCGGGGCGTCGTAGTCCCTCGGCACGTCGAGGGTCGCACACTCGAGGTCGACACCCGGCGCCGGTGAGCCGGTGGCGCACTCGCCCCAGTCGAGCGCGCCCGCTCCGGTCGGGCCGGAGCCGGACGGTGTCGAGCCGGTCTCGTTGGCCTCGACGCTCGATACACCCGGCGCGGTCGAGCACGCCGTCACGATCGAGATCGCCAGCACCGTCACCACCGCCATGACCGGACCTCGCCGCACGGCGCGACGCTACCCGGCGCCCTCGACCCCGCCGCCGCGCCCCGCGTGGGACAATCGAGTGATGATCGAACGAGAACTCGACGTGACGACGCCGGACGGGACGATGAAGACGTTCGTGTTCCACCCCGAACACGACGGGCCGCATCCGGTGGTGCTGTACCTGATGGACGCTCCGAGCATCCGCCCGGCGCTGAAGGACATGGCCTCGCGGCTGGCGACCGCCGGGTACTACGTGATGTTGCCGTTCCTCTTCTACCGGGGCAGCGAGTACCGCGAGTTCGGCACGAGCGACGAGGACATGCACAAGCGATCGGAGCTGATGGGCACCGTCACCCCGAGCAACATCGTCGGCGACGCGGACGCGCTGCTGGCCGTCGCCGACGCCGATCCCGCCGCGCGAGGTGGCGATGTCGGTGCCGTCGGGTTCTGCATGAGTGGTGGGCTCACCGTGTCGCTCGCCCGCGCGCTCCCCGACCGCGTGGCCGCGGCGGCGTCGATCCACGGTGCCTGGTTGGTCCGCGACACCACCGATTCACCGCACCTCGGCCTCGACCGCGTGCGGGCCGAGCTCTACTTCGCCTGGGTCGACCCCGATCCGACCGCGCCGATGGAGACCCTCGACGTCATGGAACAGGCGCTCGGGGCCGCCGGCGTCACGTACACCGTCGACGTCATCACGGGCGCCGTCCACGGCTTCGCCCCCGCCGGCGCCCGCTACGACCGCACCGCCTCCGAGCTCCACTGGGAACGCGTCCACTCCCTCCTCCGCCGCACGCTGTACTGATTTGGCTCGGCCTCACATCGAGCTTGAGGCCGGGTGATCGTGTGCCGATGAATCGGCGTGTCAACTCGACGTCTCCTCGCGCTGGCGGTCATCGCCGCGTCTCCGCTCCTCGCCGCCTGCGGCTCGTCAGGCAGTGGCTCCACTGCAGGCTCGAGCTCGCCAGTCGTCATCGAGAGCGACACGACTACCCCCGTCGCGCCGGTGTCCAGCGATTCGCCGTCGAGCGGTGGCGGGCTGGGGGCTGCCGTCGAGGTAGCTGCGGGCGCAATTCCCGACGCCAACGCCGCGACCTGTGACGTTCTCCGCAGGACGCTCGAAATCGCGATCGAGGCGTCCTTTGCGATGAACGGAGCCGTGCCGAGCGGTCAGGACGAGATGATCGGCGTGCTGCTCTTGGATCCGATCCCGCAGTACGGATTCACCGCCGACGGGACGGTGCAACCGGTCGCCGGCGGTCCCTGCGTCGGCCACTGAGACGATCGGCTCGGCCCGACGTCGGCGGTCAGCGGTCGATCCACTTGGGGAGGTAGGCCGGCGGGGGCGCGGTCGCCAGCTGCAATGCCTCCGCGGCATTCTCGGCCCGGCGGGCGAGCGCGGCATGGCCAGGACGGATGAACCCTGCTGCCACCGCGCCATCGACGAGGTCGAACAGCGGGCCGAAGAAGCCGTCGACGTCGAGGAACACGATCGGCGCCGCAAGTAGGCCGAGCTGGTTCCACGTCAACAGCTCGAACGACTCGTCGAGCGTACCGAACCCGCCCGGCAGGACGATCACACCGTCGGCGAGCTCGGCCATGCGCGCCTTGCGCTCGTGCATCGACGCCGTGATCTCGAGCGACGTCAACCGGCGGTGGGCGATCTCGACGCCGACGAGGTGTTCGGTGATCACGCCGACGACCTCGGCGCCGGCGTCGAGCGCGGCGTCGGCGACGACCCCCATGAGGCCGACGTTGCCGCCGCCGTACACGAGCCGGTGACCGCCGCCGGCGATCGAACGGCCCAGTTCGTCCGCTGCCGCCCGGAACCGCTCGCCGGTCCCAGTGTTGGATCCACAGAACACCGCCACACTCGCCATGGGTCACATCGTCGCAGGTCGTCCAGGAAAAGGACCGTCCGAATACCGGCCGGTAACGTCGCGGCCATGACGACGCAGAA
>CAZYWK010000067.1:0-22563 GCA_964651825.1 uncultured Ilumatobacteraceae bacterium | reverse complement strand
GCTTCCATCTGGCGGCGTTGCAGTTCGAGTTCGCGGAAGCGGGCGGTGAGTTGGGTGTCGTCGAGCCCCATCAGTTGTTCGACGACGTCTGCAAACATGACCCAAGGATATCAGATCATACGTTCGTCAAACAAGTCAACAGACAAACAAATATTCGTGGAGCTTCGCTCGATGAACTTGACGCGACGCCGAAGGTCCTCTACCGATCGCCGGCCGCCCAGAGGGAACTGATCGGGCGTGCCCAGAGGCGGTCGCCCAGTGGCAACGATTGATTGCCGAGATGGAGGAGCACACCGACGGCGAAACGGTCGCCGAGACGGTCGCGGAGGAAACCGAGGTGGCGGGCGCCACGGGCGTCGGGCGTGCTCGATGCCTTCACCTCGATCGCTGCGATGCGCCCGGTGGCGCGGTGTTCGATGACGACGTCGACTTTGCGTCCCTCCCGATCGCGATAGTGGTGGATGTTGACACCGGTCGGCGACCACGAGGCCTGCTTGAGGATCTCGGTCACGACGAATTGCTCGACGATCGGTCCGAGCAGCCGGTGGGTGCTCAACGCTGTCAGTTCACGCTCGCCGAGGCCGTTGAGGTGGGCCGCGAGGCCGGAGTCGACGAGGTGGATCTTCGGTCGCCGTTTGGCGGCCGTGGTCGCACTGGTCGAAAAGGCGGGCAGCAGGTGGAGCAAGTGGATGGCCTCGAGGATCGCGACGTAGTTGGTGACCGTCGATCGATCGAGGCCGAGGTCTCGTGCGAGATCGGCAACGACCAGTTCGGTACCGATCCTGGCCGCGAGCGCACGCAGGAGACGGCGAAGCTCGAGTTCGTATCGGACCTCGGCGACGGGGCGCAGCGCTTCGCGATTCACGACGTCATCGGTGTAGGCCTCGAACCAGCGGGATCGTTGTCGGGAGGTGAGCTGGTCGCGGACGATCTCGGGGAAACCACCTTCGAGGATCCACGTCATGATCCGGTCGCGGTCGCCGGCGTCGCCGGACGTGGAAGCCCTCCAGTTGCGGTCGTCGTCGAACACCTCGTCGAGGAAGTGCTCGGCATGTCCAAGGCGTTCACCGATCGAAAGTGGCCAGAGTTCCAGCCGTCCAGTGCGGCCGGCGAGGGTCTCGGTCACGCCACGAGCGGCGAGGTAATCGGCGGAGCCCGTGAGGACGAACTGACCTTTCGCCGGGTCGGAGTCGATGATCTGCTTGATGGCGAGCAGCAGCGGTTGGCCGGCGCGTTGGAACTCGTCGATGACGCTGCCATGAGGAAGTGCGTTGGCGAGGCCGACGGGATCGTCGATGGCGCGATCGAGCATCGCTGGATCGTCAAGCGAGAAGACCTGACGCGCTTCGTCGCCGAGCTGCGTCGAAGCAAGCGTGGACTTGCCAACCTGGCGCGCGCCGCTGATCATCAGGACGCGGAACGTTGCGAGCAGCTCCCGGGCCTCGTTCCTAGCAGCCCTTTCCAGCAACATGCGGGGAGTCTAACCCACAAATTGTGGGTCATGTAATCAGCGAATTGGTGGAGGGCGGACTCGAGGTGTCCAACGTCGTGAGCTGCGCCGAGACGGTGGTTCTCGACGGTGCGCGGCAAGACATCGCGAGGGTGCATGGCCGTCATAGTGACAAACGATCGCCAGGCCGGAGTCGGCGTGTGCGGCAGCTCGGCGATTCCAACTACTGTCCGTCGCGGGGATAGCGGGTCGGGGGCCCTGCGTTCAGGACTTCCGGCCCTACTCAGTTCCGATCACCGAGTGAGGATGGAAGACATGAGCAACGACGACAGCGGCACCGTCACCACGAGCGACGAGCCCACCACCGCCACCTGTCCGGTCATGAGCGCCGCCCACCAGGCGGTGGGCATCACCGCCAACCAGCACTGGTGGCCCGAGAGCCTCAACCTGGGCATTCTCCGCCAGAACCACCCGGGGGGTGACCCGAATGGCGGCGGCTTCGACTACGCGGCCGAGGTCACCAGCCTCGACTTCGACGCGCTCGCCGCCGACGTCGACGCGCTGATGACCGACTCGCAGGACTGGTGGCCGGCCGACTACGGCCACTACGGCGGCCTGTTCATCCGCATGTCGTGGCACGCGGCCGGCACGTACCGGATCGCCGATGGCCGCGGCGGTGCCGGTACCGGAGCGCAGCGGTTCGCGCCGCTCAGCAGTTGGCCCGACAACGTCAACCTCGACAAGGCCCGCCGCCTGCTGTGGCCGATCAAGCAGAAGTACGGCCGCAAGCTGTCCTGGGCCGACCTGCTGGTGCTCGCCGGCAACCGGGCCCTGGAGACCATGGGCTTCAAGACGTTCGGCTTCGCGTTCGGCCGCCCCGACATCTGGGCACCGGAGGACGACGTCTACTGGGGTCCCGAGCGCGTATGGCTCGACGACGAGCGCTACAGCGGCGACCGTGAGCTCGCCAACCCGCTCGGCGCGGTGCAGATGGGGCTCATCTACGTCAACCCGGAAGGCCCGAACGGCAACCCCGACCCGATGGCCGCGGCCCGCGACATCCGCGAGACGTTCGCCCGTATGGCGATGGACGACGAGGAGACGGTGGCGCTGATCGCCGGCGGCCACACGTTCGGCAAGACGCACGGCGCGGGCGACCCCGACGAGCACGTCACGTCCGAACCCGACGGTGCACCGCTCGCCCAGCAGGCGCTCGGTTGGAAGAGCACGTTCGGCATCGGCAAGGGCGACGACACGATCTCCAGTGGGCTCGAGGGTGCATGGACGAACAACCCGACCCAGTGGGACAACGGCTTCTACGAGAACCTGTTCGGCTACGACTGGGAGCTCACGCGCAGCCCTGCCGGCGCGCAGCAATGGCGCCCGACGAACCCGGAGGCCCAAGAGGCCGTCCCGCAGGCGCACGATCCGTCGAAGCGGGTGCCACCGATGATGGCCACCACCGACATCGCCCTGATCACCGACCCGGTGTACAAGGAGATCTCACGGCGCTTCTACGAGAACCCCGACCAGTTCGCCGACGCGTTCGCCCGCGCCTGGTACAAGCTGCTCCACCGCGACATGGGTCCGGTGGTGCGCTATCTCGGCCCGTGGGTGCCCGACGAGGAGCTGGTCTGGCAGGACCCCATCCCTGCCGCGAACGGCCCGGTGATCGACGACGCCGACATCGCCACACTCAAGGCGAAGCTCGCCGAGTCCGGGCTGTCGGCCGCCGAGCTCGTGTCGACCGCCTGGGCGTCGGCGGCCACCTACCGCGACACCGACAAGCGCGGCGGGGCCAACGGGGCCCGCATCCGCCTGTCGCCGCAGATCGAGTGGGACCTCAACGTCACCTCCGGCGTGTCGCAGGTGCTCTCCAAGCTCGAAGCGATCCAGCAGGACTTCAACGGTGCCGGTGGCAAGCAGGTCTCCCTCGCCGACCTGATCGTGCTCGCCGGCGGCGTCGGCGTCGAGCAGGCGGCCAAGGCGGCCGGACGCGACGTGACCGTCCCGTTCTCGCCGGGACGCACCGACGCGTCCCAGGAGCAGACCGACGTCGAGTCGTTCGCCGTGCTCGAACCCCGTGCCGACGGCTTCCGCAACTACCTCCAGAAGGGGGCCGACGTGGCCGCCGAGCACCTCCTGCTCGACAAGGCCTTCATGCTGACGCTCACCCCGCCGGAGATGACGGTGCTCGTCGGTGGTCTGCGGGTGATCGGCGCGAACGCCGCCGGCTCGCAGCACGGTGTCCTCACCGCCAGCCCTGGCGCCCTGACCAACGACTTCTTCGTCAACCTGCTCGACATGGGCACGGAGTGGGAGGCCACGTCCGACACCGAGGACTTCTTCGAGGGCCGCGACCGCGCCAGCGGCGAGCTTCGCTGGACCGGCAGCCGTGTCGACCTGATCTTCGGGGCCAACACCGAGCTCCGGGCGCTCTCGGAGGTGTACGCGAGCAGCGATGCCGGCGACAAGTTCGTCGACGATTTCGTCGCCGCGTTCGCCAAGGTCATGAACCTCGACCGGTTCGACCTGTCCTGACACACGGTTGTTGCGCGGGGTCGGGCTCCGCGCAACAACTCAGGACGCGGTACGGCCGTGCTTCCAGTAGCCGTGTGCCGACACCCGTTCCCGGGAGATGCCGCGATCGTCGTAGAGGTGCCGCCGCACCCGTTGCACGGCCGCGGCCTCGCCGGCGACCCACACCTCGTCGGGGAGATCGCCGAGCGCTTCGATGGCGCCGGCGAACGCGTCACCAGGTGTGGCGCCAGGGGCCGTGAGGAGCCACGTCGCCTCGGCGTCGGGCCGGTCGGGGAGTGCGATCTCGGCGGAAGGGTCGGCCAGCTCGATGGAGGCGGTCAGGCGGATGTGACGAGGCAGCACCTCGAACAGCTGGCTGATCGCAGGCAGGGCGGTCTCGTCGCCGGCGAGGACGAGTGACAGCGTCGCCGGGTCGGGTTCGTAGCCGCGGGCCGGGCCCGAGATCGCCGTGACGATGCCGGGCTCGGCGGAACGGGCCCAGTCGGACACGGCGCCCTGGTCGTGGAGGGCGACGTCGATCGTCAGCTCTCGCTGAGCGGCATCGTGGCGCCGTGGCGTCATCGTGCGGATCGGGGCGCGGCTCCCGTCCGGGAGCTCGAACTGGTTGCCGGTCCAGGTCGGCAGCACGATCGTGTCCGACCCGGAGGGTGGCAGGAGGAGTCGCACGCTCGCTGCTGGCGCCGGCGTGGCGAACCCTTCCAACTCGGGTCCGCCGAGCACGATGCGCCGCAGGCGGGGCGAGAGCTCCTCGGTGTGCATGACCGACAGTTGGCGGAACGGCGGAGGTGGTCGTCGAACCCGGGGAGCGGCATCGGTCATGCGACGATCATGACACCTCGCGCCCCGACCGGTGCCGAGCGTCGTTGGCGTCGACCGCTTCGCGTTCGTTAAGGTCCCCTTCCGCACCATGTCGTGGTGCTCGTGAACTCAGTAAAGGACCCTTCCTATGAAGCACCATCAGCGTCGGCGTGCCCGATTCGTCGCTCCCCTGGCAGCCGTCTGCGCTGTCGGACTCCTCGTCGCGTCCTGCGGGAGCGACGACGACTCGGGGTCCGACGACATCGAAGCTCCGGCGGAGACCACCGCCGATTCCGGTACCACCGCTGGTGCGGGGACGACGGCTGGCTCGGGGACGGAGGCCGCGAGCGGTTCGGAGGCGTCCGAGGGCGCCTTCCCGGTGACCATCGAGAACATGTTCGGCACGACCGAGATCGAGTCGAAGCCGGAGCGGGTCGTGTCGATCGGCTACACCGAGGGCGACTTCGTCCTGGCGCTCGGCGTCACTCCGGTGGCGATCCGCGACTGGTACGGCGAACAGCCCGGCGGCCTCTGGCCGTGGGCCGCCGAATCGCCGGCGGCCGACGACTCGATCGAGGTGCTCCAGGCCGCCGAGCTCAACTTCGAGCGAGTCGCGGCGCTCGATCCCGACGTGATCATCGCCATGATCTCCGAGATCGAGCAGGCCGATTACGACCGGTTGACCGAGATCGCTCCGGTGGTCGCCCAGACCGATGCCTACGTCCAGTACGGGACGCCGTGGGACGAGGTGCAACTCACGATCGGCAAGGCGCTCGGCATGGAGGCCGAGGCGCAGGCGATCGTCGACGATGTCCGTAGCCAGATCGACGCCGCCGCGGCCGCCCATCCCGACTGGGCCACCCAGACGGCCAACTTCGTGGTCCCGGAAGCGCACGGCACCTGGTACGCCTACACGAACCAGGACAACCGCGGTCGCCTGCTGACCGAGCTCGGCTTCACGATTCCCCAGGAGATCATCGACCTCGCCGGTGACCGCTTCTACGCCGAGGGCGGCGCGGAGACGATCGAGCTGGTCGATGCCGACCTGATCACCTACAACGTCTACAGCGCCGAAGCGCGCGAGGCGGTCGAGTCGTGGGGGCTGTGGCAGAGCATCCCCGCTGTGGCCGACGGCCGCAGCGTGTTCCTCGACGATGGCCTGGCCGGCGCGATGTCGTTCTCGACCACGCTCAGCCTGCCCTACGCCGTCGCTGGGCTCGTTCCACAGATCGAGGCGGTCCTCGGCAGCTGACCCTCAGCGCTCCATCCGGCCGGCGGTCGACCACAGCCCCAATGCCGGATTGGCCACGAAGAAGTACGGCAAGCCGCCGGCGTCGATCCGTTCGCCGGTGACGGCACCGGCCGCGAGGGCGAGCCGCTCCAGTTCCTCCTGGAGCGGCCGCCACTCGTAGCCGACGCCTTCGATCTCGTCGCGGGTGAGCCCGCCGGCTGCTGGATCGGTGCAGTAGACGATGCGGAACCGGCCCTCGGAGCTGCCGTGGACGAGGTGGGCGGCAGCGCCGAGGTTGGCCGCGAGATCGGGATCGGCGGCGACCGCGTCGAGCGTCGCCGGCGTGCCTCGGTAGCCGTGACGGCGGATGAGGAGATCGATCGCCGGATCCTCCCCGAACCGTTCGACACCCGGGGCCAGCACCACGAGCTCGCCACCGTCGGCGACCGCCATCCTGGTGCGGTAGACGGCCTTGTTGCCGAGCCACGTGCTGCGCATCTCGTCGGGATCGAGCCAGCACACCACGCGGGGGAGTGGCCGTTCGACGATGTCGACGTTCACCCGGCGGGCCAGCTCGGCAGCGGCCCGGAACGCGGCGCCACCGCTCGCCGTCGTGCCACCCGCGCCGGCGAACAGCCCGCGCTGGACGAGCGCGTGGCCGGCGTCCTCGATCACCGTCAGGACCCACAGGACGTTCACGCGCGGCTCGACGAACCGGTCGAAGGCCGCGTCGACGACGTCGCGCACGGCGCTCGTCGATCGGCCCATGATCTGTTCCATCCCGGCCACCGCCCCCACGAAGTGACTGCGGTGGATCGTCGGCGCGCCGCCGAGCCCGATCACGAGGTTCTTCGTGAAGTTCGCCATGCCGATCACCTCGTGCGGCACGACCTGGCCGACCGACACCACGAGGTCCCAACCGGCGAGCAGTTGCGCGTCGACGGCGATCGGGATCGGCTCGGCGTACCGCCCACCGGTGACGACGCCGACCTCGTCGGCCCCGATCTCGCCGAGGGTGGCGAGCCCGTTGCGCCAGTCGTGGACGAGCAGGTCGTCGGCCGCGATCGTCTCTCCGAACAGCAGTGCGGCATCGCGGTCGTCCATCGCCACGTGGGTGCCCAGCGCCGGCAGCACGCCGACCGTGCAGCCATGGGGTTCGAGCTCCGCTTTCAGCAATGCGCAGATCGTCCCGGCCCGCGAGTGCAGCCGGGTGTGGTCCGGTGGCACGAGCAGCACACGGCGATGGCCGGGCGCGAGCACGTGCTCGGCGGCGATCCGGGCGACCAGCTCGGCGAGCTGGCGGTCGTCGATGACACGGTCGGCGCCGCCTTCGGCGATCAGCGACTCGGCGGCTGTTCCGGCCGTCGTCGATGCCAGCATGCCGATCGCGCTGTCGACGATCGTCGCCACGTCCGCGGACGCGTCGACGACGGCCACGTCGGTCTCGTCGGCTGTCGGGCGCTCGAGCGCGGCGAACTGGCCGGCGACCATGTCCGCCCCCATGTAGTGGTCGGATCGGTCTCGGACCCGTTGCAGGGCGGCCGTCTCGTCGAGGTCGAGGAACACGAACCGGGCCCCGTCGGCGTGACGGAGCAGGTCGCGGTACGGGCGCCGCAGCGCCGAGCAGGCGATCACGATCGCGCCCGAGTGGCGGAGCTCGTGGCGAACCCGGGCGAGCCACGGCCAGCGGTCGTCGTCGGTCAACGCCCCGCCGGCCGACATCTTGGCGACGTTGGCGTCCGGGTGCAGCGAGTCGCCGTCGAGGAACGTCGCGCCGATCCGCTCGGCGAGCGCCCGGCCGACCGTGGTCTTGCCGGACCCGGTCACCCCCATCACGACGATCCGCATCATGGCCGACAGAGCGAGGTGCCGTCCCAGAGTTCGTCGTCCCCGCTTGCGACGGCCACCGCGACGATCGTCAGCGCGACCGGGTCGAGACCATCGGCGGCAAGGCGGACCGCGATGTCGCCGGGGGCGGTCGGGCGGATGACCGCCACGGCACGACCCTCCCAGGTGGTGGTCGTGGCCGAGCGATACGACTCGAGGGACCGAGGGTCGGCGCTGGCGAAGCCCTGGAGCTCGCCGGGGCCGTCGATCGTGATGGTGACGGCGCGGTCGTCGCTGGCGTCGAGGGTGCCGGTGGCGTCGGCGAACGACACGGTGACGTAGGTGAGGTCGCGGTCGTCGGCGACGATCGTGTCGCGGTCGGCCTCGGCCAGCAGGCCGACCGGTCCGTCGACGGAACGCAACGTGTGGCGGCCGACCTCGCGGCCATCGACGTAGGCAACCGCGACGAGCTCGCCGGGGGAGTAGGTGACGTCGAACTCGGTGCGGTAGCCGTGGTCGGCTCCGGTTGGGAGGCGGCCGAGCGAGGTGCCGTCCTGGAGCAGCTCGACCTCGTCGGCGGCCGAGTAGACCTCGACCGGGACGGTTGCGCCCTCGAAGCCGGGCCAGGTCCACGAGGCGATCGTGTCGCTCCATGCCCAGGGGCCGGAGTGGGTGACGTCCTTGCCGAGGTTGGCCGGACGACGCACCGCGAGGTACGGCTCGTCGCGGAGGCCGAAGACGATCTCGCGGAAGTACGACTGCGGGCGCCGGAAGCCGGCGATGTCGATGTCGCCGGTGTGGGCGAGCAGCCACGGGTACGGCGCCATGAACTGCGGTGAGCCGTCGTCGGGATCGCGGTCGCCGGCGAACTCGGTGCGCCCCACCCCGACTTCGCCGAGGTAGTCCCAGCCGGTCCAGGTGAAGTCGCCGACGATGTGGCCCGACTGCTCGATGATCGGCCAGGCCCGGGCGATGGCGGTGACGTAGGTTTCCGAGCCGACGATCACACGGTCGGGATGCAGGTCGTGGTCGGTGGCGTACCGGACGTCGAGGTAGTTGTAGCCCGCGACGTCGAGCGGCGCGCTCACCTCCTCGATCACGTCGGCCACCATCGGCGACGACATCATGACGTCTTTGATCTGGGCCCAGCTCGTCATCTGCGAGTTGACGCCGGTCGGCTGATCGTCGCCCGCCGGCTGGGCCTCGTCGGGGGCCGGGAGGAACTCGCCGATGCGCGAGAACAGGTCGCGGATGGCGAGGAACGGTTGGACGGCGTTGGTGACGTAGCGGGTCGGGTCGAGGGCGCGGGCGTGCTCGGCGATGTCGCGGCCGAGCGCGGCGCCGAGCGGCGAGCCGACCTCGGGGATCTCGTTGCCCGTCGAGTACATCACGACGCTCGGGTGGTTGCGGTCCTTGCGGATCATCGCTTCGAGGTCGGTGCGCCAGCGGTCGGCGAAGCGCAGGGCGTGATCGTGGTCGCGCTTGCCCTCCGTCCAGGTGTCCCATGCCTCGTCCATCACCGCCACACCGAGGCGGTCGCAGGCGGCGAGCATCGCCCGGCTGGCCGGGTTGTGGGCGCTGCGGATGGCGTTGAACCCGGCCGCCTTCAGGAGCTCGACGCGTCGTTCCTCGGCCCGGTCGATCGTGGCCGCGCCGAGCGGGCCGTTGTCGTGGTGGACGCACGCGCCGCGCAGCTTCACGGTCTGCCCGTTGATCCGCAGCCCGCGGATCGGGTCGAGCCGCAGCTCGCGGACGCCGAAGGTGACCACCTGCCGTTCGAGCTGCTCGGCTCCCTCCCCGTCGTCGCCGTCGTGGTCGCCCGGCTCGTGGGTCAAGGTGACCGTGCAGGTGTGCAGGTCCGGGTCGTCGAGGCTCCAGAGCGCCGGGTCGGCAACGGCGAGACGCTGCCGGGCGATGACGGTCGCGTGCGGCCGCAAGGTGACGGGCACGCTGCCGGTCGCGACGATGCTGCCGTCCGGGCCGGCGATGGTGAACCCGGCGCGGACGGTGACGGTGTGCGCGGTCTCGTTCTCGACCTCGGCCGCGATCTCGACGACGGCCAGTTGCTCGTCGATCTCGGGCGTGGTGACGGTGACACCGTCGATGCCGAGGTGGACGCGCGGCTGGACCCACAGCTGTACCGGCCGGTAGATGCCGGCGCCGGAGTACCAGCGGGCGTCGTCGCCGGCGCGGCACTCGACCTTGATCGTGTTGGCCTCGCCGTAGCGCAGGAACGGGTCGAGGTCGACGAGGAACTCGGAGTAGCCGTTCGGCTCGCCGCCGGCGAAGTCGTCGTTGACGAACACCTGGGCGTCGCGGTAGACGCCCTCGAAGAGGAGACGCACCCGCCGGTCGCGCCACTCCGCGGGCGCGTCGAACGTCTTGCTGTACTCCCACACGCCGTCGGGGAAGTAGGCGTTCATGTGTGAACCGGAGGGGTCGCGTTCGGTGCCGATCATCGCGTCGTGGGGAAGCGTCACCGGTTCCGGTTCGGTGGGCGTACCACCGACGAGCTCGAGGAATCGGTTGACCTTCGGCTTCACGAGCCAGTCCTGGTTGAACGACTGGTGGTCGAACGAGTTGTGGGTCGAGGTGGTCGTCACGTGTGCTGCTCCTGGAGTCGGTTGGTGCCGTGCTCGAACAGCACGTCGTCGAGGTCGTACGGGGCGTCGGGCGACGATCGCTCGACGGCCACCATCGTGCGGGGTAGGTCGAAGGGCAGCCGCCCTCGCATCAGCGTCGGATCGCGGAGTGCGGTGACGAGCGCCCGATCACTGGTGCCGAACGACCCGACGAGGGCCGCGGCAACTCCGACGAGCGGGGTGAGGATCGCCGGGCGTTCGAGCTTGACGTCGACCACGACCGGCGCGTGCTGTGCGAGCTCCCGCACCCGCGCGACGTCCTCGGGATCGAGATCGAGCCGGCCGGCGTGGAAGAACCGTTCGAGGACGAACTCGGAACGCTCCTCGTACGGTCCGTCGAGGCGGAGCACGATCAACTCGGCGTCCTCCGGCGCGTCCACGACCGCGAAGGCGGAGGCGAACCGATCGGGCGCGGCGCCCGACACGTACACGCGCGTGCCGGGCGCGACCGGCAGCACGCCGTCGCGCTGGTCGAGGAGCACGATCGAGGAGACCTGGGCGTCGAACCCCGCCTGGACGGCCGTGGCGGCTCCGACGACCTCGGCCGCGTCGTCCTCGTCGACGTACGGATCGTCGAACAGGCCGAGGTCGAACTTGACGGTCAACAGGCGGGCGACCGACTCGTCGATCCGTGCTTCCGACACGGTCCCCTCGGCGACCAGATCGACAAGCACCTCCGGACACAACTCGCCGCCGAACTGATCGCACCCGGCGTCGATCGCCTTGGCCATGCGGGCCGGCCGATCGAGATGCTCGACCCCCCACGCTCGCGCCGGCGACACCGTGAACCCCCGCACCTCGTAGGGGCTGAGAATGCCGAAGTCGGTGCAGACGACGCCGTCGAAGCCGAGTTCGTCGCGCAGGATGCCGGTGATGACCTGGTGGTTGAATCCGAATCCGACCGCCTCGATCGACTGGCCGTTGCGTTCGAGGCCGAACGGCAGCGAGTAGTAGGGCATGATCGCCGACACGCCCGCGTCGATCGCCTCGATGAACGGGTGCAAGTGGTACTCGAACATGCCGGCCGGATACACCTGCTCGCGGCCGTACGGGAAGTGGGGATCTTCCCCGTCCTGCTGAGCGCCGCCGCCCGGGAAGTGCTTGGCCATGCACGCCACGCTCCCCGGACCGAGCGCGTCGCCCTTGGCCGAGGTGCGTTGGAACGCCTCGACGTAGGCCCGTGCGCACCGGCCCGACAGGTCGGCGTCCGGGCCGAACGTGCCACTCTGACGCGCCCATCGCGGGTCGGTGGCGAGATCGATCTGGGGGTGGATCGCGGACCGGATGCCGACCGCCGTGTACTCGCGCCGGGCGGTCTCACCGAACTCGCGGGCCGCCTCGGGATCGGCGAGGGCGGCCAGCCCGATCGCCTCCGGCCACTCCGAGAAGCCCTGGGCCCGCACCCCGGTCGCGATGTTGTCGACGTTGGCGTGCACCGGATCGCACGACAGCAGGATCGGGATGCCGAGCCGTGTCCGCTCGGCCACCTTCTGCATCCGGTTGTGCCACCGGACGATGGCGGCCGGATCCTTGGGCAGGCCGAGCGCGTACACGTGGGTGAGGTGGAGCTCGGTGATCGCGTGGGTGGTGCCGCTCGGCAGGAAGGTGGCGTTCTCCTCGACCAGGGTGCCGTCAGGGCCGACCTCCACCTGGCGCTGGAACATCTCGCCGACCTTCTCCTCGATCGACATCCGCGAGAGCAGATCCCGCACGCGCTCGGCCGTCGTGAGCCGTGCATCCTCGTACGGGTCGAGCCGGCCGTTGCCGTTCAGGTCGCGGTACGTCAAACCGTCGGCCGTCGTCGCTGGCTGGAGCCACATGGTCGGTCGTCCTTTCAGTCGTCCACTGGGCGTGCCCAGTGAGCGGTTGCGAAGCGCCTGACCTCGTCGTCGAGCGCATGGTCTTCGGGGGCCTGTCCGAGGAATCCACCGTGCCCGGCCGCTTCCAGCACGTGGAGCTCGGCGGGGACGCCGGCGGCGCGGAGCGCCCGGTGCATGCGGACCGTATTCGACAGGAACAGGTCGCGTGTGCCGGTGGTCAGGAGCGTCGGTGGGAAGCCGCCGCCGAAGTCGCCGAACAGCGGCGACACGTACGGGTCGGTGAGATCGTGGCCGCCGGCGTACAGCCGGTTGACGATCGGTTCGGCGGCCGGGAGGATGTTGTCGAGGCCGCGGTTGGTGTTCAGCGAGTCGCCGGAATCGGTCAGGTCCACCAGCGGCGTACGCAGCACAGCAGCCGCCGGCAGCGGCAACCCCTCGTCGCGGGCGCGCAGGATCATCGCGGCAGCGAGGTTCCCTCCGGCCGACCCGCCGACGATCACGATCTCCTCGGGGCGACGCACGGCGAGCAGGGCGCGGTAGGCAGCGAGGCAGTCGTCGAGCGGCGTCGGGTACGGATGGTCGGGCGGCATCCGGTAGTCGACCGCCCACACCGGGACCCCGAATCGCTGGGCGACCGGCACGGCCAGGATGCGGCAGAGCTCGCCACCGAGATGGACGAAGCCGCCACCGTGGATCTCGAGCACCGTCCGGCGCTCGGCCGGATCGACACCGTCGGCGACGACGAGATGGCCGCGGGCGGCGCCGAACTCGAGCCGCTCGAAAGTGGCCGGCAGATCGTCGGCCGCCGTACCGATCATGTCCAGGATGCGGCGGTCGTGAGCGGTGGCATCGGCCCGCCAGGCGTCGAGGTCGTCGAGCGCCGGACGTGGCTCGGGGAGCGACGGCAGCCGGGCGGCCAACACCGCCTGCGCCTCGGCGCTCACCGAGGTCGGGATCGGAACCTCGCGAGCAGGGACGTGGAGCACGGCTCGTCGATCCAGGAGGGGCCCGAGCCGATCGATGAGGTGCTGGACGAGGCGGGGGGAGCCGGTGAGCCCGCCGAAGATCGCCTCGAGGTCGACCAGTGCCGAAGCGAGCATGACCGGGTCGTGGCCGTGGTCGGCAGCGAGGTGCTCAAAGGTCCCGGCGAGTGGGTCGTCGACGGAACGCTGATCCCCGCGGTGGTCGACCCCGAGGGTCGACCAGGCCCACAGGGCGAGGACGTCGGCGAGCGCATCGATCGGCAGGCCGCGGTCGATCCGGTCGCGCACGGTGGCGAGGATGCGTTGCGGCAGCTTCTGGCTGGTGTCGGTGGCGACCTGGGTGCAGCGATGGCCGAGGCCGGAGTTGGCGA
This sequence comes from uncultured Ilumatobacteraceae bacterium, assembly GCA_964651825.1. Classification (GTDB taxonomy): domain Bacteria; phylum Actinomycetota; class Acidimicrobiia; order Acidimicrobiales; family Ilumatobacteraceae; genus Sva-07. Next base: position 8,900 of record CAZYWK010000067.1, on the reverse strand, counting down.
ACCGGGCGAGTGTGGTGGTCGCGTACTCGGTGACGACGACGCCCGCGGGCGCGTCGACGACCTCGGCGATCTCCGACGCAACCCGTTCGAGCAACCGGCGACCGCCGGTGTCGGCCACCACCTGATCGACGGTGTCGAGCCCGTGGCGCAACCCGTACAGCGCGGCGGTGGTGTGCAGGCCGTTGAGCACGCGCAGCTTCAGCGCCTCCCAGGCAGCGACGTCGTCGACGACCTGAACGCCCACCTCGACGAGCGGTGGAATCGCGGTCGCCCACGTCGCTTCGACCACCCACTGGGAGTAGGGCTCGGCCCGCACGGGCCAGGCGTCGTCGAGCCCGATCGCGGCGCTCATCGTCGCACGGAACGCGTCGTCGGTCGCCGGCACCATCCGGTCGACCATGCTGCACGGGAACGCCACGTGCTCATCGATCCAGTCTGCGAGCGTCGGGTCGCTGCTCGCCCGGGCCATCTCGACGAGGAGCGCCCTCAACGTCGTGCCGTTGGCCGGGATGTTGTCGAGGCTGAGCACCGTGATGTCACCCGCACCAGTGGCGCGCCGGTCCAGTGCCGTCAACAGCAGGTGACCGAGCACGCTCCTCGGCGAGTCGGCGAACGCGAGGTCGTGCACCACGTCGGGATGTTCCCCGTCGAGTCGCCTGGTGGGGAGATCCGCGCAGTATCCCTTCTCGGTCACCGTGACGGTGACGAGCGATGTGTCCGGCGACGCGAGGACGGCGCGGACCTCGGCGGCCTGCGACGGGGCGTGCAACACCCGGCGGACCGAGCCGATCACGCGGGGGGTCATCGTCGCGTCGTCGACGATTCCGAGTGTGTACAGCCCGTCCTGCGGATCGAGTGCGAGCGGCACATCGTCGTGGCGCAACGACACGCCGGTGATGCCGAGATCGTCGGAGCCGAGCGCGATGAGGTCGTCGACGTAGACCGCGAGGTGGGCGCGCGCGAACGCTCCGAGGCCGAGGTGGACGATGCCCGTACGGACCATCGAGCGGTCGTAGCGGGGTAGGGCTGCGTCGGCGGACCCGACGGTGAAGTCACCGAGTCGCGGCACGGGTCGATCCGCTCACCGGAGGTTGAACACGCGACGTGACGCCTCGGCGGCGAGGTCGATGGCGACCTCGTGGGCCTCGTCGAGCTCCAAGCGGTGGTCGCTCACCAGTTCGGCGAGGTAGCGGCAGTCGACGCGGCGGGCGACGTCGTGGCGGGCCGGGATCGACAGGAACGCGCGGGTGTCGTCGACGAAGCCGGTGACGTTGGCGAAGCCGGTGGTCTCGGTGACCGTGCGGCGGAAGCGCAGCATCCCCTCGACGCTGTCGAGGAACCACCACGGCGGGCCGAGGAACATCGCCGGGTAGTGCCCCGCGAGCGGGGCGAGCTCGCGGGAGAGCGCCGACTCGTCGAGCGTGAACACGACCAACCGGAACCGGGGGTCGTTGCCGAACCGATTGAGGAGCGCGTGGAGCCCACCGACGTAGTCGATCGGGCCGGGGATGTCGGCGCCGACGTCGCGCCCGAACCGTTCGAACAACGGCAGGTTGTGGTTGCGCCGCGAGCCCGCGTGGAGCTGCATCACGAGGCCGTCCTCCACGCTCATCGCCGCCATCTCCACGAGGAGTTGGCCGCGGAACAGCTCGGCGCCCTCCGCGTCGAGCGTTCCCGCCAGGGCACGGTCGAGCAGGCCCTGCGCGGTCGCCTCGTCGATCGATGTGCTGAAGGCTGAGGGCGGGCCGTGGTCGGTGGCGGTGGCGCCGAGGGAGATGGCGAGCTTGCGGCGGTCGAACAGGGCGGCGAGGTAGTCGTCCCACCTGGTCGTGTCGCGGCCGGTCAGCTCGCCGAGGTAGGCGATGTTGTCGGCGAAGCGTTCGTGGTCGGGGTCGATCACCGTGTCGGGGCGGAACGTCGGGATCACCCGTGCGCCGAGCCCGTCGGCGGCGAGGCGCGCGTGGTGGCTCAGATCGCTGAGCGGGGAGTCGGTCGTGGCGATGGTCTCGATGTGGAACCGGTCGAGCAGGGCCCGCGGCCAGTAGGCATCGTCGGCCAGGCACGTGGCGATCCGGTCGTAGACGTCGTCGGCCGACCGGGCGGTGAGGCGCTGCTCGACGCCGAACACCTCGACGAGCACGTGGTCGAGCCAGAGGCCAGAGGGCGTGGCCCGGAACAGATGGAAGTGCTCGGCGAACGTCCGCCAGATCGCCCGGGGATCAGCCGCACCCGTGCCGCCCGCGACGGGTGTGACGCCGAGCGCTTCGAGTGGCACGCCCTGGCTGTAGAGCATTCGCGTGAGGTAGTGGTCGGGCGTGACGAGCAGCGAGGCGGGGTCGGCGAACGGCTCGTCGTCGGCGAACCAGCGCGGGTCGGTGTGGCCGTGTGGGCACACGAGCGGCAGATCCTCGATCGCCCGGTACAGCTCGCGCGCGATGTCGCGCTGGCGTGGCTCGGGGGAGAAGAGCCGGTCGGGGTGCAGCGACAGTGGCAGCGCGGTCATCGATGCCTCACGTCGCGGACGGGCCGGTCCAGCGGGTGCGTAGGGAGTGGGCAGCGGCCTTCGGGGCGCGGTCACGGGTGAACACTCCCTTCTTGTTGCCGCCGACGCGCAGGAACGACGCGGTCGTCTCGAAGTCGGCGAAGTTCCACACGTGCTCGCCGACCACGGCGTCGATGCGGTCGAACACCCGGTGGTACGTGTCGAGGAAGGCGACCTGGTAGTCCTCGCTCCAGACGGCTCCGCTCACGGAGCTGAAGCCGTGGATGGTGTCGGCTCCGTACTCGGTGAGGAGGATCGGCTTGTGGTGGGTCTCGGCCCAGGCGTTCAGTTCTGCTTCGAGGCCCCGTTCGGCGGCGACGAGGTCTCCGGTGTCGAAGTACCAGCCGTAGTAGCGGTTCAGCATCACGACGTCGGCGAACTGGGTCAGCTTGCACTTGTCGTACGGCGCGAGCATCACGTTGACGAAGCCGACGGGTCGGCTCGGGTCGGCCTCGCGCGTCGCGGCGAAGAGTGGTTCGAAGTACGCGACGGACTCGTCGGTGTGCGACTCGGGCTCGTTGGCGATGCTCCACAGCACGACGCACGGGTGGTTCTTGTCGCGGGCGACGAGCTCGAGGATCGCCTGGCGATGCACGGCCTGGGTCGCGTCGTTGACGGTGTCGGGGGAGAACGTCTTGCGCTCGCCGCCCATGTAGAAGCCGCCGCCGATCCCGAGATTCACGCCGACGGCAGCCGTCTCGTCGATGACGACGATCCCGCGCCGGTCGGCCTCGTCGAGGATCTCCTCGGCGTACGGATAGTGGGACGTGCGGAACGAGTTGGCGCCGATCCAGTCGAGCAGCGCGAAGTCGTGGATCATCGACGCGTTGTCGTGGCCTTTGCCCCGCGCCAGGTGGTCCTCGTGCATCCCGAAGCCGCGGAAGTAGAACGGTTCGCCGTTGATCAGGAACTGGGTCCCCTCGACCCGCACGGTGCGAATGCCGACCGGCTGCACGAACCGATCCACGATCGAGTCGCCGTCGACCAGCTCGACGGTCAACTCGTGGAGGTAGCCCTTGCCGGGCTGCCAGAGGTTTGCCGCGTCGACGCGCAGCTCAGCGTCGACGCCGGCACCTTCCGCCACCACCGTGGCGTCGGCGTCGCGCAGGGTGAGGCGGACCGTCGGGGCCGGCCCGGCGCTCGCGGCGACATCGGTCCGACACCGCACGACGCCGGTGGTGCCGTCGAGGTCGGTCGTGACGGTGAGGTCGTCGATGTGCGTGGTCGGGGTGACCGACAGCCACACACTGCGGTGCAGGCCGGCGTAGTTGAAGAAGTCGTGGTAGTAGCGCTGGATCCGGGTGCCATCGGCCGCTTCCTGGACGACACCAGGGGGGATCGACTGGAACGTCAGCTCGTTGTTGACCGCCACGGTGAGGCGCAGCTCGCGGCCCGGCACGACCAGGTGCGACAGGTCGGCCTCGAACGGCGTGTAGCCACCCTCGTGTTCGACCACCAGCTCGTCGTCGACCCAGACCGATGCCCGATGCGTCGCCGAGTCGAATCGCAGCACGACGCGTTGGCCGGCCCAGCCGGCCGGCACGAACAGTGACCGCTGGTACCACACGTCGCCGACGAGGTCGTGCAGATCGCGGTCGACGAACAGGTCGTTGTAGCTTGCCGGCACGGGGACCGTCCGCCCCGGCGGGAGCGGGGCGCGCCACCACTCGTCGCGGCGGCCGGCTCCGCCACCGTCGGGCGTGAACGCCCACATGCCGTCGAGCGACTTGCACTCTCGTACGCCGTTGTCCTGCGGTCTCAGCATCTCGTCCCCATCAGTGTGCGCAAACGTTTGCAGTCGAGAGTGTGGCACAGGTGCCCCACCTTGCGCCAGACCGGGCCTCGGGCGTGTCGGAGCTCACGTCGTGTCGTAGAGTCCCCCGCCGTGCCGAGCAACTCACGACCGACGATCGTCGATGTGGCGGCACTGGCCGGGGTGCACGCGGGAACGGTGTCTCGTGCGCTGAGCCGTCCCGACAAGGTGGCGCCCGCGACGCGAGAGCGCGTCGAGGCGGCAGTCGAGCAACTGGGCTTCGTGCCGTCCCGTGCGGCGCGAGGCCTGATCACCGGCCGCACCGGATATGTCGGCGTGATCGTGCCCGACATCACCAACCCGTACTTCGCCGTGCTGGTGCGATCGATCGAGCGCGCCGCCCGCGACGCCGACTTCCAGGTCCTGCTCGTCGACACCGGTGAGGAGCGCGAACGCGAGGTGAGCGCGGCCCGCGGCCTCGCCCGTGAGGTCGACGGGTTCATCGTGCTGTCGCCTCGGCGTCTGCACCGCGACCTGGACGCGATCGGCGACACACCGGCGGTGTTCGTCAACCGACCGGTTCGGGGCCGGGCCTCGGTGTTGCTGCGGTCGGCGGCAGCCGCGGGCGAGGCGTTGCGTCACCTCGCCGAGCTCGGGCACCGGAAGGTCACGTACCTGCGCGGCCCGCAGGGCTCGTGGGCGGCGATCGAGCGCCGCGATGCGATCCGGCGCACGAGTCGCGCCAGCGGCGTCGAGGTCGTCGAGCTCGACGTGGGTGCGCCAACGTTCGAGGCCGGGGCGAGCGCCGTCGAATCCACCGTCGCCAACGGGTCGTCGGCGGTCATCGCGTTCAACGACCAGATGGCCCTCGGCGTGCTGGCGGGCCTGACGCATCGGGGCATCGGTGTGCCCGACGAGATGAGCATCGTCGGCTGCGACGACGTGCCGATGGCGGCCATGGTCGCTCCGCCGCTCACCACGATCCGCATGCCGACCGACGAGGCAGGCACGTTGGCCGTCGAGCTGCTGACCGACAGCACCTCCAAGGTCGAACTGTTCGGCTCACTCGTGGTCCGGTCGTCGACCGGGCCAGCGGTCGCTCGTCGGCGGTAGCGGAGCGCTCCTCCGAGCTGTCCGGTGCGGGTCGCTCCGCACCAGATATGCAAAGGTTTGCATCTCTGGTGCGATCGGTGGCAACCTGACGCTGGCGGGAGCGATCGGCGGTCCGGCGAGGGAGGGGTTCTGGACGTGTTTTCCGAGGGGTTTCTGTGGGGTGCTGCGACCGCTGGGCACCAGGTGGAGGGCGGCAACGTCAACGCCGACATCTGGCCGCTCGAATGGGCACCCGACACGCTGTTCAAGGAGCCGTCCGGTGATGCGTGCGACCACTACCACCGATACCCGGAGGACATCGCCATCCTCGCCGCGCTCGGGCTGAAGGCGTACCGATTCTCGCTGGAGTGGTCGCGCATCGAGCCCGAACCCGGCTACTTCAGCCGGGCCGCCCTCGATCACTATCGCCGGATGATCGGCACGTGCCTCGACAACGACATCACTCCCGTCGTCACGTACTGCCACTTCACCACGCCGCGCTGGTTCGCCGGTGCCGGCGGCTGGCGCCAGCCGGAGGCGGTCGATCGGTTCGCCCGCTACGCGACCGCGGCGACCGAGCAGCTCGGCGACCTGATCCCGTGGGCGGCGACGCTCAACGAACCGAACGTGATCACCATGTTGCAGCTCACGGGCGTCATCCCCCTCGGCGCCGGCAACAAGGGTCCGGTGGCCGAAGCCGCCGCCTCGTCGGCCACCGGCGTCGGTGGCTACGACCCGGCTGTCTACCAGATGGGGCTCGTCGGTGCCGACGTCGAGCAGATGGCCGCGATCCACCGCGCTGCGGTCGACGCGATCAAGTCCGGTCCGGGCGACACCAAGGTCGGCTGGACCCTGGCGTTGGTCGACCTCCAAGCCGCCGGTGGCGGCGAAGACCACCTCGAGCGGGCACGGCAGGGGGCGCAGCTCGACTGGTTGGACGTGTCGAGCGACGACGACTGGGTCGGCGTGCAGACGTACTCGCGGACCGTGCTCGGCCCGGAGGGCCGGGCCGTACCGCTCGCCGAGGGCACTCCGACCATGCAGACCGGTTGGGAGATCTATCCCGAAGCACTCGGCCACACGGTGCGTCTGGCCGCCGAACGATCGGGTGTGCCGGTGATCGTCACGGAGAACGGCATGGCGACCGACGACGACGAGGCGCGCATCGCCTACACACGCGGCGCGCTCGCCGGCCTCGCCGAATGCGTCGCCGACGGGGTGGATGTGCGCGGCTATCTGCACTGGACGTTCCTCGACAACTTCGAGTGGATGTCGGGCTTCGCCAAGACGTTCGGGCTCGTCGGCTTCGACCACGAGACGTTCGAGCGGACCGTCAAGCCGTCGGCCCGCTGGCTCGGCGAAGTCGCCAAGGCCAACGCCCTCGACTGATTGTCGTCGAAGAGCGACCGGTGCCGTCCGATCCCTCCACCGCGGGACGAACGTGATGACCGACATCGTCGTCTCGAGGATCGTGTTCAACGATGCGCCGATCGCATTCTGGCAGGTTCCCCAGGATGCGTTCCTCGGCATCGTCGCGCAGCGAGCGGCTCGCACGGTCCCACTATGCTGAACTTGTGTACAGCAGCAGGCCGGCGACGGCCGCCACGACGAAGAGCCGGCGTGACCGGGCTCGGCGCTGGCTGGAACTGATCATGGTGATCTCCCCCTGTTGATGTCGAGCAAGCACGGCTGCTTCGTCGAGGCGCTGGGCTCGAACTCGATCTGCTGCGCTTCGTGTCGCATGCCCGCGGCGTCGTCGGCAAGGAACCAACCCTGCTCGATCAACTCGTCGAGGCGCCGGTTGAAGCGATCGAGGTACGTGGCGTGATCGCCGTAGAGCTCGCTCATCTTCACGGCGTCGAACGGCTCGTCGAGGCCGACGGTGATGTAGCTCGGCGTGCCGTCGGCGTGGAGCGAGTTGGGTCGATACGTCGAATGTGGGACGTCGATCTGCATGCATCGCACGCCGCCGAGGGTGTTGCCGTGTTCGTCCTTCGCGAAGTAGTCGTCGGGTCCGACCTCGAGACGTTCGGCGCGCGGCGGCACGGTGCCGTTGGCGACCCACTCGACCAGGTGGTGCAGACCGACGTTGAACAGTTCCGAGTGCGGCAGGCTGTTCATCGTCGAGCCCGGCGAGATGTCGGCTTCGCCGGCGACCGTGGCGCTCCACAGCGCCGGGTCGTCGAACGGCACCTGCCGGGTGGTCATGTGGGCGACGCCGGCCAGTTCGTACAGGCGGTACCGGTTGCCGGGCTCGTCGCTGTCGTCGCGCCGGTACTGACGGCCTTCGTTGCCGGGGCGGAACGAGAAGTCGGGCAGGGCCACGTCGTAGACGCCGAGCCGTCGGCACGGCGCGACGCGTCGTGGGCGTCGCGGATGTAGTAGCTGATCACGCTGCCGGTCTGAGAGTGACCGGCGAGGATGACCTGCTGCACGCCTGCACCTTCGAACGGACCGACGGAGCGAGTCGCGACCACGTGGCGGGCAGGTCGCCGGTACCGAGGTTGCGCTCCGAACGGGTCAAGCGCGTGGCAGATGCGTCCCGTCCCCGCGAACCTCCTGATCGATGAACCAGTTCAGGGTGTCGCTCACGGTGGCGTGGATCGGCCGTGCAGCGTATCCGAGCTCGACGGCCGCCTTGTAGTGACTCACCGAGGGAGAGAACCGCAGCGCATGCATCGAGTCGCGCGTGAAGAGGGGTTCGTTGCGAGATGGCGTGAATCGTTCCACCAACGGCGCGAGCGGCGCGACGAGGCCGAGCGGCACACTGAAACGCGACGGCCGGGTGCCACTCGTGACGGCGACGAGCTGCCCGAGCTCCTTGATGGAGACACGGGTGCCCGAGAGGAGGTAGTTCTCGCCTGAGCGCCCTCGATCGAGCGCGGCGATCAGGCCACCAACAACGTCTCGGACATCGACGAAGTCGAACCCACCGCTCATGGCGACCGGGAACCTGCCGTCGCGGAGTTTGGTGAGGGTGAGACCCATGCGCGACGGACCGTGATCGTGCGGGCCGATGATGCCGGTCGGGTTGACGATGACGGCGTCAAGTCCCTGATCGATCACGGCTCTGACACGTAGTTCGCCGTCGAACTTCGACCGGTCGTACTGGGGCACATGACCACCGACCGCTCGGGGACCCGATTCGTCGAGCGATGGCCCGCAGGTCTCCAGGTCGAAGGAGTGGACCGAACTGCAATGCACGTACCGTGTGACACCCGCGTCGAGTGCAGCCGAGGCGGCGTTGTGAGCGCCATCCACGTTGACCTTGCGGACCATGCCGCTCGGATCTCCAACGATCGAGATGAGTGCCGCCAGGTGAAAGACGACATCGGCGCCGTCGAACGCCTGGCGCAGGCTGTCACGATCCAGCACGTCGATGTCGCAGTGCTCGACATCGACGTCGCCGAGAGACGCCGTCGTTCGGATGTCGGCCACTCGAACCTTCACGCCACGCTCCAACAGAGCCCGAACGAGGCTCGTACCGAGGAATCCATAGGCACCGGTGACGAC
>CAZYWK010000066.1:7571-22776 GCA_964651825.1 uncultured Ilumatobacteraceae bacterium | reverse complement strand
GTCGTAGGCGTCGTCGAAGTCGATCTCGGCGGGCTCCGACGGGGCGTCCCACCCGGCGAGATTCGTCCCGAGCACCAGGCGATCGCGGCCGACGCGTCGTTCGAGCAGCGCCAGGGCGTCACGGTCGTGGACGTGCTGATCGAACCACAGCCGCCGCAGCCCGGCCGCGAAGTCGACGGGACGCTCGCGGGCCCACGGCCTGGCGCGGCCCTGGTGTTCGAGACGGCCGAACATGTAGGCGGCCGCGCCGCCGCCGTGCGAGATGCACACGTCGAGGTCCGGGTGGCGTTCGAGCACGCCGCCGTACACGAGGCAGGCAACGGCGAGGGTCTCCTCGTACAGGAACCCCAACGACAGGTCGAGGTCGTACTTGCGGATGCGGGGGTCGCGGAGCGGCCCGTCGATGCCGGCCGGTGCCGGATGGAGGAACACCGGCACGTCGAGGTCGACGGCGGTCGACCAGAACGGGTCGAGCCGCTCGTCGTCGAGATCGGTGCCGAAGTCGGTGCCGAGGTAGGCGCCGAGCATCCCGTGCCGTTCCACCGCGCGCCGCAGCTCGGTGATCGCGGCATCGACCGACTGCATCGGCAGCTGGGCGAAGCCGGCCAGGCGCCCTGGGTGCCGGCCGACCACCGCCGCGAGCTCGTCGTTGTGCTGCCGGCAGAACGCGGCGGCGACGTCGGCTTCGACGTGATGGAAGTACGTCAGTGGGTTCGGCGAGAGCACCTGCAAGTCGATGCCGAGGTGGTCGTTCAGCGCGATCCGCACCCCGGCGTCGGTGAACGGCGAGCCCTCGTAGCGGACGCCGTCGAGCACGTACCCGCCGACACGGAACCAGGGTCGGCCGTCGTCGTCCGCGCCGATCTCGGGTCCGTAGTGGCCCGCGCAGCCCAGCTCGCCGAGCAGCGTGGTGTGCGCGTGGACATCGATCATCGACGGCTCCTCGTCGTGTCGGCAACGGCGTGGCAGGATCGTCGTCCGTGCACGGACGAACACCGCTCATGCTCGCGGCCGCGTCGCTGCTCGACGCCGGCGCCGCCGACCTGGCCGACGCGGCCGCGGCCGCGGGCTTCGACGGGATCGGGCTGCGGCTCTCGGCCGAGCACCGTGTCGATCGAGACCAACTCGACGCGCTGCGTGAGCGGATCGCCGGCCACGGCCTGGTCGTGCACGACGCCGAGGTGCACCGGATCGACGGGCGAGCCGCCCCACCGGATGCGTTGATCGACGCCGCGGCCGCGGTCGGAGCACGCCACCTGTTGATCGTGTCGGACCTCGCCGATGTGAGCGAGACCAAGCGGCGCCTGGCCGACGTCGCCGAGCGGTGCCGGGCCGCGGGGATCACGCCGGCGGTCGAGTACATGGCGTGGACCACGCCGAGCCGCCCGCGCGGGGCGCTCGACATGGCGAACGCGACCGGGTGCGTGGTGGTCGTCGATGCCCTCCATCATCACCGCGTCGGCGCGACGGCCGACGATCTGACAGCGATCGTCGATGCCGGTGTGTTCGGCTGGCTGCAGCTGTGTGACGCTCCCGCGGACGCGCCGCCCGACGCGCTGGCCGGCCTCGTCGTCGAGGCGCGCCACCAGCGCCTCGCCCCTGGCGACGGCGAGCTCCCGCTGGCCGACCTGCTGGAGCGGTTGCCCGACGGCGCGGTGGTCAGCGTCGAGGTGCAGAGCGACGAGCTGGGAGCAACGCTCGAGCCGACGGCCCGCGCGGCGCTGCTGGCCGAACGGGCACGTGCCGTTCTCGGTCACGCGAACAGGACGGGGTAGCGGCCGAAGTACGGCCGCGTGGTCGACGCATCCATCTCCGGTGGGTCGTCGGGATCGGGGCGGATGCCGTGGTCGAACAGGATCTGGACGGCCTCGGGCACGAGGCCGAAGATCGGGTTGCCGTCCTCCTCGTCGGGCCGGCCGAGGAGCCCGGCGGCGAGGTCCTGGCCGATGCACGCGTGCATCCCCGAACCGAACGACAACCCCCACGGCGGCACACCGTCGGGGAGCACCCGGTGCGGATCGAACTCGTCGGCGTCGGCGCCGAACACCGACCGGTCGCGATTGACGCTCAGCAGGTCGATCACGACCTTGTCGCCGCGCCCGATGTGGCGACCGGACTTCAGGTCGATGTCGGCGAGCGCCCAGCGCATGCCGACCGGCGACGATGGTTGCAGGCGGATCGTCTCATGGGTGCAGCGCTGGACGAACGAGCGGTCGGTGCGTACCAGCGGCTCGTCGTCGGGGTGAGCCTCGAGCCAGGTGAACACGTTGTGCATCACCCGGTTCAGCGCGGTCGCCGACGTGTGGGCGCCGGCCAGCAGGTAGAACGCAACCTCGCGCACGATCACGTCGTGGGGGAGGTGCAAGCTGTCCTCGTTGGCGAGCAGCACGCTCAGCACGTCCTTCGGCGTGTCCTGCCCCGCGTCGAGCAGGGCCTGGCGCCGTTCGATCGACGGGGTGACGAACTCGGCGTCGAACTCGGTGAGCTTCTGCGCGATCTCGGCCCGCTTCACGTCGCGGTCGCCGGTGTAGTGGGCCAGCGTCGCCCCCTCGATGAAGCGCATCAGGTAGTCGTACAGCCGGCGCGTCTCGTCGACCGTGCCGAGCGGCCGATCGACACCGGCGGTCAGCGCGGCGAGGTTCATCATCAGCCGGTGCCCGAAGTCGACCAGTTCGGTTCGACCTGCGGCGAGATCGGGGGCGAGCGTCTCTTCGATGATCGGGGGGAACAGCCGCTGCTCGTAGTCCTCCACGGTGTCGCGGCGGAAGAGCCGGTTCTCCAGCCGTCGGCGGTCGCGGTGGTCGGTGGCGTGGAGGTTGACCAGCACGTCGGCCATCACCACCTCGCCCGCGTCGTAGAGCGCTTGGCGCAGGTCCTTGCTCCGGTACGCCTCCTTCGCCTCGTCGTACGAGGTGATGGTGACGACGTTCGGTGCGGTCGTTTCCTGAGTCATGTTCCCCCCACTGGATGTCTCGTTCACGCGTTGGTGACGCCGAGGCCGAGCCCGCCGTCGACGGTCAGGATGTTGCCGGTCGTCCACTCGGCCCGGGCCAGATACTCGACCGCCTCGGCGATCTCCTCGACCGTTCCGATGCGCCCGAGCGCATGGGCGGTGGCGAGCGAGTCGAGGCGAGCGCGCGCGGTGGCGTCGTCGAACAGCCCGGCGCGCTGGTTGATCTCGGTGAACACCCCACCCGGCCGGACACACGAGACGCGCACGCCCTGCGGGCCGAGTTCGGCGGCGAGCACGCCGGTGAGCGTTTCGAGCGCGCCCTTGGTGGCCGCGTAGGGCGAGGCGCCGGGAAAGGCCCGCTGGGAGTGGACCGACCCGATGAAGATCATGGCCCCGGACGACTCGACCAGATGCGCCAGCGCGAGCTGCGACATCATCATCGCGGCGACGACGTTCGACTGGAACACCGCGGTCAGCTCCGCCTCGTCGAGCTCGGCGAGCGGCCCCCGGTACATGTTGCCGGCGTTGTTGACGAGCACGTCGAGGCGCCCACCCCCGTGCTCGATCGCGGCGTCGGTCATCGCCCGTCGATCGGCGTCGACCGTGACGTCGCCGACCACCGCGTGGCAGTGCTCGCCGATCGACGCCGCCACCCGCTCGACCTTGGCGGGGCGGCGTCCGGAGATCGTGACCCGGGCGCCGCGTGCGCAGAAGTGGCGGGCGATGCCCTCGCCGATCCCGGACCCGCCGCCCGTGACCAGCAGCGACATGCCCTCGATGGGGCGCATCACGACTCGCCCAGCACGTAGGAGAGGCCGGCGGCGAGCAGCGCGGCGTTGTGCGGGTCACGGATCGAGTCGGCGTCGTGGCCGAAGCCGTCGAACACGACCTTGCCGTCGCGGTAGCGATGCGTCCAGGCGACGGGCTGGTCGGCATCGTCCGGTGAGCGCTTGGCGACCGCGAACACCTCGACGGTGGGGCGGACGTCGAGGTCGCCGTACACCTCGTCGACCAGCTCGAAGCTGTCGGGGAGGCCGGCGGCGATCGGGTGCGCTCCGACGACGCGGGCGGTGACGGGGCCCGTCGGCGGGTGCGACGAGACGCCCCAGCGCCACGAGCCGCCGACGATGTCACCCCATTGCGGCCAGTCGTCGAAGCAGATCGGCGCCGTGTGGTTCGCAAGGAGACCGCCACCGCCGGCAACGAACGTTTCGAGCGCGTCGCGGGTGGCAGGTGGCGTGCGGTACGCCCAGCGAGCGCGCCACGGCGCGTAGGCGTCGCCGAGCATCCGCCACCACAGCGCGTTGACCACGAGTGCGTCGGGCGCACCGGTGGCGACGGCGCGGGCGGCGTCGTCGGGGTGGGTGACCAACTCGGCGTGGTGCCCGGCCGATTCCACGAGCTCGACGAGCGCCGTGGCCGTCGACGGGAAGTCGTGCGCGTGATCGGCGCCCCCGCAGAGCACCACGACCGTCTTCGCGCCCGTTGCGTTCACGGTGCGTCCCCGTGGCCGACGGCGTCGACCGAGCGCGGCCGGGGCAGGTGGGCGATCACCGAGCCGGTCACCCCACCGTCGACGAGGAGGTTCTGGCCGTGGATGTATGCCGATCGGTCGGAGGCGAGGAACAGCACGACGTCGGCGATGTCGCTGGCGGTGCCGAGCCGGCCGAGCGGGACCTTGGAGCTGCGCGCGGCGCGGGTGGTGGCGTCGGCGTAGATCGGCTCGGACATGCCGGCGTCGATGAGACCCGGCGCGACGGCGTTGACGCGGATGCCGAACGGCCCCCACTCGAGCGCCATCTGCGAGGTGAGCATCGCGATCGCCGCCTTCGACGGCCCGTAGGCGCCGGCGTTCGGGCCGGCAGCGACGCCGTTCATCGAGGTGACGTTGACGATCACCCCCGACCGCTCCGCGGTCATCCAGCGACCAGCGACGGCGCGGGCGACGACGAACGTGCCGACGAAGTTGACGTCGAGCACCGCACGCACGTCGTCGACGGCGAGGTCGACGAGCGGCCCGAAGCGGACGATCCCGGCATTGTTGACCACGACGTCGGGGACCCCGAAGTCGTCGAGCACGGCCTCGATCGCGGTCTCGTCGGTCACCGACGCGGCGTAGAACGCATCGCTGTGGCGCCGCTCCGGCTCGACGACGTCGATCACCCCGACCCGGTACCCAGCCGTTGCAGCAGCCGACGCGATCGCCGACCCGAGGCCCTGCGCGCCGCCCGTGACCAGCATCGATCGCGGCGATCCGTCCGGGCTCCGGCCGGTGATGTCGTTCCCGCTCTCGTTTCCCGCGAATGATGGCCCCGAACCCATACAGCGTCTACCGTACCCTGTCGGGAGACTAGTCGTGATAACTCTAACGACGTACGCCGAGGCCAGGGATGCGCTCCGCAAGCGCGAGCTGCGTCAGGCACTGTACGACGAGGGCCATCACCTGATGGACGGTGTGATCGTCAACCTCCACGGTGAGGCCCACCTCGACCGCCGCCGCCTCGAGAACCGCCTGTTCCGCCGCGACACGTTCGGCTGGTACGAGCGCGAGCGCATCCCCGAGATCATCGACGTCGTGCTCGCGCCCTACCTCGCCGCCGGTCACGGCGACCTGCTCCACATCGCCCGACGGACGATGATGCTGCTGTCGCTCGATGTCGCCGGCGTCGACCGGCCGGCAGGGACCGGCGACGAGCTCGACGAGCTGTACGCCCTGATGGACCGGCTGGCGCGGGCATCGACGGTCGCGCACGCGACCGGCGACAAGTCGGAGGTCGTCGCCGACGGTGACGCGGCGCTCGCCGAGTTCGCGGAGCGGTTCTTCGCCCCGTCGATCGAGCGTCGGCGGCCGCTCGTCGAGGCGTGGACGGCGGGAACACTCGACGAGGCGGAGCTGCCACGAGACGTGCTGACGACGCTGCTGCGCAACGACGACCGGCTGCACCTGCCGCCCGAGACCGTGCTGCGCGAGGTCGCCTACTTCCCGTGGGTCGGATCGCATTCGACGTCGAACCAACTCGTGCACGCCATGCACCACATGTTCGAGTGGTGCTCCACCGCCGTCGCCGAGCGCGACGTGCTCGCCGCCGACGACGCTCGCCGCCAACGCTTCGTGCACGAATCGCTCCGCCTCCACCCGGCGAGCCCGGTTGCACGACGGATCGCGATCGTCGACGTCGAGCTGCGCTCGGGCCGGACGATCGCCGCCGGTGACGAGGTCACGATCGACCTCCGGCAGGCGAACCGCGACCCCGCCGCGGTCGGTGCCGACCCTGACGCCTTCGATCCCGATCGGCGACTCGCGGAAGGGGTCGCTCCATGGGCGCTCACGTTCGGTCATGGCATGCATGCGTGCCTCGGCCAAGAGCTGGCGGGCGGACTCGAGCCTGACGATTCGGGCGATCGGCGCCTGCTCGGCTCGATCGCGGTGATGTCGGGTGTGCTCCTGCGTGCCGGAGCGCGGCCCGATCCCGACCGGCCGGCGACCGAGGACCGGTCGACGACCCGGGCGGTCTGGGCCTCGTACCCGGTCACGTTCACCGTCACCTCCACATCCACCGTCACCTCCAGCTCGGCACCGGCGCGCGGAGCGCAGCGGTGACCGATACCGTCGCACGCGTGGGAGTCGACGCGGCACAGGAGCTGTTGAAGAGCGCGGGCATGTCGGGCTACGAGGCCAAGGCGTACCTTGCGCTGCTGGCGTCGCCCGAACCGGCCAACGGCTACGAGGTCGCCAAGGCGTCGGGAGTGCCGCGCAGCACCGTGTACGAGACGCTCGGCAAGCTCGTCGCGCGCGGCGCGGCGTTCGAGGTCACCGCGCCGTCGGGCGGATCGGGCAATGGCGTCGCCTATGTCGCCCTCCCCGCTGACGCGCTCATCGGCCGATTGCGCCGCGAAGCGACGGGAACGATCAGCGGGCTGGAGCAGATCCTCCCGCAGCTCGGCCGCCGGCTCGAGACCCGGGTCGTGCAGCACCTCGCCGGTCGCGACGAGATCGTGCGGCGTTCGGTCGACGTGGTCGAGAGTGCGTCGTCGACGCTGTGGATGTCGATCTGGCCCCAGGAGTCCGAGTCGTTCGTCGGGCCGGTGCGGGCGGCGATCGAACGGGGCGTCGACGTGTCGGTCATCGCCTACGGCGAGGTTGGCGATCTCGGAGGGCGGGTGTACGTCCACTCCTACAGCAGCCCGGCCGTCGTGCTGGAGCGACTGCAATGCCGGATCTCCCTCGTGGTCGCCGATCACGACCAGGTCATCATCGGCGGCGTCACCGACGACGAGGCGTGGGGCCTGTGGAGCGACGACCGGGCCGTGGCGCTCGTGGCCGCTGAGCACGTCCGCCACGACATCGCGCTCCAGCTGATCGGCGCCCGCCTCCACGAAGCCGGCCTCGAGGACTTCTGGACCAACGACGCCGATCTGGAGCGGCTGCGCGACGCCGCTGCCGCCGACGTCACCGCCACCCGCAGCACCTGAGCGCCGCCTTGGCGGATCTCGCACGAGGTGCGATAATGGGGTTCTCCGATCGTGAGAACGTGCCACCGCACGTCGGTGTCGGCAAGGAGTCCCGTGCTGCTCAATCCCACCCCCGACCAGTCGCTGTTGCAAGAGACGACGGCCACGTTCCTCGACGAGTTGGTCCCCGTCGACGTCCTACGCGAACTGCGCGACGAGCCGACCGGTGAGCCCGACAGATACTGGCCGCGCGGGGCGGAGCTCGGGTGGACCAGCCTGCTCGTCAGTGAGGGCGACGGCGGGGGAGCGGTCGGTGAGCACGGGCTGGTCGACCTGACGCTGATCGCCCACGAGTTCGGCCGGCACGCCGCACCCGGCCCGTTGATGCCGACCAACGTCGTCGCCGCGCTCCTCAGCCATCGTGGCAACGGGGCACACGGCGCGGCCGTGGAGTCGCTGGTGGCCGGCACGTCGACCGCGGCCTGGTGCCTGTCCGAGGCGGCTCCGCACCACCGCCTCGGTGACTGGGCACTGGAGGCCCGGATCGACGGCGGCGAGGTCGTGCTGAACGGCACGAAGCGGCCGGTCGACAACGCTACGAATGCCGACCTGTTGCTCGTCACGGGCCGGACCGGCGACGGGCTGACGAACGTGCTCGTGCCGAGCGACACGCCTGGCGTGACGATCAGGCCACTGCGTTCGACCGATCTCACACGGCGCTTCGGCGCGGTGGAGCTCGCCGACGTCCGCCTGCCGATCGGCTCGGTCGTCGGTGAGCCTGGCGCGGCGGGCGACGACGTCGACTGGGCGCTGTTGCTCGGGCTGACCATCGCTGCCGCCGAGTCGGTCGGCGCGATGCAGGCGGCGTTCGACATGACCGTCGAGTGGGCGTTCGACCGGTATTCGTTCGGTCGTCCGCTCGCCTCGTACCAGGCGCTCAAGCACCGCTTCGCCGACATGAAGTCCTGGCTCGAAGCGAGCCATGCGATCACCGATGCCGCCGCGCTGGCAGTCGCGACCGGCGATCCGCAGGCGATCGATCTCGTGACCGCGGCGTCGGCCTACATCGGCCAGTACGGCCCCGACCTCGCCCACGACTGCGTGCAGATCCACGGTGGCATCGGTGTCACGTTCGAACACGACCTGCACCTGTTCCTGCGCCGCATCGTGGTCAACAAGTCCGCCTTCGCCAGCTCGGCGGATCACCGCCAGCGGCTGGCCGGCCTGATCGAGGCCCACGCCGACGAACCCCGAACGGCCGGCGACGAGACGATGGCGGTGGCGTCATGACCACGATGGAGACGAATCCGACCACGCCGACCGAACCGATGGAGACGGTCGAGGACTTCCGGGCCCGGGCCCGCACGTGGATCCGCTCGACGCTGCCGCGGAGCACGCCGTCGGATCAGATCGGCTACCTGCGGCCGCGGTTGACCGACGAGGAAGAGCTGGCCGAGGTCGACGAGGCCCGCCAGTTGCAGCGCATGTTCTACGACGCCGGCCTCGCCGGCGTGTGCTTCCCCCGCGAGTACGGCGGCCTCGGGCTCACTCCGGCCCACCAGATGGCGCTGCGCGAGGAGCTGTCCGGTTACGCCTACCCGTTCCGGCTCCAGGCGCCGACGTTCTCGCCGTGTGCGACGGTGCTGCTGGAGTTCGGCACGCACGAGCAGAAGCTCCGCCACCTGCCGGCGATCATCAAGGGCGAGGAGCTGTGGATGCAGCTGCTTTCCGAGCCGAGCGGCGGCTCCGACGTGGCGGCGGCGCTGATGACCGCGGTGCGTGACGGCGACGAGTGGATCCTCAACGGCTCGAAGGTGTGGACCACCGGCGCCTGGTTCTCCGACTGGGGCCTCTGCCTCGCCCGCACGAACTGGGACGTCCCCAAGCACCGCGGGCTGTCGGTGTTCATCTTCCCGCTGCACCAGCCTGGCATCGAGATCCACCGCATCGAGATGCTCAACGGGTTCAAGGACTTCTGCCAGGAGTTCATCACCGACGTACGCGTCCCTGACTCCGCCCGGATCGGCGACGTGAACGAGGGCTGGACGATCGGCACCCGGTGGATGTTCCACGAGCGGATGCTCCACAACTCGCCGTACGTCACCTCACCGTCGGGCAACTCGGGTGGCGCGCGACGGAGCCTGCACAACGTCGACGTGGCGCGCGACAGTGGCCAGATCGACGACCCACTCAGCCGTGACCTGCTCGGCGAGGGGTACATGCTCGAGCTCGTCAGCGAGGCGATCCAACACCGCATCGCCGAGGGGATCTCGACCGGCAAGATGTCGGACCAGGCGGCCTCGGTCGGCCGGCTCTACTCGGGGATCTCCACCACGCGGCTCACCTCGATCGTGTTCGAGTTGGCCGGCGCGAGCGGCACGGCGTGGGACGACAGCGACGGGGAGGCGGCCGAGATCGGCAACGACTACCTGCTGCGGCAGGTGTCGACGCTCGGCGGCGGCACCACCGAGATGGCCCGCAACGTGATCGCCGAACGCGTCCTCGGCATGCCCCGCGAGCTGTCCTACGACCGCAACACCCCCTTCCGCGACGTCCCCAAGGGCCCCCCGTCGAAATAGTGGCGGGCACGCGGGGCGAGGGAAGCGCCAGCGACGAGCCCGCCACTTACACGGAGACGATGGTGACGCCGGCGGTGCCGGGGGCGCCGTAGAGCTGGGCGTAGCCGACCTTGGGATCGCCGGGCACTTGGCGGTCGCCGGCCTGGCCGCGGAGCTGCTTGACCAGTTCGTGGACCTGGCGCAGGCCTGACGCGCCGATCGGTTCGCCGTTGGCGATCAGACCACCGTCGGTGTTGATCGGCAGTGGGCCGTCGATGTTCGTGGCGCCTTCGGCGAGCAGCCGCTCCTGGTCGCCGTCGGCGCAGAAGCCGTTCTCGGCCATGTGGTACACCTCGGCGCCGGCGTCGGTGTCCTGGAGTTGGATCACGTCGACGTCCTCGGGTCCGATGCCGGCCTTCTCGTAGGCCGCGCGCGACACGTCGACGGTGGGGCCGGGAACCTGCTCGAGCGGGAACGACGGGCTGTGCACCTCGAACGCACCGATCCGCCGGGTCCGCATCTCCGAGGCATGGAGGTAGACCGGAGTGTCGGTGAACTCGTGGGCCCGGTCGGCGCGGCACAGCACCAGCGCGGCGGCCCCTTCGTCGGGGGCGCAGAACATGTACTGGGTGAGCGGGTCGTTGACCATCCGCGACTCCAGGATCTGCTCGACCGACATCGGGGCGCGACGGAACGCGTTCTCGTTGAGCGCTCCGTTGCCGAAGTTCTTGGCCGCCACGCGGGCCAGCGTTGTCGGGCTGATGTCGAAGTCGTGCATGTAGCGCTGGATCTTCTCGGCGAAGAACTTCGGGGTCAGGAACATGCCGGCATCGCCGTACCAGCTCGGCAGGCTGTACTGCACCGGATCGCCCTTGAAGGCCCCCGGCACGTGCTTGTCCATCCCGATCGCCATGCCGAGGTCGTACTCGCCGAGGCGGATCGTGTTGGTCGCCTGGGTGAGCACGCTGGCCGCGGTGGCGCAGCCGTTGTACATGTTGAAGAAGGGGATGCCGGTGAGCCCGAGTTGGTTGACGACCGAGTCCGGGTTGTCGACTTCGTAGCTGCCGCCGAACGCGAACTGGACGTCGCGCCACTCCACGCCGGCGTCCTTCATCGCGAGGCGGGCGGCGGCGGCGCCCATCTCGATGGCCGACTTGCCGGGGAAGCGTCCGAAGGGGTGCAGACCCACCCCGATGATGGCGACGTCAGCGGTCATGAGTCGGCTCCTGTGTCTGTGCGGTCGGTGGTGGGTCGGAACGCGTACGTGACGACCTCGTCGCCGGATTCGTTCGTCGAGAACGGGATGATCACCAGCTCGACGGCTTCACCGATCACCGGGCGACGACCGTCGAATCCGCTGAGGTACGACTCGACGATCACCTCGCCCGGGAGCTCGACGTAGCCGACGTGGTACGGCACGAACTCGTCCGGGCCGGCATAGGGCGGCGGCGGCCGGAAGTTCTGAGTGGTCCACGTCCACACGGTGCCGGTGCGGCCGAGTTCGAACGAGACCATCGCCTCGGAGGCGCAACGGGGACACCCGTAGTGGCTCGGGAACGTGACCTCACCACAGTTGTCGCACCGGGTGCCGATCAGCGCCGGCGTCTCGGACGGCCAGGTGAACAGGCCGTCAGCGATCGGCGTGGCCTGGGACGAGATGGTGACGTCGGACATGCTCAGCCTTCCTTCATCGACTGCTTCATCTGGTCGAGGTCGACCAGGATCGGGTAGCCGTTGACCGACAGGGCGTGGCCGTGACCGGTCGAGTGGATGTCGAACACCGACTGGATGGCGGCGTAGAAGCCCTGCACGTCCTGGGTCTGGTTGACGGCCCGCTTGGCCTGGGCGAGGGCGAACGGGTTCATCCCGGCGATGCGGGTGGCCATGTCCATCGTGAAGCCGCGCAGCTCGTCGAGCGGCACGACGTGGTTGACCATCCCGAACTTCTCGGCCTCGGCGGCGCTGAACTGCGAGGCGGTGAAGAGCCACTCCTTGGCCTTGCGGGGGCCGAGCTCCCAGGTGTGGCCGTGGTACTCGACGCCGCCGATGCCCATGCGCACGACCGGGTCGGAGAACTTGGCGTTGTCGGCGGCCACGATGATGTCCATCGGCCAGCAGAGCAACAGCCCACCGGCGATGCACTGGCCTTGGACGGCGGCGATGGTGGGCTTGCGGATGTCGCGCCACGCTCGGGAGTAGCCGATGTAGCGCTTGGTCTCCCACTCGTAGATGCCGGCGAGGCCCTCGACCTTGAGGTCGATCGCGTCCTCCTCGCGGCGGCCTTCGCCGGAGATGTCGTGGCCGGCGGAGAAGTGCTTGCCGTTGGCCTGCAGCACGATCACCCGCACCTCGCGGTCGGCGGCGGCGGCCATCAACGTGTCGTTCAGCTCGTCGAGCATCGCCGGGGTCTGCGAGTTCGCCTTGTCGGGCCGGTTTAGGGTGACGACACCAATGCGCTCGTCAACCACCTCGTACAACACGGCTTGTTCGCTCATCGCGTCCCCTCGTCTTCTGGCTCGACCGGTCGCGAGCCCCGATGGACTCGACATTCTCCGAAAACGACAATACCATTCTCGCACGGAACACTTCAGTCGAACGACCGCGGAGGCGAACCGATGACCAACGGTCGAGACCAGTCCGACCGACTTCGACTGCGCATCCCCGAACCGGCGCGCGGTCACCGGCCGGCCGACAAGGTTCGCTACATCAGCAAGGCCGGCGAGATGAAGAAGCCGGCGCTCGACGAGAAGGTCGAACGCATCGCCCTGATGCGCAAGCAGCTGGTTCGGGTGCTCGACGACGATGCCAACGCGGTGGGCGAGTGGGTCCCCGACCTGTGCGCGGAGCGCAAGCTCGCCGGGCTGCGCGACATGATGCTCGTGCGCAGCTTCGATGCCCGGATGCTTCGTGCCCACCGCCAGGGCAAGATCTCCTTCTACATGCAGTCGCTCGGCGAGGAGGCGATCGCGTGCGGCCAGCAGCGCGCGCTGCAGCGCGGCGACATGCACTTCCCGACCTACCGGCAGCAGGGGCTGCTGATCGCGGCCGGCTATCCGATCGTCGACATGATGAACCAGATCCTGTCGAACGAGCATGACCCTCTGAAGGGCCGTCAGCTCCCGGTGCTGTATTCGGCGAAGGACTTCGGGTTCTTCACGATCTCCGGGAACCTCGCCACGCAGTACATCCAAGCCGTGGGTTGGGCGATGGCCTCGGCCATGCGGGGCGGGCCCGAGATCGCGTCGGCGTGGATCGGCGAGGGGGCGTCGGCGGAATCGGACTTCCACGCCGCGCTCGTGTTCGCCTCCACCTATCAGGCGCCCGTCATCTTGAACATCGTCAACAACCACTGGGCGATCTCCACGCCGGAGGACTTCGCCCGCGGTGCGTCGGCCACGTTCGCCGATCGTGGGTTCGGGTTCAGCATCCCGGCGCTGCGGGTCGACGGCAACGACTACCTCGCCGTCTACGCGGCGTCGCAGTGGGCGGCCGAGCGGGCCCGCACCAACCTCGGGCCGACGTTGCTGGAGTGGGTCACGCTGCGCCGCGGTGCGCACTCGACCTCCGACGATCCGTCGGTGTACCGGCCCGACGGCGAGTCGGAGATGTTCCCGCTCGGCGATCCGATCGATCGGCTCGTCCGCCATCTCATCGTGTCGGGTGACTGGGACGACGAGCGGCACGCGGCGCTGGTGGATGAGGTCGACGCCGAGGTCGACGCCGCGTTCGGCGAGGCCGACTCGCGCGGATCGATGAAGTCGGGTGTGATCCCCGACGTCGCGACGATGTTCGACGACGTGTTCAGCGAGTTGCCGCGACACCTGCGCGAGCAGCGTGACGAGGCCATCGAGGCGATGCGCGGCACGCCGGACGGGGGGCGTTGAGATGCCGTCGATGTCGATGATCGAGGCGATCCGCGACGCCCACATCGTGGCGATGGAGCGCGACGACCGGGTCGTCGTGTTCGGCGAGGACGTCGGCTACTTCGGTGGAGTGTTCCGCTGCACGCAGGGCCTCCAGGAGCGCTTCGGCCGCGATCGGTGCTTCGACGCGCCGATCAACGAGTCGGGGATCATCGGCGCTGCCATCGGCATGGCCGCCTACGGGCTGCGGCCGTGCGTCGAGATCCAGTTCGCCGACTACGTGTATCCGGGCTACGACCAGCTCGTGTCGGAGGCGGCCCGGCTGCGGCACCGTTCGGCCGGCGACTTCACCGCGCCGATGGTGGTGCGGATGCCGACCGGCGGCGGCATCTACGGCGGCCAGACCCACTCGCAGAGCCCGGAGGCGCTGTTCACCCACGTGGCCGGCCTGAAGACAGTTGTGGTGTCGAACCCGAATGACGCGAAGGGCCTGCTGATCGCCGCGATCGAAGACGACGACCCGGTGGTGTTCCTCGAACCGAAGCGGGTGTACAACGGCCCGTTCGACGGTCATCACGACCGGCCCATCGTTCCCTGGTCGCAGCACCCGCTCGGCGAGGTGCCCGAGGGTTACTACACGATCGAGTTGGGCAAGGCCCGCACGCATCGTGAGGGCAACGACCTGACCGTGCTCACCTACGGCACGCTCGTGCACGTCGCGGAGGCCGCGGCGCGCGAGCAGGGCATCGATGCCGAGATCATCGATCTGCGCACCCTCGTGCCGCTCGACGTCGACGCGATCGTGGAGTCGGTCGCCAAGACGGGGCGCTGCATCGTGTTGCACGAGGCCACTTTGACGTCGGGGTTCGGCGCCGAGCTGAGTGCGATCGTCCAGGAACGTTGCTTCGTCCATCTCGAAGCACCGATCACCCGGGTGTGCGGTTGGGACACGCCGTATCCACACGCCCTCGAATGGGCATACTTCCCGGGCCCGGACCGGGTCGGGGCGGCGATGAAGCAGGTGGTGGCGACATGAGCGTGTTCACGATGAAGCTCCCCGATGTGGGCGAAGGCGTGGCCGAGGCCGAGATCGTCGACTGGCTCGTCGAGGTGGGCGACGAGGTGACGACGGAATCCGTGCTCGCCGAGGTGCTCACCGACAAGGCGACGATCGAGGTGTCGGCGCCCGTGGCCGGAGTGGTCACCGCCCGTCACGGTGAGCCCGGCGACCTCGTCGCGGTCGGAGGTGCCTTCGTCGAGATCGACACAGGTGCGGGTGATGCCCCCGCCGATCCTGGAGCCGGCGCCGATCCGGCTCAACCTGCCGACGCTCCTCCTCCCGCGGACGAGACGCCCGCGGACGCCGTGTCCGCTGACGC
>CAZYWK010000066.1:0-7471 GCA_964651825.1 uncultured Ilumatobacteraceae bacterium | reverse complement strand
CCGACGCTCCTCCTCCCGCGGACGAGACGCCCGCGGACGCCGTGTCCGCTGACGCCGTGTCCGCTGACGCGGTGCCCAGCAGCCTGGCGCCGCCGTCGGTGCTCGAGGCCGGCGCCGCCCGCGCACCCGGAGTCAGCGCGTCACCGGCGGTACGCGAGCGCGCGGCGGTGCTCGGCATCGACCTCGTCGCGGTGGCCGGCAGCGGTCCCGGCGGCCAGGTGCTGCATGCCGATCTTGACGCGCTCCTGACCGGCTCCGACCCGAAACTCTCCGGCGGTGGTGCGCCTGTCGCACGATCCACTCAGCATTCCGGAGGGGGGTCCGACGGCGCGCGGACCGAGGCCGTGCGCGGGGTGCGGCGCAAGATCGCCGAGCGGCTGTCGGCGGCGTGGTCGGAGATCCCCCACATCACCTACGTCGACGCGGTCGACGTCACCGAGCTCGAGCGCCTGCGCGCCGAGCTCAACGGCAGCCACGCCGACCGCGACGGGCCCCGCCTCACGCTGCTGCCGTTCGTCGCCAGGGCGATCGCCCAGGCCGTCGCGGAGCAACCCGCCATCAACGCGCACTACGACCACGCGGCCGAGACGCTGACCACGTTCGACGCCGTCCACGTCGGCATCGCCACGCAGACCGACAACGGGCTGCTCGTGCCGGTGGTTCGCCACGCCGAGGCTCGAAGCATCCGGGCGCTCGCGGCCGAGCTCGCGCGGGTCACCGCGGCGGCTCGCGACGGATCGGCGACGCGAGCGGACTTGTCGGGCTCGACCATCACGATCACCTCGCTCGGTGCGCTCGGGGGCCTCGTGACCACACCGATCATCAACGCGCCCGAGGTCGCGATCGTCGGTGTCAACAAGATCGAGACCCGACCGGTGTGGCGGAACAGCGCGTTCGAGCCCCGGCAGATGTGCAACCTGTCGTGCAGCTTCGACCACCGGATGGTCGACGGCTGGGACGCCGCCGTCTTCGTCCAGCGTCTCAAGACGCTGCTCGAGACCCCCGCCCTCCTGTTCATCGAATAGGTTCGCAACGATTGGCTGACGATCGGTCGTCAGCCGTTCCAGGGTGTGGCTCGCGCCAGCGTCAGCATCGCGTCGGCGGCGGGGGAGCGGGGGCCGCGGCGGTGGAGGATGCCGACGCGGCGGGTGACCGGTGGCCGGAGTGGGCGGACGACTGCGCCCTGGCGTTCGGCGTCGGCGGCCATCGACGCCGGCACGAGGGTGGTGCCCGCGCCGGCAATGGCGAGCGGCACGAGCGACTCGCGGTGACTCGTCTCCACGACGACGTTGGCGGCCGCACCGCTGCGGGCGATCACCTGATCCAGCAGACGGCGCGTCGAGGTGCCCGCGGGCGTGGCCAACAACGGGAGCTTGGCCAGCGCGGCGGGGGTGAGGGTCGCGTCGTCTGTGTCGACTTCGGTACCGGGCGGGCTGACGGCGACGACCGGTTGACGGAACAGCTCGACCCGCACGAGGTCGCGGCCACCGGTGGTCAGGTCGGCGAACCCGAGCTCGGCCCGGCCCGAGAGCACATGCTGTTCGACCGATGCCGCATCCTCCGGCTCGGTCACGTTGACCGTGACGCCTGGATGCTCGGCCCGGAACGTACCGATCAGCCGGGCCAACGGATCGACGGCGAGCGTCGGGAGCGCCACCAGATCGAGCTTGCCGGTGACCACCCCAGCGACGGCCGCCGACGCGGTGCGCAGCTCGGCCGCATCACGCAGCACCCGGCGGGCGCCGTCGACGACGACCTCGCCGGCGGCGGTCAGCCGGACCGACCGGCCGAGCCGCTCGAACAGTTGCACGCCCAGTTCCCGCTCGAGCGCCTGCACGCCCTGGGACAGCGACGGTTGCGAGACGTGCAGCGCCGTCGCGGCGCGGGTGAATCCGCCGTGGTCGACGACGGCGACCGCGTATTCGAGCTGGCGAAGATCCATAGGATGATCCTATTCGTGCGATCTGATGGATCGGGTTGAACGATGTCTGTGCAACCTCCATCATGGTTGACGAATGCAACCGCACACCTTGCTCGGCGCCGCCCTGATCGGACTGGTCATCGGCTTCCTCGGCGGCCTGCTCGGCAAGGGCGGCTCGGCCATCGCCACCCCGCTGCTGCACGCCATCGGCGTCCCGGCCATCGTCGCCGTGGCTGCCCCGCTCCCCGCCACCGTGCCGTCGACCCTCGCCGCCACCTGGGTGTACTGGAAGGGGCAGTACCTCGACCTGAAGATCGTGCGGACCTGCATCCTGTGGGGCATCCCGGCGACGATCGCCGGCGCGCTGGCCACCCGGTGGATCAGCGGTGGCTTCCTCGTGCAGGTGACCGATGTGGTGCTCGTCGGCATCGGCCTGCGCCTGCTCGTCACGGCCGGCCGGTCGACCGATCCGGACGAGCCCTCCAAAGTTCCGGCGGAGTCCACGATCGATGGGTTCGGCACCGGTGGCGGTGTGGCGGTCGCCACGCGGCCGGCGACGATCGTCGACACTGCCCCGAGCCCTGAACTGCTCAGGCTCGTCGCCGTGATCGTCGGCGTCAGCGCCGGCCTGCTCGCCAACAGCGGCGGGTTCCTGCTCGCCCCGTTGATGATGACCGTCGTCAAGCTGCCGATCCGTCAGGCGCTGGCGGTGTCGCTGGCGGTGTCGGCCGTGCTGGCGATCCCTGGAACCGTCGTGCACGCCGCGCTCGGCCACATCGACTGGACACTCGTGGCCGTGTTCGCGATGACGAGCGTGCCGCTGAGCTTCCTCGGCGCCAGGGTCGCCCTGCGCATCGACGCCCACCGCCTCGAACGCTTCTACGGCGCCGTGCTGGTCGTCCTCGGCGCCACGTTCCTCGTCGTGCCGTGACGATTGGCTCGGCCTCATGGCGAGTCTCGTTGCAACGATCGAGGTCGGCCGAGCGCCAGCCTCGTCGCTAGCGCTTCCCTCGTCGGCGACGATTGCGTCAGGCGGCGGGCTTCAGACGCGTTCGATGATGATGGCGGGCGCCATGCCGCCGGCGGCGCACATGGTGATCAGGCCGTAGCGGCCGTCGGTGCGCTCGAGCTCGTCGAGGCAGGTGCCGATCAGGATCGCGCCCGTGGCGCCGATCGGATGGCCGAGCGCGATGGCGCCGCCGTTGACGTTGATCTTGTCGCGGTCGACGCCGAGGTCGCGGATGAACTTCTCGACCACCACGGCGAAGGCCTCGTTGACCTCGAACACGTCGATGTCGTCGATGGTGAGGCCTGCCTTGTCGAGCACCTTGCGGGCCGCCGGCACCGGAGCGTTGAGCATGAGCGTCGGGCTGTCGCCGACGTTGGCCATCGCCACGACCTTGGCGCGGGGCTTCCAGCCGTTGGCCTTCGCCGCGTCGGGGCTGGCCCAGAGGATGGCGGCCGCGCCGTCGACCACGCCGGAGCTGTTGCCGGCATGGTGGACGTGCTCGATCTCGAGGTCGGGGTAGACCTGGGTGATCAGCGACTTGAACGACGTGCCCTCCTCGTCGAGCGCCACGTCGTAGAGCCCGGCGAACGCGGGCGCCAGGCCGGCGAGGCCTTCACGGGTCGTCTGCGGACGCGGGTACTCGTCGTGGTCGAGGGCCACGGTGCCGTCGTCGTTGTGCACCGTGATGAGGCTGCGCTCGAAGCGTCCCTCCTCGATCGCCCGCGCGGCCCGTTGCTGCGATTCGAAGGCCAGGTCGTCGAGCGCGTCGCGCGGGATGCCTTCCAACGTGGCGATGGCGTCGCCACAGATGCCCTGGTGCGGCTGGGGGTGGATCGAGCGCAGGTGCGTGTTGCCGGCGTCCATGAACGGGGGCAGGCCGGGAACGCGGTTCGACGCGTACGTCGACATCATGTCGGTGCCACCGGCGACGACGATGTCTTCGAGGCCCGAGGCGATCATGCCGGCGGCGAAGTTCGATGTGGTGATGCCGCTGCCGCAGAAGCGATCGAGCGTGACACCACTGGCCTTCACGTCGTAGCCGGCGTCGAGGGCGCCCATGCGGCCGAGGTCGCCGGCCTGCGTGCCCGACTGGTTGCTCGTGCCCCAGATGATGTCGTCGACCTTCGACGTGTCGAGCTCGTTGCGCTCGGCGATCGCGGCGAGCACCGAGGCGGCGAGCCGCTGCGGGTGCAGGTGGGCGAGCGAGCCCTTGCCAGGCTTGCCGATGCCGCGGGGGGTGCGGCAGGCGTCGATGATCCAGGCTTCTGACATGGTGGGTTCCCTCTGGTCGTACCGGTCGTGATGAGAGCGTCATTCTCTCAGTTGTAGATCGATCTTGTCACTTCGCGAGGTGCGGGGATACTGTCGGCGCCCGACCGAGTGCGATGGGCACCGGGGTCACGGCACTTGGAGGACAGCGATGGAAGTCAACGGCGCACGGGTGATGGTGGTCGGCGGGGCATCGGGCATGGCGCGGGCCACGGCGGAGCGGGTTGCCGCGGCGGGAGCCAAGGTCGCGGTGCTCGATCGGCCCGGCACGGAAGGCGCGGCGGTGGCCGAGGCCATCGGGGGCCACTTCTTCGAGTGCGACATCACCGACTTCGAGGGCACCGAGCACACCGTCGCCGCGGCGATCGAGGCCCTCGGTGGTCTCGACGTCGGCGTGAACGTCGCGGGTGGAGGCATCGGCAAGAAGACGCTCGACAAGCACGGCGTGGCCCACGACCTCGAGTCGTTCCGGCAGGTGGTCGACCTGAACCTGGTGGCCACGTTCAACCTCAACCGCCTCCAGGCCGAGGCGATGGCGAAGAACGAGCCGAACGCCGACGACGAGCGCGGCGTGATCATCAACACCGCGTCGATCGCCGCGTTCGAGGGCCAGATCGGCCAGATCGCGTACACCGCGTCGAAGGCCGGCGTGGCCGGCATGTCGCTGACGATGGCCCGTGACCTCGGTTCGTTCGGCATCCGCGTCAACGCGATCGCGCCGAGCCTGTTCGACACCGGCCTCGTGCGGGCGGCACCCGACGAGATGAAGGCCAAGCTCGTCGCCGACGCCGCCTTCCCGAAGCGCATGGGTCAGCCCGACGAGTACGCGCGGCTCGCCGTGGCGATCATCGAGAACCCGATGCTCAACGGCGGCACCATCCGCCTCGACGCCGGCCAACGCTTCGCCCCGCGCTGAACCGCGCAGCCGCACCGGCGGCGGGGGCGTCCGCGGCGGCAGAATGGTTGTCATGCCGGTTGCTTTCAACCACACGATCGTCAACGCCCGCGACGCCCAGGAGTCGGCGACGTTCTTCAGCGAGATGCTCGGTCTGCCGGCTCCTCGACGGTTCGGACCGTTCTTGGCCGTGCCCGTCGAACACGGCGCCACGTTCGACTTCGCCCAGGCGGCCGACGGCGAGGAGGTACACCCGCAGCACTACGCCTTCCTCGTCACCGAGCAGGACTTCGACGAGATCCACGGACGGATCCTCGCGCGCCAGATCGAGCACTACCCAGAGCCGCACTTCGGCCGGAAGAACGAGATCAACCACAACGACGGCGGCCGCGGCGTCTACTGGTGCGACCCGAGCGGCCACTTCCTCGAGATCATGACCGTCCCCTACGGCGGCTGGCCCGAAGGATCGGAACCGGAGTCCGTGAACGCGTGATCAACGTGCGTGGTCAGCCACCGGGATCTGCCCGCTGGCGGCCGATGACTGCCAGGTCGCGGCCGCGTCGCCACGCTTGGTGGAGCATGAAGGGCCGCGACGGTGTCGCTGGAACCGCCTTTCAACGGCACGTAGGTGACGGCCGAGCATGACGACTGGGACGCGTTGTGGGTGCGCCTGGTCGACACGATCTCGAACACTTCGCCGGGAGGACAGACACGGTCGCGCAAGAAGGTCCCGGGTTCATTGAGCACGAAATTGTCAAGGTAAGTTGATGTCGTGGATCCGGTGATCTTGGAGAGCGCTCGCAAGCACGGAGTCCACGACGATGACATCTTGCACGCCTATCGCAACCCGACACGAGCATTCGATCTTGATGACCTCACGATGCTCATCGGTGCCGGAACCGATGGTCAGCTACTCGAGATCGGCGTCGCCGAAGGCGATGGAATCGAGTTCATCGTGCACGCCATGACCGCCCGCAACAAGTTTCTGAGGTGATCCACATGCCCCGCTCGATCCAAGAGATCCTCGACCAGGCCGATGAACTCGCCAAGCGATTCGAGGACTACGAACCCCAGGCCGGCGATGAGCGCCCGGTCGAGGAGTACCTGCTGGAACGGGCGGCGCTCGCTCGGGCGCGCAGCGAGCGCCAAGTCGCCGACGCAGTCATCGCCGCCCGAGGCGCCGGTGCCTCGTGGCAGACGATCGGTTCGCTGCTCGGCACGTCGGCACAAGCCGCCCAGCAGCGATACGGCTCACTCGTCGAGACCGCCTGAATGTCATTGGCGTGCGTCCAGCGCCGAGCCGGCACTGCGACCGGGTTCTACCCAGCCCAGCCCAGCCGGCGCACGATCGCCGCTCGATTCGTCACCCGGCTCCGTGCTGGACCCGACTGCACCCAATGTGATGACCGGGACAACTCGAGTGAGCGGATCCCGTCCAAACGCGGAGCCCGTCAGCTGCCTCCAGTGGATCGACCCACGGTCAGCTGTTGTTCAGCTCCTCCGCGAGCATCACGATGATGCCGCTGGGGCCGCGAACATAGGCGAGCTTGTAGACGTCTTCGTAGGTCGCGACACCGCGTAGCGGGTGGCAGCCGTGCCTCGCGGCGATCTCGAGGGCATCGTCGATGTCGTCGAGGGAGAAGGCGACGCGGTGCATGCCGATCTCGTTGGGCCGGGTGGGTTCTGTGTCGATCGCGTCGGGGTGGATGTACTCGAAGAACTCGAGGCGACCGTTGCCGTCTGGGGTCTGGAGCATAGCGATGTTGGCGTGGTTGCCGTCGAGGCTGACGGCCGTGTCGGTCCACTCACCACGAACGGTGTCGCGGCCGACAAGGGTCAGACCGAGGTCGGTGAAGAAGGCGATCGTCGCTTCGATGTCGCGGACAGCGATGCCGACGTTCTCCAGCTTGATGGGCATGCGTCTCACGCTACTGAGCCTGATCGGTCGTCCGCGGACGTCGGTGATCGGCCATCGAAACTGAATCTCGACGACGTATGATCGGGTGACGTTGGACGTCGCTCCCGTGATCGGCGAGTGCGTTACGCGAGGCCGAGGCAGTGTTGGTCGACGAACGTGTTGACTGTTTGGTACGCGTCCGCGACGGGGGCACCGGGTTCCACTTCGTCCTCCTCGGTGAAGGAGCCTCGTGCGACGACACTGTGCGTGAAGTCGACGAGGGCATCGAGTTCCGCGGCGACCGCTGCGACGGCGAATGGTTGGATCGCCGCGAAGTAGTGATCGGCCATCACGACCTCTTGGAATTCGTTTCGAGGTTGCGGTCGGGAATTGATCACCTTGACGGCCCAGCAGAACACCTGATCCTCAGCGGCTGGCACGAAACCGTCCAATGGCTTCGCGGGACCACCCCCGCCGTTC